>JBNVCE010000009.1:0-28999 GCA_050410885.1 Thermoplasmatota archaeon | reverse complement strand
ATACGCAAACAGTTCAAAACATTATAATTTTTAGATTTGGTCCAGACGGGAATGTAGAAACAACTAAGACAAGTATAGAAATAAATGATAAATCTAATGTTTTAGAGGCTATTAGAAATAAATGTAATGAATTATATGAAAATGATGAAGAATTACAGCAAGCTCTAGATGAAAAAGAGGATTTTTCTATAAAAATAGAATCTAGGGGATATGGGTTTCATTTTGCTTTTTTCCGTCCAATGAGACAATCAAAATTGATGTTACGTTCTGTGATTCTTTATAGATATTTTAATGATGAGGATTATACGAAGGTGAATAATCAAACAATAGCTACAGGTCCTCATAAAGGGAGGATACTTGTTTTTGTTGGCTATATTTGTTTTTCAGATAGATTTTTTGGTTATATAGTAATTAAGGGTTATTCAGTTTTTAGAATAGATATAAAACAGACTATTTAGCTGATTATTTTTATCAAATAGTAAGCTATAATCAATTTTAGATTTGGAATAGATAAAAGTTTTATATTATAATTACATATCATTATATATAATTACATATAGTTAAAAAGGAAAAAAGTGATAAAAAATGACAGAAGAAAAAGATGATAAAAAATACACAACAATATCAATACCAACACCACTAGCAGAAAAAATAAAAAAACGGATACAAGGAACAGGATTCAACTCACTATCATCATACGTAACATACGTACTACGAGAAGTCATATCAGGCACAGAAGAAGAACCAGAAGAAGCATTCAGCAAAGAAGACGAAGAAAAAATAAAAAACAGACTAAGGGCACTAGGCTATCTAGACTGAGGCGAAAAATTATGCCAAAACCACACGGCGGAAAACTTGTAGACAGACACATAAAAAGAAAACCATCAGAAGTAGCAGATTTACCAAAATTTGAAATAAACACAAATCTAGCAGAAGATATAGAAAACATAGCCAAAGGAGTGTTCTCGCCGCTAGAAGGTTTTCTCTGCAAAAATGATCTAGAAAACGTTATAAAAGAAAAAAGACTGGAGAATGGGACTCCGTGGACTATACCGATTCTGTTGGATTTCGACAAAAAAGAAATAAAAGATCTGAAAGAAGGAGACCAAATATTACTCACAAACACAGAAACAGGTGTTCATTCTATACTAGACATCGACGAAATCTATACATTCGATAAAAAAACACTGGCACAATCAGTATATGGTACACAAGATACAAACCACCCTGGAGTCGAAAATGTAAACAACATGAAACAATTTTTACTTGGTGGAAAAATAACACTTCTTGAAAGTAAAACTAGGGAATTTGATGAATACAACCTTACACCAAAAGAAACACGTTTCCTGTTCAAAGAAAAAGGATGGAAAGAAATCGTTGCATTCCAAACAAGAAACCCGCCACACATCGGTCATGAATATGTCCAGAAAACAGCATTAACATTCGTAGATGGTATATTCATAAACCCAATTATTGGGAAGAAAAAGAAAGGAGATTTTACAGACAATGTTATACTTGCAGCATATGAAACATTAATGAAATACTATTATCTAAAAGAAAGAGCAGTCATGTCAATTCTTCGAACATCAATGAAATACGCCGGTCCACGCGAAGCAATACACCATGCAATCATGCGGAAAAACTTTGGATGCACCCATTTCATTATAGGACGAGACCATGCAGGCATAGGTAATTACTATGGCCCCTACAATGCCCATATGATATTCCAGGAATTCCCCGACTTGGGTATAACACCTGTTTTCTTTAAATCCTTCTTCAGATGTACAAAATGCGACGCAGTGGTAAACGAAAAAATATGTCCTCATGAAGAAAAATATCACATCAACTTCAGCGGAAAAAAGATAAGGGAACTACTTATGAACGGCGAAATACCACCAGAAAACATGATGCGAAAAGAGGTATCAGAGACCATTTTGAAGTTCGATAAACCATTTGTGGAATAAAGGGAAAGATCATGTTGGAAGAATTACAGGGCCAAGGACTTATGGTACATCATTGGGATACTGATGGTATCTGTTCCGCGAGACTTTTATTAGAAAAATTATCTAATAAAAAAATCGAAAACAAAACACCTATTCTAGGTAACTATTTTTTAACAGACAAGGAGTTAAAGAATTACTCAAAATATGATTTTATCATTGTCGTAGATATGTCGTTGCCTGAGGATAACATAAAAAAGTTAGCAGAAAAATCTAAAATATTAATATTTGACCATCACTTGGGATCAGAAATAAGAGAAGTTTTTCATCACAATCCAGTTGTTAAAGGAGGAAATCCAGATGAATATCCATCAGCAAGCTGGATTATCAACAAATTCCTTGGTAATGATGTAAACCTATTTGCACTACTCGGTGTTGTTGGAGATCACGAGCAGAGAATAAAAAACAACAAATTATTCTATGAAATAATAACAGATTTTTGTCAGAAAAATAATCTAAGTTTTGACAATATGCTAAAAATTGTTTATCTTTTAGATTCCAACTACAAACTAGGTGATAAAAAAGCTGTGGAAAAAGCACCGCACCTTTTACTTACCTATAATGATGCTGATGAAATACTAAAAAATGAAAAATGGAACAAAAATCTTATAACACTCAACGATGAAATCGAAAAACAAATTGAAAAACCATCCAAAGAAATACAGGGAATGATTCTTAAAAAGATTAATACAAAATACAACATTATATCAACCGTAACAAGAAAAATTGCTTGGGATACAGGAAAAGACACCATCGTCATAAATACAGGATTCTTTGACGATAAAGATCAAATATATGTGAGAAGTAATAAAAATTTAGAACCATTGATTGAACAAGGCAAATCATTGGGATACAAGTGTGGGGGGAAAAAAGAAGTCTTTGGAGTAATAACACCCAAAGACAAAACCGATTCTTTTGTAGAAAAAATATTGGTTTTTCTAAAACAAAGGTGATAAAAAAATGGAAAAGAAAAAAGCAACAAATGTCGTATGGCACACACATAAAGTAAGCAGGGAAGAAAGAGAATCACTTTTAAAACAAAAAGGTGTGGTACTATGGTTCACGGGTCTCTCTGGAAGCGGTAAATCTACCGTTGCAAATGAGGTGGCCTATAAATTACATGAAATGGGGTATCTATCATATGTTCTTGATGGAGATAACATCCGCCATGGACTGAATAAGGATCTAGGTTTTTCTCCCCGGGACAGAAAAGAAAACATCAGGAGGATATCTGAAGTAGCAAAACTTTTTTTTGATGCAGGTTTAATTACTATAACCGCCTTTATTTCTCCATATAAAATAGATAGAAATTTCTGCAGAGAATTAGTTGGCAAAGGAAGATTTTTAGAGATTTATACAAAAGCATCCATTGAAACCTGCGAAAAAAGAGACACCAAAGGTCTCTACAAGAAAGCAAGAGAAGGACTTATCAAAGATTTTACCGGTATAAACGCTCCATATGAAGAACCTGAAAAACCTGAGATGATACTTTATACAGATAAAGAAACTATTGAAGAAAGCGCAGAAAAAGTAATAAAAAAATTAGAAGAACTAGGATATATAAAATAAAGTGGTTAGCATGAAGCTAGATGAAAAAATCAACTACATCGTATCAGGACTAGAACGATCTGGTACATCAATGATCATGCAAATACTACAAGCTGGTAGTATACCAATAGCCTATGACACAAAAAGACAATCAGATGAAAACAACCCCAAGGGGTACTATGAACTAGAAGGCGGAAAAATAATAAACAAACTAATAGACAAAACACTACCATTAGAAAAATACAGAGGCAAATTCATAAAAATAACAGCATATGGACTAAAATACCTACCACCAGGAAAATACAAGATAATCTACACAGAAAGAAACATAGAAGAAATACTAGACTCAATGGAAAAAATGACTGGTAAAAAAGACGAAAAACGAGAAGAAACAAAAAAAGTTTTCACAAAACTAAACAACACCATAAAAAAAATGATGACAAATAGAGACGACATAGAAGTACTATACATAAACTACAACAACATAATATCAAACCCTGAACAAAACATAAGAGAGATAATAAAATTCCTTGGGTTATCAGATAAAAACATTACTCAGATGATACAAACTGTTGACAAAAAACTATACAGACAAAGAAGATATACATAGAAGAAAAACATGATTTTCCCCTATCTTTTATCAATTTTTATTGAGAAAACGTAAAATATGCGAATAAAGCTTACATCCAAAAGGAGATTTTAAAATATGAAGGCAGTAATATTAGCCGCAGGTGAAGGAAAAAGACTCAGACCATTTACTGAAACCATGCCAAAGGTGATGCTACCAGTCTGTAACAAACCAATACTAGAACATGTTTTTGATGCCGTTAAAAAAAGTGGTATAAACGAAATCATAGTAGTAGTTGGATATAAAAAAGAAGTCATAATGGAATACTTCAAAGACTACAATGACATAAAAATAAAATATGTGGTACAAGACAAACAACTAGGAACAGCTAATGCGCTACTAAAAGCAAAAAACCACATCAAAGACGCATTCATAGTTTTATCAGGAGACAACATCATTGACCAAAACAGTATATCAAACCTGATCAAAGACAAATCAAAATACTCCATGCTTATAAAAGAACACCCCCACCCCTCAAAATACGGCGTGGTATTCCTAGAAAAACAATCACTTAAACAAATCGTAGAAAAACCAAAAGAAGAAATCGGTAGATTCATATCAACAGGCATATACAAACTACCAAAAAACATATTCAACAAAATAGAAAAACTATCTAAACAAGGCATACACGACCTATCTTCTGTCATACAATCAATAGTTGAAGACGGAGAAAACATAAACACAATCATCGCTAAATCCTGGATGGACATAGTATACCCATGGGACCTAATATCTGTAAACGAGCTAATGATCACAGATGCAGGCTCATCCAAAGCAGGACTAATAGAAAAAAACGTCACAATAAAAGGAAACGTATCAATTGGAAACTACACAAAAATATACTCAGGATCCTACATAATAGGACCAGCAATAATAGGAGAAGGATGCGAAATCGGACCTAATGTTTGCATATTTCCATCAACCACCATAGGCAACAACTCCATAATCCACCCATTCTCTGAGATTAGAAACAGCGTTATAATGAATGATGTACATATAGGCTCAAACTCATTTATATCACACTCAATCATAGCAAGAGGAACAATAATAGGCAACAATTTCTCAGGGTACGCGGGCAAAGCAACAATAGAAACAGAAGATGAATTCAAAAAACTAGAAGTCATAGGAGCTATGATAGCAGAAGACTGCAACATAGGACCCCATAACGTTGTAGAACCAGGAACCATAATAGGCAGAAAATGTGAGACTACACCAATGAAAACCATAAATAAAAATATATCAACTGGAATCAGAGTGATGTAAAATTGTGTGGAATAGTTGGGTATAACGGGTTTAGAGACGCAGATAAAATACTCATCGACTGCCTTAAAAAACTCGAATACCGTGGTTACGACTCAGCAGGAATAGGAGTAATAGGGAAAAAATTACAGATCTTCAAAGACGTTGGAGAAATATCAAAACTCGAAAAAAAAATACCCCACATCGAAGGCTGCATTGGGATTAGTCACACCCGCTGGGCTACAATGGGTGCGGTCACCAAAGAAAACGCCCACCCTCATCTAAGCAGCAACAAAAAAATCGCTGTGATACACAACGGGATAATAGAAAACTACAAAAAACTGAGAGAAGAACTTGAAAAACAGGGTGTTAAATTTAGATCACAGACAGATTCAGAGATAATCGCTCATTTGATAGAAAAAAATTACAATGGCAACTTAGAAAACGCGGTTTTTCAAACTCTTAAAAAACTAAAAGGCTCATATGCTATCGCTGTTATATGCGAAGATGAGCCTAATAAACTAGTTGGAGCTAGAAACGAGAGCCCACTTGTTGTCGGAATCGGGGATAACGAAAACTTTCTTGCATCAGACATACCTGCATTACTTAAATACACAAATCGGGTGATTTTCATTGATGACGGCGAAGTATGTGTACTCACTAAAAACTCAGTTAAAGTATTTAACAAGAACAAAAAAGAAGTAAAAAAGAAAGAAGAATTAATAGAATGGGACATAAAGGATGCTGAGAAATCTGGTTTCCCGCATTTCATGCTGAAAGAGATATATGATCAACCAGACACCATAAATCAGGCTCTAAGAGGAAGGATATCGGAGATAGAGAGATCAATAAACTTTCCTGATAACGTGGAAAAACTACTAAACAATAGCCTTGATTCTATATATATTGTGGCATGTGGCACCTCATTTTATGCAGGTTTAGTTGGAAAATATTTAATAGAGCAACTAACAGGCATACCTGTTTCTGTTGAACTATCATCTGAGTACAGATATTTTGGGACAAAAAAAGAAACCTCGCTAGTAATAGCTATAACACAGTCAGGTGAAACAGCTGATACCTTAGCTGCTTTGAGAGAGGCTAAGAGCTCAGGGTGCAAAACACTGGTAATCACAAACGTCATCGGTAGCACAGCTACTAGGATCGCAGATGGCTATATCCTCACTCAGTCTGGTCCAGAGATAGGAGTAGCAGCAACAAAGACATTCATTTCACAGATAATAGTCTTATTTTTAGTTGCATTAAAAATCGGCTCAATCAATAATAAAGTAGGTTCAGACGAGTTATACCAGTATATGCTTCATCTTAGAGATTTGCCAAAACAAGTTAGAGCGATACTTGATAGAAGTGATGACATAATAGATATCGCGAAACAAATTAAAGACTCACAATCAATTTTCTTCATTGGTCGCGGGATAAACTACCCACTATCCCTAGAAGGTGCCCTTAAGTTAAAAGAAATATCATATATCCATGCGGAGGGTTTTGCTGCTGGTGAGCTAAAACACGGTCCATTTGCGCTCCTAACAAAAAACACACCAGTTGTAGCAATAGTAACCAGGGATTTCACCTACGATAAAATGCTTGCGAACATAGGTGAAGTAAAAACCAGGGGACCAATGGTGATTGCTATAGCTGATGAAAACGACACAGAAATCGACAAATATGCAGATTTTATCATCAGATACCCATCTAACCAGACGATGCTATCCTGTATAACCATCACAGTTCTACTGCAGCTTCTAGCGTATCATGTTGCGAACCTAAAAGGTTGTTCTATAGATAAACCACGTAACCTCGCTAAATCTGTTACAGTTGAATAAAAAAATTTGGAGATAGTGAAAGATATGAAATGTGTAATCCTTGCCGCAGGTGAAGGGAAAAGAATGCGCCCCTTAACCTACACTAGGCCGAAGGTTATGCTACCAGTAGCCAATAGACCTATACTGGAATGGAACCTAGTGAATGCAAAAAATGCTGGTTTAAAGGATTTCATCTTTGTAGTTGGTTACAAAAGCGAGATGGTTAGAGACTATTTTGGTGACGGCAAAAAATGGAAGGTAAACATAGAATATTTAAATCAGGGGAAACCACTAGGTACTGCACACGCAATTGGGATGACGGAGCATTTTGTTAACGATTTCATTGTTTTATGCGGGGACACAATTTTTGGTAAAAACGACATAAAAAACATTATGAAAAAAGGAATGAAAATAGGATTAGTAGAAGTAGAAAACGCAAAAGAATACGGCATTATTGAATTAAAAGGAAAAAAAATCAGCAAAATCCATGAAAAAATGGATGAGCCATTTTCAAAAATAATAAACGCAGGCATTTATCATTTCAACAGAAAAATCTTCAATTTTATCAAAAAAACAAAAAAATCATTACGAGGGGAATACGAGATCACAGATTCTATAAACATGCTTTTGGAAAAAGAAACAATAGCTGGTGTTTCTCTAAAAGAATGGAGAGATGTGGTTTATCCATGGGATTTATTTGATGCAAATGAAGAAATATTGAAAAAAATTGATAAAAAAATAGAAGGTGAAATTGAAAAAAACACAAAAATTAAGGATAATGTCGTCATTGGTAAAAACACAAAAATTCTCTCTGGTGCATACATTGAAGGACCTGTTGTTATTGGTCAAAACTGTAAAATCGGTCCAAACTGTTACATAAGACCTTACACGTCTATTGGTAATAACTGCCATGTTGGAAACGCTTGTGAAATTAAAAACTCAATTATCATGGATGGAACAAATATTCCTCATAATAATTATGTTGGTGATTCAGTGCTTGGGCAGAATTGCAACCTTGGTGCCGGGACAAAAATTGCAAACCTGAGGCTTGATAAAAAAAATATCTCTGTTGTGCTTAATGGTGAAAAAATTGATACAAAAAAACGTAAACTAGGTGTTATCATGGGTGATAACGTGCAAACCGGTATTAATTCAATGATGAATGTTGGTAGTATTATTGGTAATAATGTTTTTATTGGTCCTGGAACCATTGTTGATGGGGAGGTTCAACCTTATTCAAAAGTAATGTAAAAATATTTTTACATATGTATTTAAAATAATTAACTATTTCACCAAAAGATGATTGCTAGAAAAAGTGCATTTATTATTGCAACGCATCTTCTTAGTGGTATTATAGGTTATGCCGGGCTTAAATTTGTTGCACTTTACATGGAACCATGGGAGTATGGTGCTGTTGGTTTTGCCTATGGTTTTGTCGCACTTTTTTCATTTTTTGGGGAGATTGGTTTTGCCTCTGCTCATATTAAACGAGTTTCAGAAGGAAAAAACCTTGCAACCTGTATTGGAACCTTTGCAACAATAAAAACGGTACTAGCGGGTATTTTAGCTTTGTCAGTGTTTATTTTTATAGGTATTTGGAAGTATGTAATTGGTCGAGGTTTTGAAACACCAATACATGAACAAGCAGTTTACATAATGTTGGCTTATTATGTTTTACATACAATTACAGCGATATTTATTTCCACATTTAATGCTAAAAAAGAAATTGTAAAATCAGAAATTCCTCTTTTTTCCTATAATCTTGTAAGAATAACGGCAACAATTGTTGTTGCATACACTAAAATGGGTGTTCTTGCCCTTGCCTATACATACGTTCTTGGTGAATTATTTCATTTTTTTCTTGCTTTTATATTTTTTAGAAAATATCCAGTTGGAAAACCATCAAAAAATTATGTTAAAACTTATATGTCATTTGCATTTCCCATGGCAATAGTATCAGTTTCTTCTTTGGTTATGACTAACATTGATAAAGTAACAATACAACTGTTTTTGGGTTCTCAACAAGTTGGAGAATATTGGGCTGTTTACAATCTATCACAATTTCTTATTCTTTTTTCATCTGCTGTTGGAATGTTACTTTTTCCAACTATTTCAGAGCATTTTGCAAAAAATAATATGGCAGCCATAAAAGATATTACATTAAAATCAGAGCGATATTTAAGTATGATAATCTTTCCCATGATAATTTTAATGGTTGTTTTAGCAAACCCTATTATTATTATTTTGCTTAGTGCAAAGTATACGGAAGCTTTACCTGTTCTTCAGATAGTCCCGTTTTTCATTTTACTTGCTGTTATGTTGTATCCCTATGAAAATCAACTTGCTGGTATGAACATGCCTCATCTTGTTCGTAATAGAATAGTTCTTATGATGATTATCAATGTTGTTCTTAATCTATTGTTGGTGCCAAAAGATATTCAAAGCATAGGTCTTTATAATCTTCCGGGTCTTGGGGCAACTGGAGCTGCAATTGGCACTGTTGTTTCATATTTTGTTGCACTTGTTTATACTAGATTTACAGCTTTTAAAATTGCAAAAATCAAAGGCAACTTTAAAATAATTTTTCATGCTATTGCAGCCGTTATAATGGGGGCAATAATTTACTTTTTAACAGAATTTACTCATTTTATCACAATTACAAGATGGTATCATCTAGTAGCAATTTCATTGTTTGGCCTTGCTGTTTATTATGGTATTTTATATCTTTTACGTGAGTTTAAAAAAGAAGATTTTGATTTATTTATAGATACACTAAATATCAAAAAGATGTTTAAATATATACAAGAGGAGCTTGGAAGTAGATAGTTTAAAGGATTAGATTATTTTATTGATAGTAGAAAATGGTGTGGAAAACAAGTTTTTTAAACAAAAAAACATAAGCTTTCTAACAACTTTGACTTTATAAGACAAGGATGTAACAAGTAACACATTTAAAGTAAATCGTTTACCATCCTTTACAACACCAACTATTGCAAAACGGATAAAACAATCTGTTCCATTCTTTACTTTACCCCTCACAATAAACGGTAGTTCCTCCACCATATCATTTCAATATCCATAAAATTGATAGCAATGATTACAGTTTAAGTAAACAAGTGTTGTTTCCTTGCCTATGAAATATAATCTTTGAAAACATGATTAAAACCCTGCTCAAGAATCTCATAAGGTTGCTTTAAAAGACGATCTAACAATGCATCTCCAGAAGGAACATCTTTTCCACACAATCACAAAGTTACTCAGGAGCTTCTTGAACAGAGATTTGATTAACACCTGTCCAACTTTAAACTAAAAACTCCTGATTATTTTATAGGTGCTGCTTTCACTAAGGTTATATGATGATTTAATGTTTTTACAATAACATCTGTTAACTTGTTTTCAAGAGTAATTGCCATTTTACGCATTCCAGTAACATATGGGATTTCAGGTTGAAAATACTTACAATTTTCTAAATTCCGAAGTACTGTCTTCATGTGAAAAATTATATTCATGCCTTCTTTTTATTATTTAACACCATTTATTTATTATTATACTATACATTATTTTTTACTTTCCAAAAGTAATAATTAACTAAACGTTCCATTACTAACGCATAATCTTCACGGCAGTTAACATTGTTCATTTTCTCCATGAAAACTTGCTTATCAAAAACGCCTTCTTTAAGTAGTGTTTTTAAATTAATATCATTACATAATTTTCTTATTGCATCAGCATATTTATCTCTATGTTCAAGCCATACGCCTTGGTTCACAATGATTTTGGATTTTAAACCGCTCATGTTGCTCATAAAAATATGAAAGTAACTATATCCATAATGAATGTACCATGGGAACCATAAGGGAAATGGACTACTAGTCATTTGAATTTTAGCAGTACATAAATTATATTTTCTAAATATATTCTGTACAATATCCTTTTCAGGAATTGAAAATTCTATATTGCGAATCTCTCCGGAGTCAAAAAAAGGTATACAAAGATTAAACAAGTACTTTTTAATTGCATTATATTTTTCAGCGAACATATCAAATGTTATAAAAAAATTAAACTCATCTTTAGTCATATCTTTAAAACGAGCGATTAATCTGCTTCGAACATTTTCCCTATATTTAGGCGTTATAATCTCATCAAAATGGATGAGCGAAAACATTAAAGAGAGAGTATTTTTTGGGCGATAAAACCTTTGTTCGCGCGCACTGAGAGTCAAGGCATAACCATCTAAAACTGCATCGTAACATGAGAGAATAGGTTTATGGAGATGATAAATGATATCTGGTATCTCCCAGGGATTTTGAAATTTTATTAATTGTATCATTTCTTGAAAGTTTGCAGCAATGTACATTTCAGGTTTTATGGCTAGAAAAATATGTTTCATTCCTAAAGTTTTGCTTACTTTTTCTGCGATACGATTTTCAATTCCATTTCGATCATATCCAAAGGTTATGGTTGTTGTTGTATGTCCAGCTTTGTTGCATAATTCTGCTAGTAAACGACTATCTTTCCCCCCAGATAGAGTTATGGCAATATTTCCAGAAAAAGAACAAACATATTTATATAAAGCATTATAATAATCATCAATGTTATATTTTCCTAATTTTAGTTCTGGGTGATCTTTATATGGAGCAAAACCAGTTGTTAAGAACATTAATAGATCATCTGTTAACTTGATTTTCTCCATCGTATTATCACATCATCATTATGTATGATAACTTCTCCAATTTTTCTCGCAGGAACACCGGCAATAATAGAATTGGCTGGAAAACTTTTATTAACAAGACTATTTGCACCAACTAGACAATGATCACCAAGAGTTACTCCTTTAAGGATAACAGTATCTGTTCCAATAAAACAACAGTTGCCAATTGATACAGGCGCGTATTCAATATTATGTTTTCCACCAGTAAGTGCGCGTTTCACTGTATCATGACTAAAAATTTTTACGCCAACAGAAATGTCACAATGGTGTCCAATAGTTAATCCTCCGGACCCATCTATTATGCATTGAGGGCCAATCCAGACGTTATCTCCTATTTTTACATCACCAATGATTGTTGCCGAGTCATAAATAGTAGTATTTTTACTTTTGCAATAATTTCCTTTTTCTTTCCAATCAAATAGATTTTCAATGAAAGGATTAATGCGATTATATTTTTTCTTTGTATATTGCCTAAATTTATAATGAAGAGATGTAAGTTGAACCCAAAGTTTTATTTGATCAGTATCAAGTCCGAGTTCATCAGCTTTTTTTCTTATTTCTTCTTCTATTTTGATTGAAATGTTATTCACCTTTGATAATTTATCTATTTTTTTTCTATTTAACAGGGCAATTCTCACATGGTTTTATTTTATAAAACTCCTTGTTCATATGATATTCCCTAATTTTATTTAATTTTTTTTCTAAATCATTTTTTCATCAGTTATGTAACCAAGGCATAAATCCTCATTAAATGGAATCCAAATACCTTCACAACAAGGATACACGTAACCATTAACATCAACCATAATTAACCTCCATAACTGTCTGCAAGGATTTTTCCTAGGTTTTTTATATTCTCCATTACACCATCCAACTAAATTAACATATCTTTCAATAAGGATATTATCATTCTTGTTTAAATAAGGTTTCCAGATATTTACAAACTTTTGAAAATCTTCTGTGTCAAATACTTGTAAATTACATGAGGGTTTTATTCCTTTCATTTTTAGAAAATTTTTAACATTACTTACCACTGTCTCATATTTATCCACACCAGATTGCTGCTTATAAACATCCTTATCCAGAAATCTTATGCTAATACATAAATGGTCAAGAGAACTTTCAATAATTTTTTTAGCTTTTCTTTCATCAAGACAAATACCATTAGTATTAGTCACTATCCTAGCTTTTGGAAAACAATGCCTTATAAGTTCAATTGTCTCAAAATACTTTGGATGAAGAAGTGGCTCACCCAAACCCGTAACATTCACAGTTAATTTTTCCGAAGGAATTTCTTTAGTCATTTCAACAAATTTATCACAAATCAGTTTTATAAGATTAAAATCCATATGTTTAACTTCTTTCTTACCGCTTTTTACTAATCCTTCATGAGTGCAAAAAACACATTTAGAATTACAAACAGTTGTAATTTCAAAATTCAAATCAACAGGATAATTTTTTGATAAGGGTTCAAATCTACGAAGCATCCTGTAAAACTTTAAAGTAATTTCATTCTTTGGAATTATACTAGTTATTAGACTCATACTTAATCACATCCTTTTTTATTTTCTTCTTCAAATATTTCTTTTAGAATTTGTGCTGCTTTTCTCGTTATTTTTTAGCATACGATCGCAAAATCATAGTAAACTAATAATAAATCACTAAACTTACCATTTTTCTCTTTTTTATTTCAATAATTGTCTATTTTTAATTTAATATCTATCAGGATGCGCTATGATGTCTTCAGCGACTTCCCGCAATCCTGTAGTTATGTCAATAGTTGCCTTAAAACCTAATAATTTTTCAGCTTTTTTGATATCGGCTCTCCTTTCAGTAACTAATTCTACTCCGGGTCTAAAAATAGGTTTAACATCTTTTTTAGCAAAGTCAATCAGCATATATGCCAAATCTCTTATTGAGGTTGATACGCCTGTTCCGACATTAAAGATTTCATTTTCAATATTACTTTCCATACCCATAATGTTGGCTCGGACAACATCTTTAACATTCACAAAGTCCATTGATTGTTCCCCTGTTCCAGAAATAATTGGTGGTTCGTTGTTAATAAGACGTTTTAAAAATAGGATAATAACTGAAGTATAATATGCATCGGTGTGTTGTCTAATTCCATAAACATTGAAATATCGGAATATAATGTATTTAAGACCAGAACGGGCGAAAAATTTTAGTAAATATTCACTAGTAAGTTTTGAAACACAATATGGTGTAATAGGATTTAATTCAATATTTTCAGACATAGGTAATATTTTTGGTTGACCATAGACAGATGCAGATGATGCGAACATTACTTTTTTTACATGGTGATCAAGCGCACTTTTAAACACAACATGTGAACCGCGGAAATTGACATCAAAAGATTCCTCTGGATAAGCCATACTACGATTGATGTTAGTTGCTGCTTCATGAAAAACATATGTAACGTCTTTCATCGCTTTATCAACAGCATCTTTATATCGAATATCTCCATCAATGTATTCAACTTTCCCTTTATCAATCAATGGCTGAATATACTCAAGAGTTCCACGACTTAACACATCAAGAACTCTAACAGGATAACCTAAGGAAACAAGTTTTTCTACAAGATGTGATCCGATAAAACCTGCTCCTCCAGTCACAAGGACTAAATCATCTTTCTGTTTCATTGTAGTTCACCTAATGTCTCTTTCAAACATGATGCTGCTATATCAATGTTTTCTTCTGTTAATGTATAGTACAGAGGTAATGCTAGTGCTCTATTAAAAACTTCTAAAGAATTAGGGCAAATATCGCGAGAAATATATACTGGTTGGATACACGATGAATATGTTCCAATATGAGCCTGTATGCCTTTACTCCTTAATATTTCAATGAGCTTGTTTCTATTAATGTGTTTATCTACTAATGATACGTAAGTCTGATAGATATGTGATACATTTTTTGATGCATATGGTGGCTGAATAGATCCAATTTCTATAAGTTTTTCGTCCCAATATTTTGCTAGTTGTTGCTTTCGTTTAATAATTTCCTCTAATTTAGGTAACTGAGCAACACCAAAAGCAGCAGTGATATCACTCATTTTATAATTATAACCAAGATCCGTAAAAATAGGTATTGTAAATGCAGATTGTTCTCTAGTCCATGCTGATTGCATCCCAAAAACAGATAATCGTCTAACCTTTTCTGCAATTTCTTTATCTGCAGTAACAACCATTCCCCCTTCACCAGTAGTAATACCTTTTCGTGCATGAAAAGAAAAACATCCTATGTCTCCTATAGTTCCTGCGAATTTATTATTATATTTTGCACCAAATGCACATGCTGCATCTTCAATAACTTTCAAACCATACTCCTGTGCTATTTCCATAATTGGAGCCATGTCTGCAGGTTGACCAAAAGTATGAACAGGAATAATTGCTTTAGTTTTTCGTGTGATTTTTTTTTCTATTTTATCTGGATCGATATTATATGTTTTCATATCGATATCAACAAATCGAGGTTTTCCACCACAATATAAAACAGAATGGCCAGTTGCTGGAAATGTATAATCAGCAACAAGTACCTCATCGTTTTTCTTAATACCTAAACTGAGTAAAGAGAGATGAAGTGCAGCAGTACAATTTGATACAGCAACAGCATAAGGCAATCCGATGTACTTTGCAACTTTTTCTTCAAATTCTTTTACTTTTGGACCTTGAGCAACCCATCCAGAATCCAATACAGCCTTAACTTCTATTAATTCATTTTGGTCAAAAAAGGGTCGCATTAATGGAATATTTACCACTCTTTCACCTGCAATATTTTAAATAAAATGTCTTTGGCACCCTATTTAATTTCATCATCATCCAAAAGAACCATTTATATTTTTTAAAGGTCTTATGATAGGTTTCGTAATCTTTATGTGATTTTATAGGCAAGTTCATAACTTTTTCGAATTCTTCATGAGTAAAACCAAGTCGGTTAATGACTTCATTAATGATTTTTTGATCACATTCTAACGGTTTTTTTATTTCTTCTAAAGCTTCATCTCTTGT
Source organism: Thermoplasmatota archaeon (assembly GCA_050410885.1). Classification (GTDB taxonomy): domain Archaea; phylum Thermoplasmatota; class E2; order DHVEG-1; family DHVEG-1; genus JBNVCE01. Next base: position 13,022 of record JBNVCE010000009.1, on the reverse strand, counting down.
CATCATATTTGTTCTAATGGCTGCACTTAAATCAAAATATCTCTGATCCATATTGAATCTTGTCGGCATAAAATATGTGTGGAAGAAATAAGTCATTTTATTCTCGAAATGATGTCCACCATACCATTCCCATCCAAATCTTTCCTTCAGCTCTTTTTTTGCTTCTTCTTTGTTATAATTAAGATACGGCATTAACCTTACACGCTGGATTCCATCAAGGATCATCCATTTCAACCATGGTTTTAAATACATATTCTTATAAGTTTTCATAGGTATTTTTCCAAATTGTGAATGAACAGATTTAATATATTTAGCATCCATATAAATAAATCCTATTGGTGCGGAACCCTCCGTCCTGAAATTATGTGCATCTAAAACATATTTACATCGCATTTTAGATGCTGTATCCATTAAAGCCACAGCCAATCCAATATCTGCAGGTATTTCAATATCTGGTGTACCTGAATAAAAGAAACTTTTTACAATATCATTATATTCAGTTTCATCAACGTAAATTTTCAAGAGATCAACACCTAATTTACTAGTTATCTTCTTTAAATTTTGCTCAGAAATTTCAGTTCCCCAATGATTATCATAATTTACAGCTAATGGTTTTAATCCAGCATCGACAATTTTGGTTAGTAGAAAGCTACTATCACATCCACCACTAACACCAATAACACAATCATAATATTTACCAGAGTCTTTTATCCTTTTAACCCATTCATTAAATTTTGATTCACTTATGGGATATGATTTATCGAGTATATCATATTCCTTGCAATAATTACAAACCCCTTCACTATCAAATGTTATATTTGGTATATGTTCATCATCATAAATACATCGAGTACATATTTTCATAATAATCACCTTAAATTTAACATAATTTGCTCCATTTTTTCCATATTTTTATTCCAATCCCCAATTTCATGAGCGATTTTTACCTCTCTGTCACTAATCTTTTTTCTCAAAGCTTTATCATTGATGAGCATAATAATTTTTTTACTTAAATCCTTTGGATCTCCTGGTTCATAGACAAGACTACAGTACCAAGGTTCATCACGGAGGCTTTTGCCAGCTTTTATTAAATACTCGCGTTCGCTTAGAAGTATTGGAACACCGCATGCCATTGCCTCTATATTTGTAACTCCAATTCCTGCGCCTGCATTGTCTTTAATAACATCTGTGTCAACCAGTATATCAGAAATAGAAAAGTATTTTGGCATTTCTTTATGTGGAATTTTTCCAGCAAAGACAACATAATCCTCAATATCAAGTTTTTTTGCCATACTTTTCAAATTTTGTTCCTCAGGTCCCTCTCCAATAAAAATAAATTTAATGTCTTTTATTTTATTAATAACATAAGGAATTGCATTAAGAAGAATAAACGGATTCCTATTAGGATACCATGGGGATACACACAATACAACATATTTAGAAATTTTTTCAAAAGGCTCAATATTTAAATTGAATAAATTCAGATCAGCACCCCATGGCATAATAAATATTTTATGTTTATTACATCCAAGTTGTATCAATCGAGCTTTTCCAAATTCATCTCCAGTATGAACAATATCTGCTTTTTTTAAAACGTATTTTACTTCGATTTTAAATATCAGCGATTTCTCTGGATCAATTGCAATATCACTCCCCCAAGTACTAACAATTAAAGGATGATAATTGCTTAATGCTGCAGCAAAGGTTTCAGTACTGCTGGCAAAATGAGCGTTAACTACCTGTGGCTTCAAACCACGAATAATTTTGATTGTTCTTATTATACGAAGAAAATAGTTTATCAATCCTTTGGTCTTTTTTATGTAATGTATAGTGATTCCTTTTATTTCAGTTGTACCATTGGTGATAAGATGAACATCATGCCCGTGTTCAAAAAACCATCGACTCCATCGTTGCATATGAATAGAATTTGAATTACCTACTAAACATATTTTCATCATACTTAAAACTCTTTAATTTTTACATTTTCCTAAATATTTATTATGCAAATAATGTTTTATCATAGATTTAATTTTTTTTAAAAGATATCTCAAGATTCAAAGTAAATGGATTAAATATAATGTCAGCATTTTCAGGACGACCGTATTTTAATCCTAATTGTTCAATATATTCCTGAGAAAGTAATTCGTCATATACTGTAACATTAAATCCCTTTTTCATCAATATTTTTACAAGTTCTAGATTTTTACTATTAGTTATAGATTTTACTCCTTTACGATATGTTATTCCAGTTACACAGATTTTTATAGTTTTCATTTGTTTTTTAATTTTCATGCATTCCTTTGCAATTTTATCGGCCCAAAAATCTGGCATTTTTTCATCAACAAGATATGATGAATTAAGAAGTATGGTCTCTTTTTGTTTTCCACGTTTTTTCATTTCATTTATCAGGAACCATGGATATACTGGAATACAGTGACCACCAGAACCAGTTGATGGTAGATGAATGTCGCAATATTGATGATTTGCATTTTGTCTTGCTTCTAAAAAATCAATTTGGAGTTCTTCTGCTATCTTAAATAATTCATTTGCTAGTGATATATTTGTAAATCTGTAGCAGCCTTCAATAACTTTAATAAACTCGGCAACACGTGCAGACGAAACTAATGTTAAAGATCCAATAAACTGTTTATACACCTCAAATGCTTTCCTCCCGCTAGCTGTATCAACACCTCCAATAATTTTTGGGAATTCTCGTAATCTTGAGATACTATATCCAGTCATAATCCTTTCTGGTGAATAAGCTAAGTAAAATTCACCAAGATGAATATTGCTTTCTTCTTCTAGCCATCTTTTGATTTTATTTTCTGTTGTCATTGGAGGAACAGTTGTTTCTAAAACAACACAATCTCCTTTTTTAAGAATTCTTCCAACATTTCGAAAAGCATCTTCCAAATATCTGAAATCTGGTTGATGTTTTTTATTGAGAAATAAAGGTACAATAACTATGAAAAAATTACATTTTTTAGCATCATTAAAATTAGATGTAGCAACTAGTGTTTTTCCCCCATATTTTTTTATAAGTTCATTTAGATGTGGTTCTTCTGAAATTGGATTTAAACCTTTATTTATTTGAATGCATCGTTGTGAATCAATATCGACACCAATCACATTAAAGCCTGCATCAGCGATTACTGCTGCAAGAGGTAATCCTGCTCGACCTAATCCAATAACAGCAATATTCATATTTTTCTAACTCTATTCCCTTTTACTTTTTATTTGCTAGTATTTACAACATTAATAATTTTATCAAGATCTTTTATTGTGAGGGCAGGATAAACTGGCAAAGAAAGAACTTCATTTGACAGGATTTCAGAAATTTTTAAATCTTTATGTCCATATTTTTTCAAATGTTTATAAGAGTGTAAGGGTTGTGGATAATAAATCCCAAAGCCTATTTCATTTTTCTTTAAATTCTCAATAAGTTTATCTCTTTTTTTTGTTTTAATAGTATACTGATGATATGCATGTTTTGTATTCGGAATTACATAAGGTATCTCAACATTTTTAAGATTCTCATTGAGGTATTGTGCATTTTTTCTTCGTATTTCATTAAATCTTGGTAGTTTTTTAAGTTGTTCAATACCAATAGCAGCAGCAATATCTGTCATTCTATAATTATAACCCAAGCAACCATGCTCGTAACCCCATTTTGTTTTTTTTCGTCCATGGTTTCGTAGTGAAATTGCTTTTTCAGCAATCTCCTGATTGTTTGTAGTAATCATTCCACCTTCACCTGTTGTCATGTTTTTTGTTGGATAAAAAGAAAAACATTCAAGATCACCAAAAGAACCAACCATTTTACCATTATATGTTGCACCATGGGCTTGGCAAGCATCACCAATTATTTTTATACCCTGTTTTTCTGCAATTTCCATAATTGGTTTCATATCTGCTGCCTGACCATACAAATGCACTGGCATAATGGCTTTTGTTTTCTTTGTAATTAATTTCTTTATTTTACTTGGGTCGATATTAAAAGTACTTGCATCAACATCACAAAAAACAGGTTTTGCTTTACAAAACAAAGGAGAATTTGCTGTTGCAATAAATGAAAAAGCAGGAACTATTACTTCATCACCTTCTTTTATTCCCATTGAAAGTAATCCAAGATGAAGTGCTGTTGTTCCAGAAGTTGTAGCAATTGCAAATTTTGTACCAACAAATTCAGCAAATTTTTTTTCAAACTCCTCTGTCTTGGGGCCACTAGCAAGAATACCGGATTCAAGAACTTTAGAAATTGCAAGTTTTTCTTCATCACCAAGTAATGGTTTTGCAATAGGAATCATCCTTTAATCTCCTTGTATATTTTTTCATCTACATTTATTTCTTTTTTACATTCGGGACATTGCAAAATTATTTTTTTATTTTTCTTAATCTTTTTAACTAGTTTTGCACCACATTCGCATACAAAACCTTTTAATCTAGCAGGGTTTCCCATTACAAGGCCATTATCAGGAACATCTTTTGTAACAACAGAACCTGCGCCAATCATAGCAAATTTTCCAATTGTAACACCAGCAACTATGGTAGAGTTTGCACCAATTGATGCACCATCTTTTACAAATGTTTTTTCAAGTTTTTCTTCATTCCAAATCAGTGCTCTAGGATAAACATCATTAGTAAAACAAGCATGAGGACCAACAAAAACATTATCTCCTAATTTAACTCCCTGGTATATTGTTGCAAAATTTTGTATTTTACAATTGTCACCAATTTCAACATTTATATCAATGTAAACATCTTTACCAATGTTGCAGTTTTTACCAATTCTTGCTCCTTTTCGTACATGAACAAAATGCCAGATACGAGTACCTTCACCTATTTCTGCACCTTCTTCAACATAAGCAGATTCATGAATCATAAAATTTTTACCTCCATTCCTTTTTTATATGATTTTTCTGCAGCTTCAGCAATTTTTAAGGCAATCAACCCATCTTCTCCTGAAGCCAATGGTTTTTTACTATTTTTTATTGCATTAACAAAATCATCAATTTCATTTTTTAAAGGCTCTTTTTTTTCCAATGCAACATGATTAACATTATATTGAATAGGAACATGAAACAGATCCATTTCATTAATTTTTTTATAAGAAGATGAAGAAATTGTAACAGACTGATTAACATAATCAATTTCAACAAAATTTTCTGAACAAGTTAAAAACATTTTACGAATTTTCATAGGAGTGAGCCAATTAACCTCAATTATTCCACAGATTCCATTTTCAAAATTTAATACAATGTTTGCATGATCCTCATAATCAATGTTTTTATTAAATCTACCTGCTTTTGCATAAACAGATTTAACATTCCCTGCTAAAAAATGCATAATGTCAATATCATGAATCCCTAGATCCATCATAACACCAACATCTTTAATTCTACCAGGAAAATTACTAACCCTTTTAGAAGTGAGGGTAATAAGCTCCCCAAATTTTTTTTCCACAAGCGAATCCTTTACAAATTTAGTAGCAGGATTATGTCTTTCTATATGACCAACAGCAAGAATCAAATTATTACTTTCGGCTGTTTTTACCAGTTGTTTTGTTTTTTCAACACTATCACAAATAGGTTTTTCCACAAGAACATGTTTACCATTATTTAACAAGTCCATTGCGATTTTGTAATGTGTAACTGTTGGGGTTGCAATAATTGCTGCATCTATTTCTTTAAGCATTTCTTTGTAATCAAAGAAAACCTTTGTGTTAAAATTTTTAGCAACATTATCAGCAATTTTTTTGTCTTTATCTACTATGCCAACCAGTTTAATATTTTCGTTTTCAGAACATACCCTGGCATGGTTTTTACCCATTGAACCAGCACCAATTACACCAATTTTAATCATAATACCACTAATACAACAATTAATATGAATTTTTATTCTTGAACATTTTTTATTTTATATATTCTTTCAATATTTTTACAATATTTTGGCAGGCACGTCCTTCCCCAAAATATTGATGCTGTTTTTGTTTTGGTTGAAAGTTATATACTGCGTCTAAAATTTTATCTTTATCAGAACCTACCAGTATGTTCCATTTATCTTTTACTGTTTCTACCCATTCAGTGTTTTCCCTTAATGTTATACAAGGAATTTTAAGTATGTAAGCTTCTTTCTGCACTCCTCCTGAGTCAGTTAGAATTTTTTTAGCATTTTTTTCAAGCCAAATAAAATCAAAATATCCAAAAGGTTTAGTATTTTTTATGTTCTTTTTCATTTTTTTATTTAAATTATATTTTTTTATGAGTTTTTTAGTTCTAGGATGAACTGGAAATATAACTTTTTCATTAATTTCAGAAAGCGCTTCAATTATATTAGATAAATTTTTAATATCATCAGTATTTGATTGACGATGTATAGTAGTTAAATAATATTGATTTGGTTTGATTCTCAATTGTTTTAAAATCTTAGATTTTTCTGCTATTTTTAGATTATGAACAAGCGCATCATACATAACATCTCCAGTAACATAAACGCCTTTTTTTATACCCTCCTTTATTAAATTTTCTTTCGCTGTTTTGGTTGGAGCAAATAATAAACTAGAGCAATGATCAGTCAAAATACGGTTTACTTCTTCAGGCATAGTTTTATCAAAACTTCGAAGCCCTGCCTCAACATGCCCGACTGGAATATTCAATTTTACAGCAGATAATGCACCAGCAAGTGTAGAATTTGTGTCTCCATAAACCAATACAACATCTGGTTTTTCTTTAATGAGTAAAGATTCAATTTTTATAAGCATTTTACCTGTTTGTTCTCCATGAGTAGCAGAGCCTATACCTAAATTGTAATCAGGTTCTAATAAACCAAGCTGATCAAAAAAAATTTGTGACATCTCAAAGTCATAGTGCTGTCCAGTATGAATAACAACATAATCACAGATTTTTCTAACCATTTTTGATATTATATATTCATTGATAAATTGTGGTCGTGCACCAACAATAGAAACGATTTTCATTTCATTGCCTCATAAACTTTTAAGAGTTTAACTTTTTGTTTATCCCAGTTATATTTTGTTCTTGCAGCGTTTAAACCATTTCTTCCAAGCATTTCACATAATCTTGGATTATCTCTTAAAGTTATAATTCCGTTTATTATATCATTTTCTTCATATTCAACTAAAACTCCGCAATTTTCTTCTTCAATGATTTTACTGTAATACATCTCTTTTGTAACAAGTACAGGGCGTCCAGCTGCCATACTTTCAAAAATTTTATTAGGTAAACCAATCTTATATATGGAATCATTGGGATCAAATAGACATAAAACAGCATTTGATTTAATTGTATATTCCATTGCTTCCTTTAAACTAATAGTTCCTAAAAACTCAACATTTTTATACTTTTTACAGCGTTCTTTTACTTCTTCATATATATTTTCTTTTCTTCCAGCAATAATAAATTTTACTCCTTCAATATTTCCGATAATATCCACAATATCAGGAAACATTCTAGCCATGTTTAAAGTACCCATATATGAAATTGTAAAAATACTAGTATTAGGTGGAATGTATTCATTAATTAATAAATTAGTACAGTTCATTACTATGACAATAGGTTTTTTAGTTATTTTTTGGAAATAATTTTCCAAAGGTTCATTCACAGTTATTATATAATCAACAAATGAAACACAAAGTTTTTCAATAAAAAATGATATTTTAACAATTATTTTTGGTACATCATTTGATATCATTGCTCCAAATATTTCATGAGCATCATAAACAAGTTTAACACAAAGTTTTTTCTTCAGTAAAACACCTATTATTAATGTATCAAGATCATGACAATGAACTACATCAAATTGAAAATCATTTTTATACAGTTCTAAAGCTTTTTTGTATGCCGCTTTCCACCAAAAAGGATTACGAAATAAATCATTTGGTAAAATTTTCATAAAACTAGTGTTATGCAGTCTGATTACTTTTATTTCATCAATTACACTTTCTTTTTCATATCCTCCTTTTCTATCCCACATTAAAACTGTTACCTGGTGCCCAGCCTCAATAAGAGATCTTGCCTCCTTATAAACACGTGGGTCAACAGTGAATTCCTTTGAAAGAATCATAAGAATTTTCATAAAAGATAAGTATCTAAGCTTTATATTTGAAATTTACTAATAATAAATAACTAATTTACAGAATATTAACGTATTAGAAAAAATATATTACCTTTATACTTATGTCAATCAGGAATATTCATGCTTATAAGTATCATAATAACAGTTAAAAACGAAGCAAAAAACATATCGCATCTTTTAGATAGTCTTTTAGTTCAGGAAAAACCTTTTGAAATTATTATTGTAGATGCTAATAGTACAGATGGAACATTGGAAATAGTAAAAGATTATGAATCAATATATAAAGAAATAATAAAATTTTTTTCATATGATAAAACACGCGGTGAATCAAGAAATTATGGTGTTAAACATGCAAATGGTACAGCAGTTGCTTTCACAGATGGAAGTTGCATGGCTAATCCGTTTTGGTTAAAAGAAATCAGGAGAAAATTACTTGGGGGATATGACATTGTTGCTGGTAAAACCGTACGTTTTGGTTTTAGTGGTTTTACAAAAATTGGTCGGGTTAAGGTTATTCATAAAGGTGGCGATGCAAGTTTTCCAACATGTAATATTGCTTATAAAAAAGATTTATTTGAAAAAATTGGAGGTTTTGATCCTTGGTTTAAAGAAGCAGAGGATGTAGATCTTAATTTTAGGGCATTAGATAATGGAGCAAAATTAACATATAACGAAAAAGCAATAATTTATCATATTGGTAGTGAAAACTTGTCTAGTTTTATTAAAAAATCATTTTGGTATGGTTTTGGAAGGAAAGAATTATCAATAAAACATTCTTTGCCATTATCAAAATATGATTTTTTGGATTTATTAAAAATAAAAAAGGATGAGTCATGGTGGAAACTAGTAAGACTTTTTTTTGCATTTTTTGGTTATTTTTTCTGCATATTTGTTGGTAAAAAAACTAAAACAAAAGAAAGACTAAGGAAGCTAAAAATAAGTCAACATTAAGAAATTTTATTCAAGAATATTTTCATATTCTTTTTTTAAAAAATTATTTCATCATTATATAATTTCTAAATTCTTCTAAAGCATCAGGATTACCTATATGATAAAATCGCTCTTGTGATTCATAAGCCATAAGTTCTTGTTTTTTTATTAAATCAGAAAAAAAATCTTCAATTGAATAAAAAGTATTCTTTGGTACGTAGTCAAGTACTTTTTTTCTTAAAATACTTGTTCCATAATCAATATAAATCATGTCTTTAGTTCTTTGTTTTTCCCCATAACCTGTTACCATATTATCTTGTACTATTACATTGCTTCTGTCGTATTTATCCTGGTTTTTATAAACAACCATTAAAGCAGGTTTATCATGGTGCATGAAAAAATCATGCACTTTGTATAAATCAATTGAAAGATAAGAATCTCCATACATTATAAAAAACACATCTTCAAGTAAAGGCTCAGCATTCTTAACAGCACCAATAGGACCAAGAAGTTTTTCTTTTTCAAAACTATATCTTATGTTTACCCCAAATCTTTGACCATTTCCAAAGTATTCCTCAATTTTTTCGCAAAGGTATCCAACGCATAAAACAATATCGGTTACTGATTGTTTTTTAAGGTTTTCGATCTGGTATTCAAGAAAAGGTTTACCATAAATCTGTATCATGGATTTTGGTGTATATTTTGTTAAATGACCAAGTCTAGTACCAAGGCCACCACAAATTATAACCATTTGCATAATTATTTCTCAAAACATTTTATTTTAAAAAATATTTTTTATAAACCATCAGAATTTTTTTTCAGCTTTTTTAAATTCTTCCCAAGCCTTATCAAATTCTTCCAGTGTTGAAACAGTTGTTTGATGATAAGGCATCTGCTTTAAAATCTTATATGGAATTGTGATGATATGCGGGTTTGCAGATGTTATTTCTATTACATCATTTGGATTTCTTATACTACCAACTATTAATTTAGTTTTAAAACCTCCATTATCAATAATAGCACGGGATTGTTTAACAACCTCAACAGGGTTATCACCACTATCTCTAATCCTGTTGAAAAAAAGACTTGCATATGATGCACCTGCCTCTATTGCTAAAAGAGCTTGGTTTACACTCATCATAGCAGTAACATTGGTTTTTATTCCCTGGCTTTCAAGTATTTTCACTGCTTTTAAACCACCTCCATCTGCAAGCATGGGAACTTTTATTACGACGTTTTTACCCCATTTACAGTATTCTTTAGCAGTTTTAATTAATTCATCCAGATTATTAGGCCCTTCTAAACTAACAGGATAAGGGTAAACCATTTTAAGTATCTTTTTTGATTGCTCCTCAAAATTACAACCTTTTTCTTTTAAAAAGATTTTTTGATTAGTAGTTACTCCTTTTATTATCCCCCAGGTTAATATTTCACTGATTTCATCAGTATTTGCAGTATCAAGAAATATTTCCATAATCTCATTTCCTCTCTTGCTTTTGGATAATTAAAGATGCTTTAAAAAGATTTGGTGCAATAAAATCAGGCTTAACTTTTTTACTTTCCATTATTTTACATAAATCACATTTCATACGTCCAATGAGAACTGTTTTACATCCAGCAGCATTACCCGCCTGAATATCAGTAATTCCATCCCCAATCATCCAAGAACTAGATAGATCAATATTATGCTCTTTTGCAGCAGTAACCAGTAATCCTGGTTTAGGTTTTCTACATTCACAGTTTTTTCTAAATTTTTTGATTTTACCATAGGGATGATGAAAACAATAATATTCAAAATCAATACTTGTACCTTTTTTTTGTAATTCTTTTTTCATTTTTTCCCGGATTTTTTCAAAAGTTTCTATTGTGAAATTCTTTTTTGCAATCCCAGGTTGGTTTGAAACAATAATGGTTTTAAAACCTAGTTTTTTAAATTTTTTAAGTGCTTTTTCAACATCAGGTAAAAGCTTAAATTGTTTTACTGTAAAAGGTGAATCAATAATTCCTATTTCATCATAATAAATTAATTCGTTGATCACACCGTCTCTGTCTAAAAAAATTGCTTTATCTTTCATTTTAATCTTTATATTCCATAATTTTTTCTCTAAGTCTAAAAGCTATTAAATGTTGTAAAACAACATGAAAAGCTTCTACATGGGGTGTTGCATTAAAAGGAACAACAACACAAACATCAGCAATTTGTTTCATAACTCCTCCATCAAAACCTGCAAAGCCTATTGTTTTTCCACCATGTTTTTTAACATAATCCATTGCTTTTAAAAGGTTTTGAGACCAAAGACCTGCCTTATCTTTACCTGATCCACCATGAACACTTAAACAAATTAGTACATCGCCTTTTCTATAAAGATTTTTTAACTGTTCAATAAAAAGATTATCAAAACCATTATCATTAATCAAAGCGCTCATCAAAGGTATATTATCGTTTAAACAAAATGCTTTAAAACGTTTTTTTCCTTCAACAATAGTAACCTTAAACAAATCACAGGTAAAATGTGTTGCAGTTCCTGCAGAACCACCGTTTCCGCATAAAAAAACCTGGCGTTCATTTTTCCAAGCATCAAAAAGAAGCTCTATAACTTTATCAATATCTTCCCTGTTGATATTATCACAGATTTCTTTTATTTCTTGTAAATATTTTTCAATCTGTTTTTCATTTTTCATAAATACTCTACACTTTAAGAATCTTTAACGTTTAATATTATTTTTGCTCCTTCAAAATCAAAATGAAAATTCATCTTTTTTAAATTCTTTTTTTCAAGAATTTTCACAAACTGCGTTTTTTCCTTATTATTACCATTATGATAAAACATAAAAAATCCTCCCCCACCAGCACCCATTATTTTTCCACCAAGTGCACCATTTTTCTTTGCAATCTCATAACATTCATCAATGAATTTATTTGAAACACCTTGTGATAGTTTTTTCTTTGTCTGCCAATGAACATCCAGAAACTCACCAAGTTTATCTATATCTCCTTTTTCCAATGCTTTTTTTGTTTCAATTCCTATTCTTTTTATCTCATGCAATGTATCAATTGTGGATTCATCACCTTTTTTACTTTTTTCGTTTTGATTTTTCAAAATATCAGAAGCATATCTTGTAATACCTGTATAAAACAATAGTATATTGTTTTCAAGCTCATCAATTAATTCATTATTAATCTTAACTGTTTCCAATGTTACTTCTCCATCTTTTGAAATAATAAGTTGAGTAATACCACCAAAGGAACTAATATATTGATCTTGTTTCCCAATTGGTTCTTTTAAAATATCAATTTCAATTTTACATGCTTCTTCTGCTAATTGTTTTTGTGAAACAAACTCTTTTTTGTATACATGAAGCGCATTTAACAAAGCAACTGTGAAACTTCCAGATGTTCCAAGGCCTGATCTACCTGGAACATCAGCAAGAGAAGAAAGTTCTAAACCATTTTTAATGTTTAAAAGTCTTAATGCCTCACGAAAAATGTTATGTTGAATTTCATCAATATTTTTAATTTGCTCTGTTTTTGAATAATTAAGTCTTATATAATCATCAAAACGTTTATGAGCTGTTACAAATGTGTGTTTGTTTATTGCTGCAGCAATTAAAGCTCCACCATATTTTGAATAATATGAAGGAAGATCTGTACCTCCTCCTCCAAGAGTAATTCTAACAGGTGATCTTGATATTATCATAAGCTTTACCTTTTAATGGTTATCAAACTCTTTTCTTAAAACTTTTCTCATTAATTCATAATAGGAAAAGGTTAGTTTTCAAATCAATTTTAATAGTATTATTTGATTCAAAATAATAGTTATATGATAAATCCGACTTCTAAGCCAATTAGAATATTACCAAAACCATAAATAATATAAAATATATTTAGTTATTATGAAAAAACCAAAACAATATAATATAAATTATAATAGTATTTCTTCTTTAGAATCATATACTTTAAAAAAAATTAATGAAAACAATCAAGATACATTTGGAGT
>JBNVCE010000096.1:4547-4770 GCA_050410885.1 Thermoplasmatota archaeon | reverse complement strand
TGATTGTTTGTTTTTTTGTTTTGGCTCATAAAAAAGTAAGCAATGTTGTTATGTTTTTTTCTGCTTTTTTGGCTGTTTTGTCTTTTTTTTCTAAACAAGATGTTGGTTTGCTTCATGTTTTTTTGTTTGGTTTGTATTTTTTTGTTGTTGAGAGGAAGAGTTTTAAGGATGTGTTTTTTTATTTTTTAGTTCCTTATTTTGTTTTTGTTAGTTTTGCGTTTTT
>JBNVCE010000096.1:0-4537 GCA_050410885.1 Thermoplasmatota archaeon | reverse complement strand
GTAATTTTTCCAAGTGGTTTAATCTTGGGCAGAAGCCGCATGAATCTAGAATAAGTAAGATATTCTCAACAGATGGCATTTATTCTTATTTGTTTTCAATAACCTTTTATTTTTCTCTTTTAGGACTTTACATTTTTATTAAAGAAAAAGAATATTTTATAAAAAGATTAAGCGGGATACTAATTATTTTGAGCACAGTTCCAACTATTGTTGAATTTACTTCAGGTCACAGCGTTCAAACAAGATTCGCAGGGCTTCCTCTAATACTATTTATTTTGTTTTTAATTATTGAATACAAGAATTCTAAACTTTTTAATGTTAAGATTTTAAACAACTTGACTTTAAAGAATTTCGCAGTCATTCTAATTTTGCTTTTCTTGATATCAAATTTCAGTTTTATAAGGTTTACAAGAGGTGCAAATCATACGCCTCCTTCTTTACAACTTGGAAATTTTTTAGGATTGACTGGTAATATCTACAAGATAGAACGCGGTTGTTTAAAAGGGGCTGTTTTTGATAAGTGGGAATTTCCTGCTCTTAAAAAAATGAGAGATATAATTGAAGAAAACACTCTAAGCTTTATCAATCTTGACAACTATCAATCATTTTATTGCGACTATAATTTAACTCCTCCAAAAAACATTCCGCTTTGGTTCCACCCAGGAATAATTATTTTCAAAGATGAAAAATTAGATTCTTATCAAAATTTAATAGACTATTTAAAAGTTAACAAACCTAAAGTTGTTTTTTTTAATTTTGATCCAAAGATAATTGGAATTTATGTGTTTGACTTTTCTTTGGAAGAACAATTTTACGATGAGATTATAAATATGGGGTATTTTAATAAAGAAAATATTACACTACACAAAGAAAATTACAATTATGTAATAAAAGTTATGGTTTTGAAAGATTGAAAAAATGATTAATTTAATCCCAGCAGCAGGATTGGGTATTAGGTTTTCAAGAGAAGGATATAAAACACCAAAACCGCTGTTAGATGTTGCTGGCGAACCAATGATTATCAGGGCTTGCGAAACAATGCCAAAACCAGACAGTTGGATTTTTATTCTTAGAAAGGAACATGTGGATAATTTTAACATAGATAAAAAGTTGATTAAAAAATTTCCAAAAAGCAAGTTTATTGTTATTGCTTATAATACAGAAGGACAGCTGTCAAGTTGTTTATTAGCTAAAGATTTTATAAATGCTGATGAAGAATTGTTTATTGGTTCTTGCGATAGCGGGTTAATCTACAATTTAAAAGATTTTAAAAAGGTTAGAAAGAAATTTGATGTAATTCCATTCACCTTCACAAAACAAAAAACTCTTGCTAATAATCCGAATGCTTGGGGCTGGGTGAAAAAAGATAATGAGGCAAGAATAATAGGCACTTCTATTAAGGTGCCAGTAAGCGATAACCCATTCTATGATTTTGCACTTACAGGAGCATTTTATTTCAAAACAGGAAAATTGTTTTTGGAACTGGCAGACGCCATTATAAAAAACAACATAAAAATAAACAACGAATTTTATGTTGACAGTTTGGTGCAGGCTGCTTTAGATAAAAATTATTTGGTTAAAGATTTTGTTGTAAATAAATACATTAGCTGGGGCAATCCAAAAGATTATGAAGAATTCAATTTTTGGTTTGAAGTATTTTCAAAATGGAAAATAAAAAAATAGATTTATCAATAATAATTCCATGTTATAACGAAGAAAAAAACGTCCCATTGATAGTTGATGCGCTCAAAAATGAACTTAAAGAAAACAAGAATTTAGAATTAATACTTGTTGATAACGGCTCAACAGACAACACTGGAAAAAAGATAGACATTTGCAGAAAAAAGTTTAAGAACATTAAAAAAGTTAGAGTTAAAGTTAATCAGGGTTATGGTTTTGGTATTTATTCTGGCTTAAAAAAAGCAAGGGGAGAATTTCTATGTTGGACTCACGGAGACATGCAGACAAATCCTCTTGATTGTTTAAGAGCATTAGAAGAGATAAAAAAACAGAAAAATCCAGAAAAATGTTTTGTAAAAGGTAGAAGAATAGGGAGGACTTTTGTTGAAAAATTTTTCACCTTTGGAATGAGCGTCTTTGAGTCCCTTTTGTTTAAAAAAATATTGTATGATATTAACGCCCAACCAAATTTATTTCACAAAAGTTTTTTAAGGGTGGCAAAAAACCCTCCAAAAGATTTTTCTTTTGATTTATACTTTTACGTATTGGCTGCAAAAAATAATTTTAAAATAATAAGATTCCCTGTAAGATTTGAAAAAAGAAAACATGGAAAATCTAAATGGAATGTTAATTTAAAAGAGAGAATACGATTTATAAAAAGAACAATTGATTACAGTTTTAAATTAAAAAGGTGTATTGATGAATAAATCAAAATTTATAATTTTGTTAAATATAATTTTAATTTTAGTAATAATTATATTCTTTGATCTCACAACAAAAATCTTATTTCTTACACAGTTTTTGATAGGTTTTATTTTTGTTCTAACAAGCAAAAAAACAAAAAATTTTACAGAACTTTTAGTTTTTTCCCTAATCTCTTTTACAGCAGTTTCATACGCAATAAACCTTTTAGGATACATAATGCCATTTTTAATTCTTTTTATAGTAATTTTATTAATTTATTTTTTAGTAATTACCTATAAATTTTTGTATAGAAAAGAAATAATTAAACATAATTTAGGAATAATAAAAAAGCAGTCCTCTCAAATAGAGCTTTTAGCGTCTTTAATTATAATCGTGCTTGTCTATTATTTTTTTGGCGCTTTTCACTATCCAAATTATAGAACTCCTCAAACAGACGGAACTCTAGAATTTGTTCTTGAGCAACACCTGATTAGAAATGTCAGAGATTACAACAAAATATTTTATTGGAACGATAAGATGCTTTTAGGTTACCCTGAATTCTTTATCTCTTCCGGAGGCCATCCATTTGCTTCACTGTTTTTTATAAGCATTTATAAAAATTTAGAACCAATTTTACTTTACAAATACTTTTATTTCACATCCACATTAATATTAATTTTAGGTTGTTTTTTATTGATAAAACATTTATCAAAAAACATATTTTTTTCAGCACTGCTTGCTTTAAGCATTAGCTCCACTCCATTTTTCATAGACGCTGTAGTAAACGGAAGGTTAAGAGCTTTAACAGCAGATTGCTTTATTCCTATAATTCTTTACTTAGCCTTAAACTTTAATGAGAACTGGAAAGAACTCTCTTTATTTTCTGCTATTCAAATGGTTTATCACCCAAGCATAACAATCACACTTTTAGTTATAATAAATTTTTTCATATTGCTTTCATTAATTGAAGAATCAGCTAATTCAAAAAAGGTTTCTAATAATATAAAATATTTTTTCTTATTCAACATATTCTTTATAATTTTAATTATTTACTGGCCATTTAATTTTATGATGATCAAGGATCAACTTTGGAGCGAATCTAAGTCAGCATTCTTCTCATTCTCAATGTTATTTTCAGGTTTTATAAATGGAAACCTATGGACAACCTCAATATTCTTAGTTATACTGACACTTTCATTGATTGTTTTGTTTTTGAATTATAAGAATAATGTGTTAGTTAAAAAAGTTTTATTTTTATACCTTGCATTGATTATTTTTTCTTTAGGATACCTGCTTCTTATAATAAAAAATTTTTGGGGATTTTTTACAACATCTTACAACAAACTATCAAGAATCTCCTCAGTTTTTTTATTAGTTCTAACATCATATGCTCTATACTTTGGCAAGGCTTTAAAAAATAAAAATAAAATTAAAATTTTTGAGTTAATCTTGCTGATTTGCTTAACAATCTATTCGCTTTACAATCTAAATTCATCAAGTAAAAAAATAAATTATGGGGTTACAGAAAGCATTTTAACAAGTCCTTATTTTAATTATTGGAGTAAGGAAATCAAAGATTTGAGGGCTGAGAGATTCTTTAGTTATGGAATTTATAGTTTGGCTTTTGATCCTGCAATGCAATTTTTTTCTAACAAGTCAACAATAAGTTTTGGAGTTTGGGAATTAAGTGGGATAAATATTCATAGAAAAATAAGACCTGACGAGGTTTTTGGAAGTCCTTTTAAAATAAACGAAGATACAATATTTTTAAACATGCCTTTGAGCGAATTTAAAAATTATTTAAAATTGAGCGGGGTGAAATACATCTTTTTGTATTTATGCGGAAATCAAATTTCATATTATACATACTCTCTGTTAAGTAATTTTAGCGAATTAAAAACAAACGATTCCTGCACTTTTTTATTTGAAATGAACGCTTCATTTGTAGATGCACCATCACATATTGTTTTTGAGGATCATCTTAAAGAACCTCTGCAAGAACAAATTTCTATAAGAGAACATTTAAATTACGCCAACAAGGAATATCTTACTTTGAATTATGAAAGAGAAAACCCTGAAAAAATTATTATTTATACTAAAAACATAACACCAAACACTTTAATAAGAGTTAAGGAACAATACAATCCTTACTGGAAGGAGTATGATGATCAAG
>JBNVCE010000095.1:0-4789 GCA_050410885.1 Thermoplasmatota archaeon | reverse complement strand
CATCACTCCAAAAAAATTCCAAAACATTGTTCAAAAATTAGTTGATCATAAAAACAATTTCGGCGTAAAAACCATATTAAAAACAACTCAAGAGATATATGATGAATATAATGGTTTAGACGAACCAGAAAAAATAAAATATTTTATAAAAGATGCTTTAGAAACCTGGGGAATAAAATATGTTTTATTTTTTGGTGGTTTAAAATCAACAATTTACGGTAAACCAAAAGATGATATCAATCATGGTTCAATTGGTTGGTATTTCCCTGTTAGATATTCAAATTTTCAATACGACGGTGATCCAAGTTATAATTTCACAAGCGATGAACCAGGATATCTATGTGATTTATACTATGCTGATATTTACAAGGAGGGAGGAGTTTTTGATAACTGGGATTCAAATGGAAATGGTGTATTTGGTGAATGGTCAGGTGAAATAAAAGACGAAATGGATCTTTACCCAGATGTTGCATTTGGAAGACTAGCTTGTACAAGTACAAAAGAAGCAAAAGATGTAGTTAATAAAATAATTAATTATGAAAAAGAACCAGCTGATCCATTATGGTTCAATAGAATTATTGTTGTTTCAGGTGATGGATTTTTAGATCAAAAAGACTTAAACATTCAATGGGACACAAAAGGTTTACCAGATGGGAAATACACAATATTTGCTCAAGCCTCAAATCCTGATGGGGAAAAAGGACCGATAAATCAGATAAATATAACATTGAATAAACTAGTTGAAACAAATATCACGTTTAATCATGATGATCATCTTACAACTGGTTTAAAGTATCCTTTTCCTCCTGTTGCTGAAATTGTTTCCATCTCAGAAGGAAACATACTTGGTAACACTGATTATACATATACACCAAATGAAGGACAAGCTTATTGTAATGATTTATTTTGGTGGGCAAATATTTCATACGTAGATGGTGTTTTGACTATTCGAGGAAAATCATATGATCCTAGACCTTATGGTAATTTAACAAACTTAGAAGTATGGATAAAAAATGAACAAGGAACAATAGTATTTAATGATACAAGAATTAACTTAGAAACATATTACGAAGGGGAATGGGTTGTTGGTGAAAAGGTGTTACATGGGCGAGGTGGAGCACTAACATTCATGCCAGAGTATTTTGAAAACAACAGTGTTTTTACATCAAATGGTAAATGGTTTAACCAGTTGGATGTAATTAGAGAGTTTAGCAATGGTTACGGTCTTGCTTATTTCTCAGGACATGGAAGTCCTGGATGGTGGGGTGATCATTACCCAGGAATTCCAGGAAACAGACGATATGGTCAAGTTCCTGGTTTACTGGTTACTCAGTTTTTACCATATTTCCCATTCATAAAATTCCCACTTTTGCCTATGAAAAAATTGTCCAATACCAATAAATTACCTGTTGTTTGTGTTGGGGGTTGTCATAATAGTATGTTCAACGTTTCATTAATTCCCACAATATTAAACCTATTTATTATCAACTACATGTTTACCTATGGTCATCCTTTGCCTGAATGCTGGGGATGGTACATGGTTAAACTTCCTAAAACTGGTGCAATTGCAACAATGGGTAACACAGGTTTTGGATGGGGTTCAGAAGGTGATGTTTGTACAATAGGACCTGGTGATGGGTGGTTAAACACAGAGTTTTTCAGAGTGTATGGACAGGAAAATCAAAGCATACTAGGTTTAGCATATACTCAAGCAATATCCAATTATATTACTAATTTTAAAACATTCCAGTATCAATACTGGAGAAATGATACAGGTTGGGATGGTATAGATCATAAGACTGTTACACAATGGCAACTACTTGGTGATCCAAGTTTAAAAATTGGTGGATACTCATAAATTATTTTTTTTAATATTTTTTTATTATAAACAAATTTTTTAATTTTTTACACATAATATCCTCTACTATTAAGTGCAAAGCAAATTCTTAGATAAAGTTTTAATATTTAATAAAAAATTGTAATTATATAATTTTGGGAGATAGAAATGGACATGGTGAATAAAATATTTGGAATTTTTATTTGTGCGCTACTGATATTTACTGCTGTTTTTCCAGTAACTGCTAATATAAATGCCAATTTAATTTCAACAGTAGAAAAAATTTAGGATTAAGAGATGGATGGGCTTTACAATGGTCTCATGCTTATGGTGGTTACGGGCATTCTCAACATGCGCAGCCAATTGGTTGATATTGATGAAGATGGTGTAAATGAGGTAATACTTGGCGGTTATGGTAGTCAGGGTGCTCGTATACTTTATTATAATGATGTAACAAAAACTTATGAACAAGAATATTTCTGGAATTATCCAGGAGGCTATTATAATGGTGTTCCATCTGGGGTTTGTGTAGTTGACTTGGATAATAATGGTGAATTAGAATTTGCTGCATCATTTGAATATGGTGGTAGAAATGGTATTTTTGCATATGACTGGGATGGAGAAACATTAACAGAACTTGATTATTATAATGGTATAGGATATGGTTTTGCTTTTGATGTTTATGCCTGTGATTATGATGATGATGGTTATACTGAAGTATTAATTGCTAATGCTCCAAATATGGGTGGTGGTACTTATCATGTGACAGCACTTGGATGGGAAAATGGTAAATTTGTTAGAGAAGTTTCATGGGCATGCCCTGGTGGTGCTGATAAAGAATGTCCCATGGTTTGGAGTGGGGATGTGGATAATGATGGTAAAACCGAGGTAATTGCTGATATATCAAACAGTAAAACATCAATTGCTGGTACTTGGGCTCTTAACTATAATGAATCAACTAATCAATAGGATGCTGTTGCCGTTTGTACAAATTATCCTGGCTCAACTGTTTATGAAGATTGTGTTGGGGATGTAGATGGTGATGGAACACCAACAGGCTGGTTATTTGAATGGGATGGTACAGAGTTTAAACAAGTTTGGAAAAAACAATATCCTGGACAACAACCTTGTATTGAAGCTGTCGCCATTGGTGATGCTGATAATGATGGTAAAAACGAATTTTGTTTAGGTACAGGTTTTATTCATATTATTCAATGGGATGGAACTGATTATATTGAAGAAGCAACTTTAACAGATCCAGCAGGTATGCTTGCTGGTATAAACATTGGAGATTGTGATACTGACGGGTTAAATGAGCTAAAAGCATGTGAGATTTTAAGTGGAACTGGAAGTGAGTTTATTTACAAATATTAAGATGAAACACCACCAGTTACAACCTGTGAACTATCAGGAGAGATGGAAGATGATGAATATATTTCTGATGTTACAGTTTTTTTAAATGCAACGGATGATCATTGTCAGATTATTTATACAAAATATAAATTAGACACTGGGGCAATGGCAGGATTATGAAAATCCTTTTATTGTTTCAGAAATTGGTACTCATACAATAAAATTCTTTTCAATAGATTCGTATGGAAATGAGGAAGAAGAAAAAACTATTATTTTTACAATAAAACATCCATGTTGTTTTGAAGTTGTAATACCAAAAGGTATTAGTTTCGGTCTCAAAGCAAAAGTAAAAGAACTTTGTAACCAAACTCATACTGATGTAACATGGAACTTTGAAATATCATTTGGTAAACTAAAAGCAATAACACCACTTAATGGTACATTTGATATACAATCAGGTATAACAAAAACATTAAGATCAATTCTAGTAATCGGTTTTGGTATGGTTCATTTAAAATTAACTGTTGATGATTGTAAAACAATAGATAAACATGTTTTCGTAACAGGACCTTTTATTTTTGCTTCTTAACGCTTTAAAAACTATTTCTTTTATTTATTTTTTATATTATTTGATGTATATATGTTTTTATAATAAGTTTTATAGTAGGATTTAAATTATAAAAAGAGATTATAAATCTATAATTATAGGGAGGCCAAAAACAAATGGTTAATAAAAAATTTAAAAAAGAAATAATTTTTGGGTTAATCCTAATAATATTAGAAGCAAATACAGTATCTGGATACACTTATAATTTAAATTACTCAAATACTCTGAATCCTGGAAACTGGTTGTATGTTGGAGGATCTGGACCAGGAAATTATTCAACAATCACTGAAGCATTATTTTATGCAAATAATGGTGATACAATTTTTGTTTACGATGATTCTTCACCTTATTATGAACAGGTTAACATTAACAAAGAAGTTTTTCTAATAGGAGAAAACACAAAAACCACAATTGTTGATGCAAGTAATTCAACTGAGGTAATTTTTGTTAAAGCAAACAATGTAACAATTAAAGGTTTTACCATTACCAATGGAACTGTGGGTATACAAATAACAGGAGATTATGTGATTATTAAAAACAATATAATCTGCAATAATTACAATTATGGTATAAGTATAAGCGGATTTGGTGACAGCAACATAATTTCTGAAAATACTATAAGTGATAATGGTCATGAAGAACCAAATGTAACAACTGGTTATGGTGGAATTTATTTAGCTTTAACTGCTACAAATAAAATTAAAAATAATAATTTTATCAATAATTCAAATACAAATGCTTTTTTCTTTAAATCTTTCTTGAACATTTGGATGCATAATTATTGGGATAAACCAAGAATTTTTCCTTATCCAATTCTTGGGCTTCAAGCAATAATACCACCAATTTTCTGGTTGCAATTTGATTTAAAACCACGTCTTTCACCTTTTGTTATGCCTTAGTAAAAAATTAAAAATTTCCAATTTTTTTTATAAAAAAATGATTATAGCAAAATATATATTACATCGATTTGTTACTATATTTATATTATGTGA
>JBNVCE010000094.1:0-4911 GCA_050410885.1 Thermoplasmatota archaeon | reverse complement strand
CCGAAGCTTTCGGCCTAAGTGCATTCCAGCATCCTAGACCTATGGAGTATTATTCTCAGTTTCCCGAGATTATCCTTCACCTAAGGGCAGATTATCCGCGTGTTACTGAGCCGTCAGCCGAGGGCCGAACCCTCACGACTCGCATGGCTTAGTCGAATCCCAATAGCAGTGACCTCCGGCAGGATCAACCGGAATCAAAGCACACTTTTACCCTGTATCGTAATTAGGTAATTAGCGGGGTGAATCAAAAATTCACCAACACATGTCAATCGTCAGATTCAAGAGAGCGCAAGAATCCCTTAAAGGGTATCTTGTTTTTCTTGAACCTCCACATCCATTTAATGTGACCCAGGACAGGAAATGACCCATTCATTGTAGAAATCGATAGTTCATTCTCATGGGTCGACCGGAATGGTCCGGGTCATAATTTGAGATTTAAAACGTATATACAATTTATATATAAACTTTACACTTAAATATAAACTTTTTGCTGGTTGTTTATATATTTGCTATACAATTTTTAAAAAATTTAAAAAGAATCTAAAATAAAAATTTTTTGGTTATAATAATAGATAATCCATTATAAGTGTATTGTAGATTAAAAGATAATTGAAGATAATACTGGTTTTTGATATTAAAATAAATATTATTTTTAAAAAATTATAAAAATAAAAAAATGTATGAGAAAAATATTTTTTTAATTTTTTATAAACTAATTAACTGGAATACTGTAAACTTTGAACCATTGACTTTCAGCATCAGGACAATCAGATATGCTAACAAATATTTTAGCATAACTGTAATCAACGAATTCATATTGTGGAACATCAAATGAGACAAAACTAGCAATACCATCTGAATTGGTAATGTTTGTTATATTTTGCCAATTACCATTGAAATCTTGTTGAGCATATGTGACAAGAACACCAGATAATGGAGAATTATTATTTTCCAAATCAGTTACAAGAACACTAAATTGAGTTCCTTCAAATAAGGTTTCAGAATTATAAATTATTTCCACATGTGGTTTACTTTCACCAACATTTATAATTTTTGAACAAATGCTATTTTTTAAACCTGACCAGACACGAAGTGTAACTTTGTAGCTTCCATTTTGATTATAAGAATGGGTTGGATAAGCACCTAAATTGTTATGCCATGTATCTGTACTGTACCATTTCCAATCATATCTAGTTATGGGTGCTGAAAAATGACTACCTGATGCGTCAAATTGAATTGTCTCATTTACATTTGGTTTAAATGGAGACCAAGTAAACTCAGCAACAGGTTGATTTATTGAAATTAGTATACGCCATTTTCCATTAATAAATATCAATATTTCAAATTCTTTTCCAAATTCAATGAAACCACTAATATCTATAATATTAAATAATCCTTGATTGAAATCCCAAGAAATGTTGCAGTTTTTAGCTCTAAAGATTTTATTTATTTTAATAAATTCAGATTTTGTTATTTCAAAATTACAATATTGATTATCTGTATCTAGATATAGAAAACCGCTGCCATCACCATTGATGTTTGTCATAATCTCAAGGTTTGGAACTGAAAATTCCCTGGATCTGAATGAAAAATTTTTTCCTGTGTTTTTATTTTCTATAAAAAATGTATCAAATTGAAGGTTTATTGTATCAGAATTATTTATTAAAAAATGCAGATTAGGTAAATCAAGAATATCAATCCAAGATATGTAAGAGTTACCTGGTTGCATTTTAATTGAAATAACAGATATTAACCATTTGCTGATTTCTATTTCAAATTGATTTAGTTCTATAACAGAATGAACTATAAAATTAAGATGACCATTACCTAATTTTTTAATATTTGGAAAATGAATTTTTGATGTAAAATTACCTGAAAATGAGCCAAACTGAATACCTGGTCGTTCACCTTCTTCTGATAATGGTATAAAGTAAAGTTTTTTCCAGTCCCAACTACCAGCTAATGAAATTACTATATCAATTGAATCTTCATATTGACATTTTTCAAACCCGCCTGATAATCGTCCAATTCCATTTAAATTTATAATTTCAAATACAGGAATATCCAGGATTTTTAAATAGAATTTTCCAATATGCCATTGAGTATCAACACCTGCAACAAGACTAACATTTGTTATTTTTCCTTGGTTAAATTCTGATGTTAAATAAATAAAAAATGTAGTAGGACCGTTTATGAGAAAATCTTGAAGTATAATTTTGTTAGATAAATTAAGTAAATTAATATCAATATTTAGAATGTCAAGTTGAAAAAAGCCTGGACCATTTATTGCTCCAGTAACATTAAATTTATCATTTTCTTTTGTAACTTGGAAAACTCCATTTCCTGAAAAATTTGCCTTAAATTCTGTTAAATTAATATACTCATTAATATTCATTTTTATTGAAAATTCTTCAATGATTATTTTACTGATTGCGTTTTCTAATGCAAAGGATTCAACTATGAAATTTTTAATATCTGAAATATTGAAAGAAACATTTGCAGCTGATCCATAAAGATGATCAGATTCTATTTCAAATAATCCCAATTGTATTTCATATCCAGGTGGTATTTTAAATAGATTACCTTCAATAATTAAATTTTCTAATTTGATTGAACCATTTCCACCACCAGAAAGATTTGCTTCTTTGGTTTCATCATTATACGTTAGTTTTATAAAATCTCTAGAAGTGAAAAGTAGACTTGTAAACTCAATTATTAAAAATTGTTCATTCTGTTCTGATGTTTGATCTGAAGTGTTTTTTGTAAATAAAAACTCTAAATCATTTACTTCTAGATAAGAGCCATGAAATTCAACATCAGCATTTCCATCAAAGAGTTTACCAAAGAATATTTCAAATGGTTGCTCATTGAAACTTGATATATTTGTTGATAAATACAATGATGTGTTTTTTTTATTATATGATAAATCAAATAATATATCCACTTTGTTTCTATTGAAAACAAAATAACCATTTTTTAAATCTAGTGACATTTGGCAATCTAGTTTTATTTTTGAGTAAACAGTTAAATTAGATGTTGAATTATTTGAAAATCTAAACTCACCTTTTAAACAAGTACCAGGTCTGTCTGTATAGAATTCTAAATTAATTTTTTGTTTTATAATACGGATATTCCAATTAAGTTCTGCTTTTGATGGAAGATTCGTAAAATATATTTTGTAATCAGGATTATAAAAATCATTGCATACCCCGATTTCAGTGGGTGCCTGATTATGTGTATTAAATTTTATGTTGCCGTTTCTTCCAAAATTTATTGTGAATGTGACTTTTTTTTGTAAATCTTTAACATAACTTATTATTGTTTTATTATTTTTTTCAAATGAGCAATACATGTCAACTTGGGATTCACCAACATGCTCCCTTGTAAACTCAAAAATTGAACCGCCCAAAATCCCATTTCCGCTGAATGTAATAGAGGATTTAACAGCAGGATTGTATATTACTTTTGTATTTAGTTCTGAAACAATGTTTTTATTAATATTATAATTTGTAAAACCTAAAATCATGATTAATTTTGAATTGTTGTTTATACTTGGGTTTACCTCTATTTTATGTCCTGGTTTTTTCCTTAAATATACAATGTTTGGAAGGTATCTATAGATAATTTGACAATTACTTGGGACTTCTTCTCCTTCTGGTGATTCGTAACCAAATCTTATTCGATCTCCTCTCCGTTTAACAAATAGTATTCCTGGAATGTAAAGCTCTGAATATGCTTCAAAATGGGCTGATGCATCTGGAAAGTCTGGTAGTCTTGTTATTGTGTTTTTAAAATTTATTGAAAAATGTAATAATTTTTGTATTGAAAATGATAAACCAAGTTTTACTTTTATATCGTCTTTACCATCATCGTTGACATCAATTTTTTTTACCTCTAAAAATTTTATTTTGATTTGTTTTTCAATACCTGAATAGTTTGTGTAAAACATTATTGTTAGGTTTAGTAGTTTTAGTCTTAGAAATTTTTCAAAATGACGTAGTATTGGGGATTTTGTATTTGTTAAAATATATTCATTGTCTGTATCTGTTTCATCTTTTTTTATATTAGATAAAGTATTTTTTATCAGAGTTATTTTTTTTATGTTGTTTATAATTTTTTCTTTTATTGATGATAATTTTTCTTTTATGGATGATTCTTTTATGATTTTTGTTGAAGGTTCATTTGTTATAATTTGGTTTTCCAAATTGTTTTGAGTTATGTTTATTAAATTGTTTTGGGAGCTGACAACTGTGGATGCTGTTGTTGTTAATGTTAAAAATATAATTATTATGCTTAAGAATTTTTTTAAATTTTTTTTATAATTAAAAGCATATTTAGTTTGTTTTTTTGATAAATTATTCATCTTGTTTACCCCAATCTGAATTATCTGTTATAGTATTTACTCCTTTTGGTTTAAGGAGAAATATATAATCGTATTTATATTTATTATGTATATATACTTTGTTGTTTAATAATTACCAAAAATTGTATCTTTTTTATAGGAAAAGAATGTTTTTACTTATAATTTTAAATAAATTAAATTTGAAAATATAAAATATTTTATAAAAATTTTATGTCGCTGTCACCCAACAATTAAAAAAATGTTGGGTGTTGTTGCAGTTTTATCCCATAATGCAGCAGTGGGACAAGTCCACAACATATTACGCGACAGTTTTTTGAAACCATGGTTGTCCTCATCTCATTTCTTGACATTACGTCTATTTGATCAAAGAGGGACCCTTGTTATGGTATCAATTTGTTTCCTTGACCTTGCTTCTCCAATCATGTTTTTCATGGAGATCTTCGAATCAAGGTAAATAAAATTATATAAAAACAAGTTAATATGGGTTTTGGTTATGTACTGTCAACCGGCATCGCTAACATTTCATAAATAAAATGATGCCGGTGTTC
>JBNVCE010000093.1:0-5190 GCA_050410885.1 Thermoplasmatota archaeon | reverse complement strand
AAATATTCTATCGGACAATTCAAGGACATGAGCCAAAAAAGAAAGTAAAATGACTTTGTTTATTTATACAAAGTCTTTTTTAAGCAACAAAATCAATGCCAAAATCCTTTTTTTCAAAAGTTCTTACTGATGGACCGAGAATTTGTTTTGATTTTACACCTGTAACAACAAGCATTGCTCTAATTGTTTTTTTAAGTGAAGGATCAACTGTTGTTCCCCAAATAATACGAGCATTAGGATCAATTCTTGAATATATTTCTTCAACAACTTTTTCAGCTTCACCAATTGTCATGTCTTCACCGCCAATAACATTAACTAAAGCACCAGTTGCAGCTGAAATATCAACTTCAAGAAGCGGAGAATTCAAAGCCTCAATAACAGCATTCATAGCCTTGTTTTCACCATCTGCTTCTCCTAGACCAATCATAGCAACTCCACCACGTTTCATGATAGTTCTTAAATCAGCAAAATCCAGGTTAATCAAACCAGGCATTGTTATCATTTCAGTTATACCCTTAATCGATCTCATTAAAATCTCATCTGCAACCTTGAAAGCAGCATTTAAAGCAAGATTTGGAACAATCTCAAGAAGTTTATCATTTGGAATAACAATAACCGTATCACACACATCCCTTAAACGTTTAAGTCCTTGCTCAGCGTTTTGCATACGAATTACACCTTCAACACTAAAAGGAAGTGTAACAACTCCAATTGTTAAAGCACCTGCTTCTTTTGCAATCTGTGAAACAATTGGTGCAGAGCCAGTACCTGTTCCGCCTCCTAAACCACAGGTTACAAAAACCATATCTGCCCGGCCTATTGCCTCACGAAGATCATCCTCGCTTTCTTTAGCAGCTTCTTCACCAATTTGAGGAAGAGAACCTGCCCCAAGACCCCTTGTTAAATGCCTACCAATTAAAACTTTATGAGGAGAATATGCAAGTAATAAATGCTGAGCATCAGTATTAACCGAGATAAACTCTGCACCAGTGATATTACTTTCAACACAACGACTAATAGTGTTTGTCCCAGCACCACCACAACCAACAACTTTTATTGTTGTTGTAAGACTAGCAAGAACTTCTTCTAATTCTTTATCTTTAATGCCACGAGAGATTTCTTTTCTAGTAAGTGAATTATTCATGAAATTATCTTTACCTGATGCATCTTTTGAGTTATTGTTAGATTCATTTACTTTTTTAGCATTTTCATTTGCTAAAACTTCTTCTATAATCTTTTTCATTTACAATATCACCATACCCTCACAATAGTGAGCCCCTTTTTATTATAAATAATATAATTTTTCAATATTGTATATAAAATCGAATTATTAAATATTTCCTTAAATTTTTTTAATAATTTCTAAAGAAAAATCCTTATTTTTTATTGAATGGGTTAAATAACCAAGGGAAATACGGTCTGCAAATCCAGCATATTTGGTAATATTTTCTGGGTTAATACCACCTGAGATCTCTATCAAAATTTTACTATTAATTTTTTTTATCTTTTTTGCAACAATTTCTGCAGACTTTGGACTAAAATTATCCAACATAATCACGTCAGTTTCTAATTTTGCTGCAAGCAATGCATCTTTTTCATTTTCTACTTCAATTTCGATTATTTTGTTTTTTACATTCTCTTTTATTTTTTTAATAGCTTTTTCAACTGAACCAATTAATTTAAGATGATTATCTTTAATTAAAACTGCATCATACAAACCATATCTATGTGGTTCTCCTCCACCAATGATAACAGCTTTTTTTTCATATTTACTAAAACCTGGAGTTGTTTTTCTTGTTGCAGCAATTTTAATATTTGGGTTTATTTTTTTACAAATGTCAACTAGTTTTTTTGTTTCTGTTGCAATACCACTCATTCTGCCGATAATGTTTAATGCTAATCGTTCACCTTTTAAAATTGATCTTGCAGGACCTTCTATTTCAGCAACAATTGTTTTTTCTTTTACTAAATCACCGTCTTTTACCAAAGTTTTTGTAAAAGCCCCTGTTTTTTCAAAAACATTTTTTATTTCTTCAATTCCTGCAACAATACATTTTTCTTTTGCAATGATAACCGCTTTTGCTTTTTCATTTGAAAATAATGCATCAGAAGTAATATCTCCCTCTTTTCCAAGATCTTCTTGTAAATAAACATCTATTTCATTCATAAATAACAATAATTTTTATATTATAACTACGTTTTAAGGTTTTGGTTAAAACATGAATCTTGGAATAATTGGTTGTGGAGCAATAGGTAGTGATGTTGCAAAAGCTGCAGATAAGATGGATGAAATAAGTAAAATATTTTTGTTTGATATAAAAAATGAGGCTGCTGAAAAATTATGTAAATCTTTAAAAAAAGCAGAAATAAAACATGTTAAAGATTTTATCAAAGATGTTGATGTTGTTTTTGAAGCAGCTTCACAAAGTGCAGTTGAGGAATATGCTGAAGAAGTTCTAAATGCTGGGAAAGATTTGGTTATTATGAGCGTTGGAGGTTTACTTAATGATAAATTTAGAAATAAAATTGCGGAATTAGCAAAAAAGAAGCATTGTAAAATTTATATTCCTTCTGGTGCAGTATGTGGTATTGATGGTATTTTATCCGCAAGTGTTGATTCAATTGATGAGGTAACACTTGTAACAACTAAACCCCCTGAAGCTTTAGGTAAAAAGGTTAACAAAAGAACAATTGTTTTTAGAGGAAAGGCAAGGGATGCAATAAAAAAATTTCCCATGAATATTAATGTTGCTGCAAGCTTGTCATTGGCAGGAATAGGTTTTGATAAAACAAAAGTGCAGATTGTTGCTGATCCTGTTGTTACAAGAAACAGCCATAAGATTCTAGCCCATGGAAAATTTGGTAGACTAAGAGCTGAAGTAGAAAATATGCCAAATCCAAGTAATCTAAAGACAAGTTATATGGCTTCTCTTTCTGCAATTGCTACTCTTAAAAGAATCTTAAACCCAATACAGATTGGAGCATAATGTAATAGATTAATCAAATAATTTTTTGAGCAAAACTAAATATCTTTTGCATATTATTGTAATTAGTTCATTATGTTGTTTGAAATTAAAAAAAGAGATGCTGCAGCAAGAATTTGTAAATTTTCAACAAAGCACGGTGTTGTTACCACACCAAATCTAATGCCAGTAATTAATCCTAATAAAATGATTTTAACTCCAAAAGAGATGAAAAAATTTTTTGGAGTCGAGATTGTTATTACCAATTCATATATTATTAACAAGAATGAAAAACTTAAAGAAAATGCTTTAAAAGAAGGGGTTCATAGATTAATTGATTTTGATGGACCAATTATGACTGATTCAGGAACTTTTCAATCACATGTTTATGGTGAAATAGATATTGATCCAATAGAAATTGTTGAATTTCAAAGAGATATTGGAAGTGATATTGGAACAATCCTTGATATTTTTATTGAGCCTGATGAGAATAAAAAAAAGGCAGAAAAAGCAATAAAAGAAACAATACAACGGGCAAAAAAAAGTATTAAAATAAAAAAAGAAATGGCTCTTGCATGCACAATTCAAGGTTCTGTTTATACTGATTTAAGAGAAAAATGTGCAAGAAAACTCAGTGAAATAAATGCTGATTTTTTTCCAATAGGAGGCGTTGTTCCTCTTATGGAAAATCAAAGATATAAAGAACTTATTAAATGCATTATTTCTTCAAAAAAAGGTTTAGATCCTTCAAAACCAGTTCATTTATTTGGTGCAGGTCATCCACTTATTTTTCCATTAGCAGTTGCCTTAGGATGCGATTTTTTTGATTCATCAGCTTATGCAAAATATGCAAATGATGACAGAATGATTTTTTCTTGGGGAACAGAAAAATTAGAGGATTTAATTGAGCTACCTTGCTGTTGTCCTGTGTGCTCAAATTATGATATTTCTGAGTTGAAAAAATTAGATAAGAATGAAAGAATTAAGGAAATTGCTAAACACAATTTATATGTTAGTTTTACTGAGATAAAAAGAATCAAGAATGCTATTTCTCAGGGAAATTTATGGGAACTTGTGGAAAGAAGAGCAGCTGCTAACCCTTATCTTTTTGAATCATTAAAAGAGCTTAGAATAAAAGAAAATAAAGAATTTTTAGAACAATTTGAACCAATTAGTAAAGAAAAAGCTGTTTTTTATACTGGAATGCACACAATCCACAGACCTATTTTTTTTAGATGTCATAAAAGATTATTTGAAAGATATGAAAAACCATTTAAAACAACTATTGTTTTCCCAGAGGCAAGTAAAACATATTATGCTTTTTATCGTAAAGAAATTGAAAAAATTTTCAAAAAAAATAATTGTTTGAATTTATTGGTTGATTCAAATTTAGGGCCTGTACCTATTGAACTTGATGAGATGTATCCCTTTGCTCAATCTGTTTTTCCAGAAGAAATTGATAGTGAAACAAAAGAATTTGTTAAAAAATTGTTTAAAAGTTTTATAAAAAATAAGAAAATTATTTATTGGAAGGGTGATGAAACCTTAGACAAGATAAAATCATCAAAAGAAAAAAACCTAAATTTTGATTTAAGGAAAATACATGCAGTTTTAGATTTCCAATTTGGAAAAGGTGCAGCAAAGGCATTATTAAATGGAAGAATTAATATTGTTAAATCTGAGAAAACAGGTAAGATCAGGAATGTTTACTGTGATAATAAACACATTCTTTCAATGAGAGCTGAAGATGGGCTTTTTACTTTGAAAATTAATGGAGCAAGGCTTCTTCATAAATTTTTTAGTCCTCCTAAATTAAGAGTTGTTGTTGAGGATGATGCTGTTTCTTTTGTTAAGGGTGGAAAAAGTGTGTTTGCAAAGTTTGTAATTGATTGTGATGCTGAACTTAGACCACTGGATGAATGTTTAATTGTTAGTAAAAAAGATGAGCTTATTGGAGTTGGTAGATGTTTATTAAACAGATTAGAAATGCTGTCTTTTAATCATGGTGTTGCTGTTAAAACTAGGGAACAAATCGTGTGATAATAATTATCTATTTTTAAATTTATAAACCTGTGCCCATTTAATATTATTTAATATTTTATAATTATGAGTTGTTAGTCAAAAGTTAATTTAGTTAAAAATCATTTTGGTATCTACTTATCAATTTTAACAAAAAATCATTTTCAGAAAAACTTCCAAACACTAACTGCATCAAAACCAGTATAAC
>JBNVCE010000092.1:0-5275 GCA_050410885.1 Thermoplasmatota archaeon | reverse complement strand
TGAGATTTTACACAAACTATTATAATATCAGATTCACAAATCAATGAAAAATCCGAACTTACTTTTACATTTTCTACAAGAATTGAATTATATAAACCATTTATTTTAATACCTTTTTTACTGATTTCTTCAACTTGATTATTTTTACCAATTAATATTACTTTTTCACCTGATTTGGCAAGAATGCCACCAATTATACTTCCAATTGCCCCAAGACCAACAACTGCGTATTTCATTTTTTCTCCATAAATTCATATCTTTTTCTTAGCAGGTATTGAGAAATACTTGTTACTAAAATAGCTATTAAAAAAATACAAGCTGCAATGTATAAATTAATAATACCAAAAATAAAAGCTGATGCTAAAGTTATTCGTTCTAAAACAAAGAATTCATGAAATTTTAAACCTTTTTCTCTTGAATAATTATGTAATGCTTTTATTAAATAAAGATAAAAAGAAATCAATATCAATAAATCAATTATCATAATAAAATAAAATTCTAATTTTAAAAAATTGTAATGATATGGTATAAACAATGTAAGTGAAAACCAAACAATGGTTAATATCAGGGAAATTATTATTGAGTTTTTAATACCATATTTCACAGGTATTGTTTGATAACCACCTTTTTTATCACCCTCTATGTCTCTTATAGCCCCAACTAAATTACTGTTGGTATCATGTAGTAAAAAAACAATAGATATTAACCAGATATAAATCGGTATTGATTGTAAGGATTGATTTATTGAAAAAACTCCAAAAAGGTAAGCAAGAACTGTAACCACTCCTCTATTTAAATTTCCTGTTATTCCTTTGGATTTAGATATTTTAGCATAAGCAAAAACTAAGGCTGCAACAAGAAAAACAAGGATTATATTGTAAATATTCAGTAATAATGATAAAATAAAACCAGTTGCTGCGAAAAAAGCGCCAAAAACTAGTGCCTCTTTTGGTTTTATTCTACCTGATGGAATTGGTCTATGGGGTTTTTGTATAGCATCTAATTTTCTATCTAAATAATCTGATAAATAAAGCCCAGCAATCCATCCCATCATTGGTATAAATAAAGAAAGAACTGCAATTTTTATTGGTGGTAAATCTCCATAAGCTATACATGAACCTGTTAAACTAACCAAACCACACCATATAACCGTGTAAAGTCTCCATGTTTCAAAATGTGCAAATGATTTATCTTTTAAACTAAATCTTTTTTTTAAATTCAAATTTGTTTAAACCTCCAATGGAATATTGTAATCAAGATTATAAGATTTAAACCTTTTACATGTTATAAAATGCATTAATTTAAAAAGTCTTTATTGATATATGGTTGTTTGTTATTAAAGAGATGAGAAGATGAAAAAAATAATGGTGGTAGATAACGAACCTGATATTGTTGATTTAACTAGAACTGTACTAGAATTAGGGGGTTACCAAGTTATTACTGCTTATAGTGGTGAGGAATGTTTAAGATTACTTGAAAAGGAAAAAGTGGATCTAGTTCTACTTGATATTATGATGCCAGGTATGAGCGGATGGGATGTTTTTAATAGAATTAATAAAAAATCATCAAAAATCAAGGTTGCTTTTATGAGTGTTCTTGAAATATCTGATAAAAGAAAACAAGTTCTTTTGGACGAAGGACTTGCAGATTATATTATGAAACCGTTTGACAAAGAAACATTGTTAAATAGAGTTGATAAGATTTTGGAATCAACCAAATAATTTAAAAAAAGTAATACAGGCAATTGTTTATTATTATTTTTGTTTTATTAAAAATAGTGTACTTTTTAACTGTGTAAATAAATTAGGTATATTAAAATTTCTAATAATCCTAAAAAATTGGTAATACTTGTATAATAAATCCTTTATATTATATTTAACTTAATTTAATATTAAATAAAAATGAAAGGGATTTAATATGATCTGCAAGAAATGTAAAACAAGATTTGGTATCGAAGGTGTTAATTACTGGAGTGCTAGTCTTAGTTTATGCCAAAAATGCAAAAAAGAATAAATCTCTAAAAAATTATTTTTTTAAATTTTAATTATCAATTTTTAAAAAATCGCTTAAAGCAATATATGCTTCATAATTATACCAGCTATATTTCAGCAATTTTAATATTTCAAAATAAACCTTTGGTAAATATTTCAAACATTTTTCAAAAGACTGTAAAATATTTCTACCTTGCTCCAATATCAAAAATTTTTTTAAAAAATATATTTTGTAGTTTACTAAATTTTCTTTCATAAAATTTAATTTAATTGTTGTTTTTTGAATAATTTTTTTTGACTCATTCAACAGGTTTTCAAGTTCAATTTTTTTCATCTTTACTTTATCAGTTAATGAATCATCATATTTATATAATAAAGGTAAAACCCTTTTTAACATGTCAATTGAAAACCTTGTCTTATTTATATAATCCAAGTATATTTCACTTAACCAAAAAGTATAATTTAACATCTTGATATTTTCTGCAAAATTATTACTTTTATTTTCAATTGATAAAAATAATGCTTTTAAATCAATACTAAGATTTTTAAGAATAATAATTTTGTTAAAAATTTCACCTAGTTTTTTTTCAAGTTCTTCAAATTCATTTTTTTCAGAATTATTAATAGATAAATTGTTAGTATTATTTATTATTCTATTGATAAAAGAAACATTGTAACTAGTGTATGAAAATTCTGGATTATCCTCTGAAAGCACAAAAAATATTGAGTTATGTATTATACGTCTACCATAAAATTTATCTCCATCCCATTGATTTTCATTAAACAAAGGTTTAATATTATTAACAAAATCAGGGTGACTACCATATAAAACTATTTTTCCTTTTCCAAATGTAGAATTTACCCAACTAGTTCTGTTAATAAGTATTTTTTTTAATTTGTCACTAATTGAATCATTATTGTTTAAAGGTTTAACTTCATAAAAAACGGTTAAAGGATGAGTGTTTTTTCCAAGCCAGACAAATATAGGACCCTCAAAAAAATCTAAAAAAGTTTCATTCACACCATAAAAAACAGGATGATTAATGTTTACTACTTTATGCTTTGTTATATAAAGATTTGAAAAAGCCTCTGAATTTATTTTCATTATTGAATCACTAATAGATAGGGAGAAAGCTGGGAAAGGTTTATCAAAATCAGGATTATTGGCATATTTTAAAGAAAAAAAAATACCAGGTATGATAAAACCTGATGAGGCAGCATATGCTCCATAACATGTACCTATAAATCCTCCGCCATTGTTTACAAATTGCCTTATAGTGTTAATCATTTTAATATTCATAAAAGTCATAAAAGTTTCATAATTTTTTGCAACACCTGGTAAATAAGGCCAGATAAATACATTAAAATCATTATTGTTTAAAACCTTTTCAGTTTCACCTTCTATTAATAATTCATAGGTTAAAAAACCGTCATCTTCTGCTATTTGTAAATAACTTGGCCAACTGTATCTTACTGATTTTTCAAAATGTTGAGCTATTTTTGGTTCGGTTAGTTTACTGCAATTAATATTAACTTCTTCTTCTAAAAAATAAACTTCATTATTAAAAGATGATTGATTTTCTAGTTCATGTGTTTGGTTATAATCCAGAATAATTGAAATTGTTGTAGCATCAGTAAAATGTTTACCAGAAAATGGAATAATAAATGTTCCTTTTTTATAAGCTAACAACTCAGTTTTATTTGAATCAAATCTTTTTGATAATGCAGTAAAATTTTCATTAGACCAATAAACAGTTATATTTAATCTTAAAAGATCATTGATCATATTTATAACTCTACTATTTTTAAAAGTTTCAATTGTTGTATCTTGCCCACATGGAAGCGGTACTACTATTGCATAATATAACGCATTATTTTTAGAATTACTATGTGCTGTAAAATTACCAAAAGATGATAAAATCAATATTGACAAAATTATTATAATATTTAGATAACGACAGATTATAATAACAACCTCTTAGAATAATATATAATTGTTCTTACTGAAAAATCTTTTCATACTGAAACTATTAAAGAAAAGATTT
This sequence comes from Thermoplasmatota archaeon, assembly GCA_050410885.1. GTDB lineage: Archaea > Thermoplasmatota > E2 > DHVEG-1 > DHVEG-1 > JBNVCE01. The sequence goes on along the minus strand of JBNVCE010000092.1, from coordinate 1,239 downwards.
AACTTAGAATAAAAATTTTAGAAGTATCTAAATATAATTTTTATAAAATAATTAATTAAATTTTGATATTATTAAAAAAGCCGCCGAAGGGATTTGGACCCTTGACCTGCTGATTACGAATCAGCCGCTCAACCAGGCTAAGCTACGGCGGCATTTAGGTTTTGAATAAGGTCTTATAATAAAAAATTGCCTATAGTTTTACATTTTCCGTAACATCTTTTTACTAGTGATTGTTATAAGAATTTAAAGATTATAAAAAAATTAAGAATTTTTTGAAAAAAAAAGGTGATTATGTTGTGACTAATTCAATTTGTGGGGTCGATGAGGCGGGTAGAGAACAAGAAGCTGATTAAAAAATATGTGTTTCTTGTTTGCCCAAAGGTCCAGTTATCGGCCCATTAGTTGTCGCAGGCGTTACATTTGCAGATAATACAAAACTTATAGAATTAAAAGTTAAAGATTCAAAAAAATGTACTCCTAAAAGAAGAGAAAACTTAGCAAAACAAATAAAAGAAAATGCTTTAAACTACGAAATATTAGTTATTCCAGCATCAGCTATAGATGATATGCGCAAAGTCATGACCTTAAATGAAATAGAAGTTAATGCCTTTATAAAAATAATAAAAAAACTAAAACCCAAAATTTGTTATGTAGACTCAGCTGATGTTAATGAAGAACGATTTGCAACAGATATTTTATCAGGGCTTTCTTTTAAACCAACTATTATTTCAAAACATAAGGCAGATGATATTTATCCAATTGTAAGTGCTGCATCTATTTTAGCAAAATCAAAAAGAGATGAAGAAATTCAAAAAATTGCTCAAGAATTACAAAAAAAAATAAATCTACCTTTGGGTAGTGGATATCCTGCTGATCCTATTACAAAAAAATTTATCAAATCATGGTTTGAAAAATATGGTAAACTACCACCTTATACCAGGCGTTCTTGGAACACATCAAAAAAAATTTTAAATGAAAAAAGTACTAAAAAATTAGATGAGTTTTAATAAAAAAACTTTAATAAAACAAGAGAGGGGAGGGTCTGGATAATCAAAAGCAGGAAATTGATGAATTGGTCGAAATATTTATTGTAATGTCTTGATCCAGACCCCAAGCATTCACATGATGGGATGTAAGTATAATTATTTCATTAAATCTATTTAATAATAACCTGTCAAAATGCCAAAATGACTAAATGTCAAATTGTTAATATAATACATGAAAAAATTAAAAGGTTTA
>JBNVCE010000091.1:5117-5404 GCA_050410885.1 Thermoplasmatota archaeon | reverse complement strand
AATATCTTGAACTGTAACCAATGTGCATCTTAAACCGTCATTAGAAAGATGTTTATCCATTAAACTCTGCCAATTATAAGGTAAGGTACTAGATGTTTCCCAATAATCAAGACCATTGTATGTAGTTGTGATAATCACATAATCATAACTTTCACTAGGATCACACAGACCTCCAGGGTAGTCAAAAACTGGAATATCAGATGTTTTATATGAATCAGTTATTTCAGGATTATAAACAAGTTTTTTCACCCATGCTTCATCCCCAGGCTTGTTTCTGAAAAATGGAT
>JBNVCE010000091.1:0-5107 GCA_050410885.1 Thermoplasmatota archaeon | reverse complement strand
AATCCTTAAGATTTATATTAACAGTTAATTCTGGATAAAAAATTATTCTGCCTTCATTGGGTTTGTACTGCAATGGATTTAATCCAAAATTAACAATAGCATATCCATGTGAATAACCTATGTGATAATCTGTAATTAAAGTTGAAGGAAACAAATTACTAGAAGAATAAATATTTGTATTTATGTGAAACTCTTGTGGTAAATCACTGCCAATGGGAACAGGGTTTTGATACGGGAAAACAGGTTTTTCTAAAAGATTAATAGGCGATTGTATTTCAACAGGCGTTCCAATAACATTTATACTGCTTATAGTTTTTTTAGGTGGTAACAAAAGGGTGATAATTTTTATTGGAATTTGAGGTTCACCTGCTTGCATACCCACTGATAAACAACCTGGAATATCTATTAATGTGAATTCATTATTGTTTGATTGTATAGGTTGTATGGATTTAAAGCTGGGTTCTTTAAATAAAAATCTATAACTAATACTTGTGGTTTTATTATTGCTGTTTGATTCAATAAAATTCCCCATAGTTGTTGCTACAGATGTAAGTAGCAAAAAAATACAAATTATAACACCTATAGCTGTTCTTGTTGACTTTAATTTTTTAAAATTGTTTTTCTCCAATTTCATAGCCCCCTATTCTTATATAATATATTATTAACATATGTTAATAGATTTGACTTTATAATCTTTTTGTAAAAAAAATGCCAAAAAAATGGGTTAAAAATACTAAAATAATTTAAATAAGGATTCATTCTAAAATTGATGCAGTTTATAATAAAGAAAAAAAATGGACCTGGTAGAATTGGCGAAATACTGATAAATAATAAACAAATTCTAACACCAAATATCCTTTTTTTAGATACTGAACGTTTTAAAGCACCAAATTTTGGAGAAATATTCATAACAAATAAAAGAAATAAAACAAAAAATCCGTCTTTAAAATTTTCTGAAGATCTATTTCTTTTAAAAACAAATAAAAAAAATAGAAACTCTTATTGTATATCCATTGATGAAAATTTAGAAAAAATAAAAGAAAAAAACTCAAAAATTTTTATTATTAAAAACGCTTCTCAGCTGCTGGATCAACCAAAAAATTTTGTTGACTTTGTTATTTATTTAAAAAAAAATATTGGTTATCAAAAATTAATCTATTTACCAAGTGTTGGTGAACCAAAAAATTTCGCTTTATTTACATACCTAGGTATTGATTTTTTTGATTCAACAAAAGCAATACTTGCTGCAAGAAACAATATAATATTGTTTGAAAATACTTCATATAAAATAGATGAATTAATAGAAAATCCTTGCACCTGCCCTGCATGTTTTAAAAAAAATAAAAAACCTTCTGAAATGGAATTTGAAGATTTATTGAAACACAACTATTACATAATTTTTAATGAGATAAAACATGTTAGAAATGCAATTTATCAGGAAAATCTAAGAAATCTTGTTGAAAACAGGATAAAAACAGACACAAACTTGACAGCTATTCTTAGAATACTAGATAGAAATCATTACGATTTTTTAGAAAAAAAAACTCCAGTAATAAGTAAAAGTAAAATCATTGCAACAACAATTGAATCCTTATACAGACCTGAAATCAAAAGATTCCAGGAAAGAGTAATTAATAGATTCAAAAAACCCACATCAGCAAAAATATTACTATTTTTACCTTGCTCAGCTAAAAAACCTTATTCATTTTCTAAATCACACAAATTCTTTAAAGAAAAATTAATGGCAACAAAAAACCCTTTTATTGTTCATGAAGTTGTAATAACCTCACCTTTGGGAATTGTGCCAAGAGAATTAGAATTAGTTTATCCAGCATCTTCATATGATATACCTATAACTGGTGTGTGGGATGAAATAGAAAAAAATCTTATTACAAGACTATTAACACAATACTTAAGTTTAAATAAATATGAAAAAATAATATTACATTTACCTAAAGAAATAACTTGTTTTATTAAAACAATAATAAAAGACCCAATAATAACATGCAAAGACAACCCCTCGTCAAAAAAATCCTTGGACAACCTATATGAAATTTTGAATAAAACAATTAAAAATTATGACGTAATAGAACCCAATGAAAGATTAAAAGAAAACATTGAAGCATTGGCTTCTTATCAGTTTGGTAAAAACATTGCTAAGAAACTCATAAAAGATTGCGAAATAAAAGGTAAATACCCTTACCAAAAAATAATGTTTGGTAAAACACAAATTGGTATGATTACAAAAGAAAGAGGCTTTATTTCATTAACAATAAATGGTGCCAAAAAAATAAGTGATTGTGATAAATACTGGGTTGAAATTTATAGTGATTTTATCTTGAAAGGATCAGTATTTGCACCAGGTATTAAAGATGCAGATGAGCAGATAAGAATAGGTGATGAAGTTATTGTTAAAAGAAATAAAAAACTTGTTGCAGTTGGTGTAGCACAAATGGATGGCGAGGAAATGAAAAAAATAAAACATGGTGAAGCAATAAAAATTAGACATTTAATTTAAAGTTTATTCATAGTATTTGTTTTACCACAAAAACAACAAGAAAACACTTGAATATTCTCAAACAAATTTGTTCCTTCCGCCCAAATAGTAATACCTTCACCACAATAACTGCATCTAAAATTTACTTTACTGGATTTTTTTTCAGGAATTTCTTCCTCAATAAAAACAGGATTGGGTGGAATAACACCTATTTTGCCACAGTCTGGACATGTTAATTTAATAGTTTTTTTATTATCCCCTTTAGATTTTTTTATTGCAAAAATACCATTACATACTGGACATTTAAAATGAGCCAATTCACCAGTAAGAGATTTTTCAAATTCTTTAATTATGTTAATAAAACTTTTTTCTTTTTTCTTTTTTAAAATAATAAAAACTGTTAATAAAAAAATCAATAATAAAAAGAATAATAGATAAAAATTATAGGAAAATAAAAAAATATTTACCCAAACACCAATTAAAAAATGGTTGTATTTTAATAAACAACTAGTTGTAATAATTTCATTAAACATAAAAAGAAAAATAGGTTGAATTCTCTGATTCACTACAATAATACTTCACCCTTTTTATAATTCTCTCCAAAATTACAATATTAATAATATTTTATATAAATTATTTCTATTCTATTAGGATTAAAAATCCATAATTAAATTAAAAAGGGAAAGTAATGAAAGTAATATTTTATAATAAAGTATAAAATAGTTTTTTTGTTAACTAAAAATTTGGAAATAGAATATGAGCATAATAATTCATAAGTCAAGTTTTGTTGCAAAAAATGCAGTGATAATAGGCAATGTTAAAATAGGAAAAAACTGTGGAATTTATCCATGTGCTGTAATTCGCGGTGATCAAAATTCTATAGAAATTGGTGACGGGACAAACATTCAAGATGGATGTGTTATTCATTGTGATAAAGAAAATAATGTTATAATTGGAAAAAATGTAACAATTGGTCATTGTGCAATGATCCATGGGGCAATAATCGAGGATAATTGTTTAATTGGGATTCATGCAACCGTGCTAAATGGAGCAAAAGTTAGAAAAGGATCAATAATTGGTGCCAATGCTCTTGTTACAGCAGGTATGGAAATACCAGAAAACAGTTTGGTATTAGGCGTTCCAGGAAAAATAATGAAACAAGATGAAAAATACATAGAAAAAATACTTTTAAATGCAAAAATTTATCAAAAATTAAGCAAGGAACATAAAAGTGGAAAATATCCTTGGTATGAAGAAGAATAACAACTATTTTTTATATTTATTTTTAAGTTTTAAACGTGTATATTCAAGTAAACCTCCTGCATCTTTAATTTCTAAAATTTCTTTGGGTAATTTAGGAAATGAAAAAACTTTGTCTCCAACTGATATTTTTCCATTTTCAAAATCTATGTCAATTTTAGAGCCTTCTACATAAGCATCCACAGCTTCTGCGCATTCAATTAGCATAAGCCCTTGATTAATTGCTGATCGATAAAAAATTCTGGCAAAACTTTTAGCAACAACTGCCTTAATTCCAACTGCTTTTAAACCAATAACAGGTTGTTCACGTGAACTACCACAACCAAAATTTTTACCAGCAATAATAACATCTCCTTCTTTAACATTTTTAGAAAACAAAGGGTCTAAATCCTCTAATAAATGTGGTTTGATCTCATCAGCCTTACTACAGGTATAAACATACTTACCTGGAAATAGCATATCAGTATCTATATTATCACCATATTTCCATACCTTCATTTACCAAGCACCTTCCTTGGGTCTGTGATTTTTCCAAATAAACTAGACGCTGCAACTGTTGCTGGACTTGCTAAATAAATCTCTGCTTCATTACATCCCATACGACCTTTGAAATTCCGATTAGATGTACTTAAACATCTTTCTGATGGAGCTAGAACTCCTTGATGGGCGCCTAAACAAGGTCCGCAGCCAGGAGGCAGTAAAACACCACCTGCTTTAACCAAAGTTTGGATAATACCTGCATCCATTGCTTTTTCAAGAATGTCTTTTGAGGCAGGTAAAATTAATAGTCTAACATTTTTATTAATTTTTTTTCCTTTTAATATTTCAGCAGCAATTTTTAAATCAGATAATCTACCATTTGTACAAGTACCAATTAAGCATTGTTGAATTTCTAAACCAGCAACATCAGATACATGTTTAACATTATCAACAGTATGAGGACATGAAATCATTGGGGAAATTTCTGATAAATCATAATTTAAATTTTTAACATACAATGCTTCCTTATCTGGGTAAATAGCTTCATATGATGAATTAGAAACCCAAATTGAATTAAGATATTTTTTTGTTATATCATCAACAAAAAACACAGAGTTTTTTGCCCCCATTTCAACACCCATATTAGCAATAACAAAACGATCATCAATAGAAAATTGATCTAAATTACCATGATATTCCACTGAACAGTAATCAGCACCAGATGATGAAATATTACCAATAATGTGTAAAATAACATCTTTTGCATAAACCCCAAATTTTAATTTACCATCAAAGGTTATTTTTATACTTTGAGGGACTTTTAACCAAGTCTCGCCAGTTAGTAAAATTGATGCTGCCTCTGTTCTATCT
>JBNVCE010000090.1:0-5726 GCA_050410885.1 Thermoplasmatota archaeon | reverse complement strand
TATTTTTAAAATTTCAATTAAATAATAAGAATTTTTTTAATAAACGCAAAGATATTTAGATACCCTTTTTATATACGTGTTAAATCTATATTTGTGAGGTTTATAAATGATTTCTAAAACAATACTATGTCCAAGTTGCAAAACACAAATGAAAGTTGAAGGTAATGCTGGAGAAAAAGTTTTTGTTACTTGTTCAAATTGTAAAAAAAAGGGTTACTATACTTTTCCTAGTGATTCAAAGGTTTCTGCAGTAAATAGTATTGAAATAAAGAATCTTACAAAAATATACAAAGATGTTAAAGCAGTTGATAATGTTTCCTTCAATGTTCAAAATGGTGAGATTTTTGGTTTTTTGGGCCCTAATGGTGCTGGTAAAACTACAACAATTAAGGCAATGCTTGGTTTAATCCATGTTGACAGTGGTAGTATTAAAATCAATGGTTTTGATATGAAAAAAGATGATATCAAAGTAAAGGAAAAAATTGGTTATCTTCCTGAAAAAGTATCTTTTTATGATAACCTCACACCAATTCAAACGCTTAACTTCTTTTGTGAGTTGAAAGGTGTTGATAAATCTATTGTTCCTTCTTTGATAAAAGAAGTTGGTTTGGAGGATGCAAAAAATAGAAAGGTTGGGACTTTTTCCAAGGGTATGGTTCAATTGTTAGGCATAGCTCAGGCTATGATTGGAAATCCTTCTATTTTTATTTTTGATGAACCAACAGTTGGTTTAGATGCCAGATGGGTTAGGTATGTTCGTGAAAAGATTAAAATGTTGAATGAGAAAGGAGCTACTGTTATTTTTTCTTCGCATATTCTAAGTGAGGTTGAGTCCCTTTGTAATAGGGTTGCTATTATTAATAAGGGTAAACTCATTGCTGAGGATACAGTTACTAATTTGAACAAGTATCTTCAAATTAAGCCACGCATTGAAATTTCAATAAAAGGGCTTAACGGGAAAGTTCCAAAGGTTTTAGAAAAAATTAGTGGTATAGATGTTGTTGAAGCAAAGGGAGATAATTTGTTTATTACTTGTGATTTTCAGCTTAGAAGTCATATAATTTCTGTTTTAGAAGAAGCGAATTTTAAAATTGTTAATATTAAAACTATTGAGCCATCTCTTGAAGATGCTTTTGTTAAATTAATAGAAGGTGATAATTAATGAAAATGTTTAATCCTAGGACCATGTATGTTGTTGCAAAAAAAGAGTTTTTGGATAATATTAGAAACAAGTGGGTAATTTTATTAACATTTCTTTTTGTGCTACTAATTGTTGTTTTTTCTTATGTTGCTGGAAGTGGGGAATCATTTGGAAACATGCAAAATACGGTTTTTGGATTAATAGGGATTACTTCTATTTTAATTCCATTAATTGCTATTATACTTGGTTTTTCAACAATTTCTGGTGAATCTGAAAGCGGGGCATTATCTGTTGTTTTATCTTATCCTGTTAGACGAATAGAGGTTCTGCTTGGAAAACTACTTGGTCTTGGATCTGTGATTATTGTCTCCATTTTTGTTGGATTTGGTCTTGGGGGGGTTGTCATAGCATTTACAGTTGGACCTGAATCATGGGTTGGTTACATAGGTTTTATTTTTCTTAGCATATTTGTTGGATTTATTTATCTGAGTTTATCAATCTGTATTTCTGCTTTCTGCAAAAGACGTATTACATCTATTGGTGGAGGGATTTTAGTATTTTTCTGGAGCATGATTTATGGGACTTTACTGATGGCTATTTTATTTTTAACAGGAGGTGGTTTTGAAGATTTTATGTCAGGAAATATTCCTGAATGGTTTTTTAATTCTGTAGTTTTTAGCCCTAGTGATTTATATCAAACAGCGGTACAAAGGGCTTTTGGAGTTAATACTATTACAACAATGGGTTTTTCAATTGAATTACCAGAATTTTTAAGCATGATTAATTTAATAATTTTTCATATATTATGGTTTTTAGTACCATTGATTTTAGCATATTTCTTTTTTAAAAGAAGAGATATTTAATAAAAAAATAAGATGATTTTTTCAAGGATTTATTTTAAAATATTTTTACTAGTCATAATTTTTTAATATTTATTAATAAAATAGAAAAATGTAATATACACAATAAAAGATAATATTTTTTTGAAAAAAAGATGAAAAAATAATGTTAAAAAAAATTATGAAAACCCTTGTTTTCTTATTTGTGTTTTTTATTTATCTTTCAACCATTTCAATATCAATTGCTCAACTGCCAAAACCAAAAACAACAATCGGTGATTATTGGAATTATAGTGGAAAATATATTGGAACAAATGCAACTTGTGAGGTTATAGTCACACAAAGGACCAATATCACCGTTAATGATGTAGTATACGATGTTTTTGTTTCTGTTAGTACTGTTGAAGGAAAGGGTCCTGGTAATGCTTCACTTTATCGAGTTGAAACAGCTTATTTTCTAGTTTTAAATGGTGCAATTGTAAAAGTAACAGATTATTTCAACTATTCTAGTGATGATTTAACCCAATCATATTCTTATGAGTATATTTACACCCCTGCTTTGGATATGATGCGTTATCCTATTTCTGTTGGGGAAAAATGGGAAAATAATTATAATTTAACAACCATTGATACTCTTTCAGGTTCTTCTTTTGAAACTCAAGTTAATGAATCTTATGAATGTGAAAAAATCACATCAGAGTTTGAAATGAATAAAACATTTGAATGCTATGTGATAAAAAAAACCCAGTACTTACAAAACCAAAGCTTTGATACTAGATATTATCTTTCAGAAGAAACAGGCCCTGAGCCTGTTAGATTAGATGTTGAATATAATGGTTTTAATATTGTTTCATTAAGGATTGTTTCATATAATATTGGAAGTGTTAAAGAAAAAGAGAATAAAACCCCTGGTTTCGAACTTGTTTTGTTAATTCTTGCTTTGTTTTTTATAAGTTATCTAAAAAGAAAAAGATAAATTTTTTTATCATTGATAAAAAATCATTGGTTAAAATTAGATAATCAACCCATTGTTTCCCATATTGGTTTATCCCAGCATTCATAAAGAGTTTTTACATCAGAGTCAATCACAATTTTTTCATTATCCTTTATAACAAGATTATCTGCTTTTACTGCCCCAATTAAAACAAAAAATATTTTTTTATTTTTTAGTAATTTTTCGAAATCTTTTTGTTTTTCTTTTTTCACTTCAACAATCCATCTAGTGTTTGATTCAGAAAACAGTTTAAAATCGGTTCGTAAATTTTTCCCAATTTCCGAAACATCAACAGCTGCACCTAACTTTCCACCAATTGCCATTTCAGATATACAAACAGCAAGACCACCTTCACTTATGTCATGGCAAGAAGCAATATACTCTTTTGAAATACATGATAAAATACCATTTACACTTTTTTTAAGGATCTTTGCATCTGTTCTTGGGACCATCCCGCCTTCAACTTTTATTATTTTGTAATATTCAGAACCACCCATTTCTTTTTTTGTTTCATTGCCTATTAAAAAAATAGGATTTCCTTCTTTTTTGAAATCAACACTTACACATTTTCTTACATCCTCAACAATACCTATACCCATTATTTCAGGTGTTGGTGGAACAGCTGATTTTGCTGACTCATTATAGAAACTAACATTACCTGATGCAAAAGGTAGGTTCATTTTTTTAGCCATGTCTCCTAGTCCCCTGCATGCTTCATAAAATTCTCCCATGCGCTCAGGTTTTTCAGGGTTACCAAAGTTTAAACAATCAAGTAATGAATCAGGTTTTGCTCCAACAGAAACCAAATTACGGCAAACCTCGTCAATGACAGAACATGCACCCCAGTATGGGTTTCTCTCCATGAACCTTGGATTAACATCTGCAGTAACTGCAAGGCCTTTATAGGAGTTTTCAAGAGGTTTAATAACAGCAGCATCACCATGTGTTTCAACATTTATTTGACCTTGTAATGGTTTAATAACCGTGTTTCCCCGTACTTCGTGATCATACTGTCGTATAACCCATGATTTAGATGCAATATTATAAGAAGAAAGTAATTTTTTTAAAACATTATTCAAATTTGGCATTTTAAAGTCTTTTTCTTTTTCAACAGGTTTAGGTAAAATAAAAGGTCTTATACAACTATCATAAACAGGTCCACCTGTTAAAAATTCTAGATCCATTTCAAGTATTTTTTCTTTTTTATAAAAAACACGTGCAATTTTTTCTTTTATCACCTTGCCAATTACAACAGCGTCTATATCCCATTGTTTACAAATGTGAAGAACCTTTTCAACATTTTTTGGTTTAACAATAAACATCATACGTTCCTGGCTTTCAGAAACCCATATTTCCCATGGTGCAAGTTTTTCTTCTTTTAATGGTACATCATCTAATTGAATCTCAGCACCAAAACCAGAGGCATAAGCAAGTTCCCCGCATACACAGGAAAGCCCTCCTCCACCAAAATCCTTAAGTCCTTCTAAAAGTCCTTTTCTGTTTGCTTCTAATGTTGCATGAATAAGGGGTTCTTTTGTTATTGGATCTCCTACTTGTACAGCTGATCTACTGCTTTCCTCACTTTTATCATTAAGCTCAGCAGATGCAAATGTTACTCCATGAATCCCATCTCTACCAGTTTTTCCACCAGCATAAATATAAACATTACCTGGTGCTTTTGCTGCACTATGAATAAGCTCATTTTTTTTAAGAATCCCTATACAGCCAACATTAACTAAACAATTCCAAGTGTAGCCCTCATGAAAGTATACCTGTCCGCAAACAGTTGGAATACCAATTCTGTTACCATAATCTTTAATTCCATCAATTACTCCTTTAAACAAATACCTTGGGTGTTTCACACCTTTTGGTAAATTTTCAATTGGATAATCAAGTGGACCAAAAAACAAAGGATCAACAAAAGCGACAGGTTGCGCACCCATGCAAACAACATCTCTAACAACTCCCCCAATTCCTGTTGCAGCACCACCATAAGGTTCTATTGCTGAAGGATGATTATGTGACTCAAGCTTAACACAGTAATAATGATATTTATCAAAATCAATAACTCCAGCGTCTTCCCTTGCAGCGATTTTATTTTTAGCAACACCAAAAACATATTTTTTAAGCGGGATTTTTGAAGATTTATAACAACAATGCTCTGACCATGCTTGACCTAAAGCTTGTAATTCAACATCTGTTGGAAGTCGATTTTTTTCCTTGAAATAAGTTCTGATGCATTTCATTTCATCAAGATTAAGAGCAAGACCCATAATATTGCTAATTTCTTGTAACTGTTCATCAGATGCAGAAAAAATATCAACTTCGTATAAATCAAAAGATTTGCTTTTTTTTCTAAATAATCTTTCTAAGTTCAATTAAACTCCCCGTTGCATTATTATTTTTCAATGATTTCAATTTCATAAGTATGAATAACAGGATTGGTTAGTAATCTTTGACACATCTGTCCAACCTTTTTTTTTACCTCGTCTTTATTTTTTTCATCTATTAAAAGATCAACAGTTCTGATTGTTTTTGCATCCTTAACTGTTTTAAAACCAAGTAAATGTAAAGCCTTCAAAGTATTTGCTCCTTCAGGATCAGATACTCCTTTTTTTAGACTAATTGTTACTTTTGCTTCGAACATTAAAAAAACCTGAGCGGAAAATAAGAAATTATATTGATTAACTTATCGTTTTAATAACAACAATTTTAATTTTTTTTATTTTTTGGCTCATGTCCTTGAATTGTC
>JBNVCE010000089.1:0-5841 GCA_050410885.1 Thermoplasmatota archaeon | reverse complement strand
TGCATAAAGATAGTTATCAAGCGAAACAACATAGATAGTTCCATCATCACCAATACAAGGACTGACCCGAATCCAATTACCAGTACCGTATCTCCATTTCAAAGTACCATTATCTGGGTACAAAGCATACAAATAACAATCATGCGAACCACAATAAACAGTACCATCATCACCAATAGCAGGTGACGAATATACGACGTCCCCTGCTTGGTATCTCCATCGAATAGTGCCATTTGGTTATAAGGCATTAATATTATTATTTGCATCACCAAAGTAAATCGTCCCATAACTACCAATAGCAGGAGAAGAATAAATTTGCCCTGTATCTCGTTTCCATTTCAATGTACCATCTGGATAAAAAGCAAACAAACCAAGAGAGTCAAAAAAAGTTCCTACATAGATAGTACCATCTTCATCAATGGTTAGAGAAGACTGAACACATCCATCAGTAAAATAACTCTATTTCTCATAATCTACAAAATTTATTAATTTTATATATTTGACAAAAAAAAAAAAATAGACCTTGTCATTAAAAAAAATTTACATTACTTTTAAGTAATAAAACGCAATGTATTTTTTGAAAACATCTTAAAATTTATTGATGTTTTCGGGGAAAATAAATTATGAGTCAAGAACTTGAATTATTCTTTAAACCTAAATCAATTGCAGTTGTTGGAGCATCAGCAAATCCTACAAAAATTGGTCATGCTGCATTGAAAAATATACTGATTTCTGATTATCAATGTAAACTGTATCCAGTAAACCTAAATGAGGATGAAATTCTAGGTTTGAAATGTTATAAAAAATTAACCGATATTCCTGATCCAATTGATCTAGTACTTATTTCTGTTCCAGCCCCTGCTGTTTCAAGTGTTGTAAAAGATTGTGTTGCAAAGAAGGTTAAATTCATAATAATTATTACATCAGGCTTTAGTGAAATAGGCAATTTTAAAGGAGAAGAAGAGATTAAAAAAATTGTTGAGGGAACTGGTATACGCATTCTTGGTCCCAATACAATGGGTTACAAGAATGCTTCAGATAGTCTTGATGCATCATTTGTTTTTGGAACGCCAAGAAAAGGAAATGTTGCGTTAATAAGTCAAAGTGGAGCACTTGGCATTGGCATGATTTATCTAGCAAATAACGAGTTCGTTGGTTTATCAAAAATAATAGGCATGGGTAACAAAATCGATATTGATGATGATGATTTAATTGATTATTTTAGTAAAGATCCTGAAACAAAGGTTATTGGTTTGTACATAGAAGGAGTCAAAGATGGTAGAGGCTTTATGAATTCTATAAAAGCATGTGACAAACCGATTCTTGTGGTAAAAGCAGGAAAAAGTGTTTCAGGCGCAAGGGCGACAGCATCACACACAGGCTCTATGGCAGGCAGTGATGCAATTTATGATGCTGCTATTAAACAAGCAGGCGGAATAAGATGCAGAGATATTGTGGAGCTTTTTGACATGGCAAAAGCCCTTTCCGTGCAACCGCCTGCACAGGGCAACCGCATAGGTATTATAACCAATGGCGGAGGGGTTGGAATACTTTTAAGTGATGCTCTTGAAGAAAATGATCTTGTTATACCGAAGCTGTCTGAAAACACTTACAAAAAAATAGAGAAAATACTTCCACCATCTGTTAAACCAAACAACCCTGTTGATTTGGCAGGAGATGCAGGATTCTACCGGTACTGGTCAGCAACCCAGGCTTTACTTCAGGATCCAAACATTGATGGAATTATTGTTGCATCAATACACGCAGGTTACGCAAGACCAAAAGAGTTTACTGGCGCTATTCTTAAAATGGTGAATCAACAAAAACTACATCATGAATACAAAAAACCAATACTTGGAATGTGGGTTGGTGGAAAAGAATTTGAGGATTTAGTAATGGACTTAAAAGCAGTTGGAGTACCTATTTATCCTTCATCCTGGAGAACAGCGCGTGTCATGTGGGCGCTTTGGAAAGAAGGGGAAAGAATAAAAAGAGAAAAACAAAAATGATTTTACTCAATCCATTCTATTCCTAGTATTTTTTCCCAATCAGGAGCAGAACCATCCCATTTTTTTGCAATATCTTTAGGAACACACATTTTACAAATACCAATTATTTTAAAATAACAAGATTTACAAACAGGTCGGTTACATTTTATACAAACAACCTCGGCTTGTTTAACACCACAAATCTGACAATTACCAGATGGTTTTACAGATTCATTTTTCTTTTTTTTATAATTTTCAAAATTTTTTTTAGATTCATTAATCCATCTTTGCAATTCTTTGTTCATAGAAACGTTTTTTTCAGGCGACATATTATTTCACACATTTTAAAAAATAAAATATCATGCTTATATAACTTATTCACAAGTTTTTTTATAAATCAATTTTTTATTTACAAGATTTGCAAAAAGATGAAAAAAAGGGGTAATAAAAACTAAAAACAATATGTGCCAAATTGAAAAACTTTCAAAAAACCAGTTGTTATCAGTTAAACCAGTTATTTTTAAAACACTAGCTGTAACGAAACTAAAAAACAAAGCACCAAAAATAAAATCAAGTTGGTCAAAAGGGATCCAATCCTCACCACGGTTTTTACCAATTCTTCTTTTAAAAAAACTTTCAACAATATCTCCAATTAAAGCTCCAAAACAAATAGACATGATAATAGGAATCATAAAAGGAAAACCAGTGAAATCATTAATACCTAAAAAAGCAAAATCACTTGCTGCAGCATATTTAGCAACAACAGATAAACCAAAACCACTTGTCATACCGACAAAACCACCTGTGATCAGCCCCCGCCATGTTTTACCATCACCAAGAATCCTTTTGCCATCCTTCCAGAATTTACCAAAATCTATTGGTGTTCCACCACCAACTAAAAGGGCACTTGCATTTGCAATGTAAGCAGGTAGTACAAGCCAAAGAGCTTGAATGATTATCTCATAACCCATATTAAAAAAGGGAATAAGAACGAATTTAAAATAATATTTGATTTAAAAAAATCATTTATTCTTTTCTACTGAGTTTCAAACCTTTGTAACAAAATTTATTAGATCTTTTAACCAAACCCTTTAAAGCAAGATTAGAGAGGTTAAAGTTTTCTGCAACCATGTTGCCAAATTTTCCTTCTTCCCCAATAAAATCATAAATTTTTTCTTCAAGTTTTTCAAATTCAGATTTACTCAAAGACGCAACAGTAAAAATTTCACTGATTTCATTAACCGGACATGAAATATTAATGCTGAAAGCGGAATAATAAGAACGATATTTTTTTTGAGGTTTACCGTTTATTCCTTCTTCAGGAGTGGTCCATTTAGTTTCAACAAGTTTCATTTTATCAAAATATTCTAGTGCCTCTTCCCCTTCTTGTCCATATTTTTCTATTATTTCACTAAGAGGTTTCCAATCTATTAAAACCTCATTAAAAACTTCTTTTTTTACTTTATTGTCAAAAGCTCTTAGCAATGGAACTAAATCTGTTGAATCATTAACAACTTTTGTACGCATCATAATTCATGCCAAAGTGTAAAACAGCAATTCTAATATTTAAGATTTTTGCAGATTAATATTTTTTTGTCTGTATTTATATCGTTTTTATCAGATGAAACTTGTTAAAAAAATTTTTAAATTTTTGCTAAATAAATAAGATAAAAAGCTTAAAATTTTTTGGAATATCATATTATTGATTAATCTATTTCTTGGAAGATCAAAAGTGTGATATGACCATTCACTTTGATCGCCGTTGATGTCTTTTGCCCTTGCTTTTATTGTATATTTATTTTTAATATTCCAAACATGATTTAGTGTTATTTCTTCACCTGAATTATATGGTCCAATCCAACCAGTATTTGTTCCATCACCCCAGTCAATGTACAATTGAACATCTTCGTTTTCAGGATCGGTTGAATTAAATGAAAAAGTGTATTCCACCCCTGGTGAACCAATAGCAGGACCTTTAATAACTGGTTTTAAAGGTGCATAGTTTCCATTATACCTTGGTAGTATGATACATGAAGGATGAGCAGAATCTAAATAAAGCGTATTTTGTGCAATATTGTAACTGCTGTTTTGATAAATTCCATCCATAGTATTTGGGTTTACTAAAAACCTTGGATAATTTGATGATGAAACATCAACTCTTATTCTATGGCCTTTATCCCATATATATGAAGTACTCCATAAATCAACCTCAATTTCATATATTTGACCCGGTGTTATAAATTCCCAGTGATCAAAACCATTTCTATTTCTCATGCGTAATATTCCATCACAAATCAACATTGATCTTCCATCTGGATAAACATCAGTTAATTTAACAGTGAAATCAGTATCAGGGCAATTTGAGGAAACAAAAAGTCTTGCTTTTATACGCCCTGTTGCTTCATAAGGTTGGGTTAAAACATCACTTGTAAAGATTAAAACATCTGGTCTGTTT
This sequence comes from Thermoplasmatota archaeon, assembly GCA_050410885.1. Taxonomy (GTDB): domain Archaea; phylum Thermoplasmatota; class E2; order DHVEG-1; family DHVEG-1; genus JBNVCE01. The sequence goes on along the minus strand of JBNVCE010000089.1, from coordinate 1,398 downwards.
TCAACAGATCTTTGGTCATATGGTCCTGCCAATGTTGGATGAGGCCATGGAAACAGATTTGCTCCACCTTTTGTAGGAACAGGATTTAAAGGGTTATACGTATATGTTTTTGGACTGTTTGATCCAGGTAATTCCATTGATAACGTATTATCTCCATGGAAATACCATTTATCTTCAACACAAGGTGGCGGCCAGGCATCTGCGTAACGCCAGAAATTACCAAAAGCGTTGCTGTTTTTTACATCTCCCATAACATAATATACTACATTTGGTCTGTTTTCAAAGTCATTATTTATTCCAAGTATGTACTGGTTTAAAATATCATCCCAATATTCTTGTGAATAAACATCTTTTGCATTCTTTGGATATAATAATTCACCTTGTAATCTTTCTCCAAAAAATGCATGTGTCCATGGACCGATCATGAGTTTTGATTTACCAGCTGCACCAGGTCCACCATTGTATTGATAACCCATAAAACCATCTATTAGTCCCTGGCAGAAGCAATCATACCATCCACCAAGATGGAAAGCAGGTACATTTACATCCTGCCAGTTGTCTTCAAGAGAAACGTTAGTCCAATAATCAAGTGTATAGTTTTCATGAGCCCAAAGTTCTGGTAAAACGTATGAGCTACCTTGTCCTTCTAACCATTTTTCAACCATGTATTTTCTAAACTGTCCACCTTGGTATATTGTTGTATATAGATTTGGTGTAGCAGCGCCAATATATTGACATTTTAAAGCAGGAGGATTAGTTCCAGCCATTAAGTATTGTACAATGCCTGTTGCCGATCCACCGATTGTCGCAACTTTTCCATTTGACCAATTCTGTTGTGCTATCCACTGTAGTGTATCATACCCGTCATTAGCATCATCCCTAAATATTGTGTCAATTCCTTCTGATTGAAATCGCCCCCTACAATCTTGAACTATTGATGGCCAACCTTTGTTTGCCCAATCACCCATACCTGATCCATTCTTATTATAAGGTGTACGAATTAATATTGCACCATGTGGTGAGGAAATATTATCTGGAAGATAAACATCAGTTGCCAGATGAATTCCATCCCGCATTTCAACCATATACGTTTCTTTTGTAAAAAGAGGCTGATAATCTAATGTTGAATCTTTTTTTATGTTTGTTAAATAATTAACCTGCTTTTCAGTTTTTTCAATTAACCGTGCATTTCCAATGGTAATAATGTTTGTCCCTATAAATAAAATAGTTATTACTAAAACTATTTCTTTTTTTAATTTTTTATTTATCAATTTATTTTAACCCCCCTTAATAATTTTAATTATATTTATGAATAAATTTTAATATTTATAAAGATTATCAAAAAATTATCGACAATTAACTATAGTCTCGGACTTAAATCATTTCCACATCGCTTTG
>JBNVCE010000088.1:2137-5917 GCA_050410885.1 Thermoplasmatota archaeon | reverse complement strand
TCAGAAAGAAATGATGAAATTAAACTCTCAAATTCTTGCGCTTTCAGCAAAACAGATGAGATACACAATGAACTCAACTCTAATCACTTTAATTCCATTAATACTCATTTTTAGTTGGATAAACGCAAACTATACTTACCAGCCATTGCTCCCAAATCAAGAGTTTAATGTAACTTTTGCTTTTCAAAAACTCCCTGAAAATTTTTCTTTAGAAGTGCTGCCAGAAGGAGTTGAAATAACAAACAAAACAGTTGATTATTCAAAAAACACAATAACTTATGCATTAAAAGGCGTAGAAGGAAGTTATCTTATTAGTTTTTATTATGATAACGAAACGAAAAGCAAGGAAATAATAATAACTCAAAAGCAGAAATATTCAAAACCTGTTGATAGTTTTTCAAAAGAAAATTTGAAAAAAATAATTGTTAGCAACAAACCTTTAAGGATAAAGATTTTAGGAATTTCAATGTCTTGGATTTGGTATTGCGTTAATAACTTCTTCAGCATTCAGAAAATTATTCAAGGTTCATTAGTCCTTTCTTCTTAAAACAGCTCTTAATGTAAAATCACGCATAAACCAAAGAAAAATTTTCAAAAAAATTTTTTATTTCTTATTTTCAGTTGACTTTTTCTTCCTTGTTTTTACAGGTTTTTCTTCTTCTGCTTCCTCTTTTGCAGAACTCTTCTCAGTTTTCTTCTCCACAACTTTTTTTTCAACAACTATTCCAATACCCTTCAACGCTTCAACAACTTCCTCATGGCTCGCATTCTTTTTTATGTTCAGAACCTTCGGCAGGGGTTCTATATGATTAATGTTAACCTTTCTCCTCCTCACTTGTCCGTCAAGCATTACAAACTTTTCATTTATTATGTCTGTTATGATTCCATATTTTCCAGCATCCCTCCCAGCAATCTTCATGCAAAGCCTTCCAACTTCCATCATTGAAACCACCTTTTAAACATTTATTTGTTGAATTCAGAATTTCTTGCTTTATCCTTCATCAACTTTTTCATGCATTCGCTGCACAAATAACCGCCATAAGGCCTTTCAGGCCTCTTCTCTGTTTTTGCCATAGATTGAAGTTTCTTTGAAAACTCTCTTGGAACCCCGTGAATCTCTTTTTTGCAAATAGCACAAACAGCCTTTTTTGGTTTTCTCCTTTTGTAGCGAGTGACAAGCTTCTTTGGAGTTCTTACTTTTAACCTTCTCCAACTCCTTGACTTAAACCTTCCTGCAGTCATTTTAAAAACCCCTTATTCTTAACAAAAACTTTATCCTTTCTTGAAATTTGTTAAAATTCCCTTTTAGAGTAGTTAATCAAGTATTTAAAAAGTTTTGGTTTTTGGCTTTTTTTTTGGATTGCATTTTTGGGTTTTCTTGCATTTTCTATTAGAAAGTTTTATATAAATAATTTATACTTTATCGTTATTTATGTTAAAATTTGACACAAAAATCAAACGCAAACTATTTGCTGCGGATCAAGAATTATTGCAGCAGATTTTTAGATTTGTCATCGTTGGAATTATTTCTACAGCATTGAATTACTCAATCTTTTTTGTTTTGCAATACATCTTAAAAGTTGATTATCTTTTATCATATGTTTCAGGTTATTTCTTTGGCTTTTTGTTAGGTTTTTATTTAAATAAGAAATGGACTTTTTTATCAGATAAGCCGTTTTCAACAGAACTGGTAAAATATTTTATTGTTTATACTTTTTCTTTGTTTTTAGGCACTTTACTATTCAGAACTCAGGTCTTAATATTTGGATTCAGCACTATATATTCAAACTTTGTTACAACCATTTTTACAGCGATATTCAACTTTTTGAGTTTAAGATACTTTGTTTTTAGGACATTAAAAAGAAAAGAGCTTGAATTTTTTTTGTATCATAAAAGATTTTTAATAAACTATATCGTTATAGGATTTTTTTCAATATTGGTTGAAGTGTTATTCATTATGTTAATTCAAAAGTTTTTAAGAATAAATCTTCCTTTAATTAGCGTTGCAGGCTTTATAATAGGGCTTATAGTTAGTTACCTTTTAAATGCAACGCTGAATTTTAAAGTTCCAAAGGAAAGAAACATTAGAACATTTAGGACTTTTATAATCATTTCTGTATTCAGTTACTCTTTAAATTTTTTATTGCTGACTTTTCTTAAAACTAAAATAAATTATCCTTATGTTTATTTTAGGTTTCTTACAGCAGCAATTTTGTTTATGATAGCTTATACTCTGCACAGAAGATTTACTTTTACTAATATTAAAAAAATTGGAGTTGCTATTTATATGCGGCCTGAAGAAAATTTAGATGAAATATTTAAGAAAGTAGGTGAATACCCTGATTTTATCCATTTAGATTTGGTAGATGAAACATTTAATGAGAATGCAAATAAAATTGACATTTCAGCAGGTTATAAAGTTAGAAACATTTTGAAAAACACGCCAATTTTTACACATATTATGTCTAAAAATTTAAGTTATTGGGTTGCCAAAGTTAGCCCTTTTTCAGATGTAATCATAATAGAATACTCAAAAGGAAAAGATTTTTTAAAAGTTATTAAAGAATTAAAACTTAAGAATAAAAAAGTCGGAGTTTCTATAAGGCAGGATTTGGAAGAAAACGAATTGAAGAATGTCTTAAAAATTGTAGATTATGTTCAAATTTTAGGCATAGAAAAACCAGGGATGTCCGGTCAATTACTAAACAAAAATTCAATAGATTTATTAAATAAAATAAAAAGAATTAAATTAAAAAACAAGCCAAAAATCATTTTTGACGGCGGTGTAAGATTAGAAAACATCAATAACATTGATGCAGAATTTATTGTTTCAGCCTCAACAATTTTGAATTCCACAGCTCCGGTAAAAACGATGTTTGAACTTAAAAACAATGCCAAGTATCATAAGAGAGATGAAGTTCTTAAAAATTTTCTAAAAGAAAAAATTTTTGAAATTGCAAGAAAATATAATTTTATACAATCTTTAAATATAGTTGGTTCATTTTCTGAAGGGAAAGAAATTTTTGATCTTGGAGACATAGACGTTGTTGTAATAGTTGATAAACTAAATTTTGATAAATATAACAAGATTATTTCAGAATTTGGAATTATTTGTAAATATGTGGAAAGCAATTTTTGCTTAAAAACTTTTATTAACCCAACATTTGGTCCATTAAAATTCAACGACCAATACGATGTTGTTTTTCATGTGATGATTTATGACATAGAAAGTCACATTCGCCATTGTTTAAAAAGTCCTTTCACAACCCGTGATTGGGAAAAAACAAAACTATACGAAAAAAAACATCTTTCAGAAGTTGCTAAAACCTTGTTCCCTCAACCAATTCATTTGCTCAATTCTTATAGAAGCATAAATTCATACATTTCTGATATAGAAAATGGAGTTATAACATACAAAGAATACAATTTCAAAAAAGATGCTGTTTTAGAACTGAAATTAAAAAAGGATATGAATGAAAATGACAAGATAAATTATGCTTACCACATTATGAAATTTACCATGTTAAATTTTATTAAAGTTTATTCTGGCAGCAATCTGCTTTGGTCTAAAAAAGTCCTTAAAAAATTTTTCAAAGCGTCAAAACTCAATGCTAAATATTTAAAATTATTTAATAAATTGGAAAGCATGAAAAAGAAGAAAAAAGAAAGACTTGCAAAAGAGGATATTAAAAAACTAAAAGAATTTTTAGAAGAATCAAAATCTGCTGTTTTTAGAACATTTTATTTAAATTCTAAAAAGATATTGGTGATGAGGCATTT
>JBNVCE010000088.1:0-2127 GCA_050410885.1 Thermoplasmatota archaeon | reverse complement strand
TAGATGCAAAAATAATCAAGCCAAGTGAAAACATTTTAAATAATTTAAAAAACAATTTTAAAGATATAAAAATTATTTTATCCTCGCCTTTGAGAAGAGCATTGGAGACAGCAGATTTGGTTAAGAATGAGAAAGCTGTTATAAAACCTGAAAAAGAACTTGTTGAAATAGATTATGGTTTGGCAGAAGGCAAAGATTTGAATTATTTAAGGAATAAATTTCCAACTCTAATTAAGACTTGGAACGAAAAGATTGATGCAAGATTTCCTAATGGAGAAAACTATAATGATGTTTTGAAAAGATTATTAAAATTGAACAGTAAATTAAAAAAGATTAAGGAAAAGGAGGTTTTAATTGTTACACACAATGTTGTGATAAGAGTGCTTTTAGGCCACACTCTTAATATACCTATGCATTTGTGGTTTAAAATAAAGATTCCTTATGGAGAAACTATTGAGTTTTTATTTAGTAAAAACAGCAGATTTCATTTGAACTCTGCAGAAACCATTGAAAAAATTTACCAGCAAATTTATGATTTAAAATGAAAGATTATTTTATAGCTTTGGTGCCAGAGAAAAAATTTTACTCCAAGATAAATTCTATTAAGAATTTAATACTTAAAAAATTTGGGAATCAGCAGTACCTTCTTGATCCGCCGCACTTGACTCTGTTTGTAGGAAGAACTAAAAATTTAGAGCCAATAAAAAAAGAAATTGAGAATATGAAATTTAAAAAAACTTTAATAAAAATAAAGAATTTAAGTTTTTTTAGAACTGATAAAATAACAAAAAAACAAACAATTGCTTTTTTTTTGTCAAGAGAATCTGAGAAAAAATTAAGAGAAATGCAATTGAATGTTATTTTAAAAATAGCGAGATATAACTCTGGAATTGTAGACAGGTACAAAAATATAAACTTCTCAAAAAAAGAATTTGGAAATTTAAAAAATTTTGGATACCCTTTTGTTGGAAAAAACTGGACTCCGCACATAACTATATGTTCTGCAGATAAAAATGTTAGCTCTCAAATATTGAGCTTGGTTAACAAAAAGTTTTTAAAATCAAGTATTTATATACGCCTAAACAGAATTGCATTTTATAGATTGATTAAGGAAGAACCAAAATTGTATTTCATTAAATATTTGTGGGGTGGTTAGCATAGAATTTGATCTTTTAAGAGAAAAAGCTCTTTATTTGAATAAAGAAATTTATAATAGAAAGTTAGTGCATTTTACATGGGGAAATGCAAGTATTATAGATAGAGAAAATAATGTTGTTGCAATAAAGCCAAGCGGAATTGATTTTGAAAGTATAAGAAAAGAAGACATAGTTGTTACAGATTTGGAGGGTAATGTTATTTATGGTGATAAAAAACCAAGTGTTGATTTAAAGACGCACCTAACACTTTATAAATATTTTAGCGAAATTAATTCAATAATTCACATGCATTCAAAATATGCTACAGCTTATGCCCAATCATCTAGAAAGATTAAATGTTTAGGAACAACTCACGCGGATTATTTTTTTGGAGACATACCAGTAACAAGATACCTTGATAAAGATGAAATTAAAGATTATGAAAAAAACACTGGAAAACTGATCGTTGAGACTTTTAAAAAGAGAAAATTGGATTATAAAAAAGTAAGCGCTTGTTTAGTCAGAGGGCACGGAGTTTTTGTTTGGTCAAATGACGCTAATGCTTGTTTAAGAAAAGCTGAAATTTTAGAATTTATTGCAGAGATGAATTTTTTAACAGAAGTTTTAAATAAATTAAAGAATTCCAAACTTCCAAAACATTTGATGATAAAGCATTACTATAGAATGAACGGGGCGAATCGTTACTATGGTCAAAATCGTTAAAAAAACAATTGATAGAAGTTTTGTCACTAATTTTTTGTTTCCTTCTTTGATTGTGCTTTGCATTTTATTTTTATGCGTTGTTGGGGTTTATGGTTCATTTTTTTACAGTGATTGGAGGATTATTTTTGAAGGGAGTTACAGGATTTTCAAGGGTCAGGTTCCTTATAGGGATTTTTTTATGCCTGTTGGTCCTGTTGTTTTTTATTTTCAAGCTTTTTTTGATTTTTTGTTTAGTCCTAATTTGTTGGCTATGGCTATGCATTCTTTT
>JBNVCE010000008.1:0-29301 GCA_050410885.1 Thermoplasmatota archaeon | reverse complement strand
GGAAACTAATTTTATTGATCTTATTGGTAAAGGGAAACGGAAGAAAAGTCAGCTTCGTGAGGAGCGGAAACATTTTGGGAAGATTGCATTATTGTCAGATCTTGATGAGGAGGGGGAGCAGATTTTTCTGTTGTATAAAAATCGTGAGGAGATTGAGGTAGCTTTTGATGCTATGAAGAATGAGATGGAGAATGATAAGTGTTATTTGTCAGATGATGATGCGGTACGTGGGTATTTTTTCATTTCTTTTATTTCCTTGTATCTTTACTTTAGACTTCTTGGGATGTTGCGGCAGCGTGATCTTGTTGGAAAAGTCTCGGTACAAGAGTTGTTGTTTGAGTTTTCTAAGGTTTATCTGGTGTATTATAATGATGGGAGAAAGCGTTTGAGTGAGATTCCTGCTAGGGTGGAAAAGTTGGAGAAAATGCTTGGGTTGAAGTTATTCCCTAAAGAATTGCGGAGTTAAGGTTTAAAAATAAAAAAAACAAAACACTTAAAATAGTAAATATTTATTGCTAAAATACATGATGAACGAACCCTTTCTGAGCTTTAATTGCTATGATGAAGATCTTGAGTGCTGAAAAAAACATTTTTAGTGGATATGCTCAAATAGCATATCTGCTAAATCTTCTAAAAAAACCTTATCTTTTTTACTAAAAGCATTTTTTTTATCAGAATCAATATCTATTTCAGCCAAAACCTTTTTCCCTTTTTTAATTGGAACAACAATTTCAGATTTAGTTGAAACAAAACAGGATAAATATCTTTTATCAATATTCACATCATTAATTATCTCGGTTTTTCCGCTAGCTGCTGCTGCACCACAAATTCCTTTACCAATTGGGATTTTTATATGCTCTGTTGATTGTTTACCTTTCCAAGGTCCCAAAACTAACTTATTACCTTTAAGAAAATAAATTCCAACCCAGTTATAATGTTCAAAATTTTCATATAAAAAATTAACAACACTTGATAAAATATCTGATTTTTTTAAAATAATTTTTTCAATTTCTTTTTTAGCCTGTTTATAATCCAAAACAATCACCTAGTATTCTAATAAAGATGTTTGTTTATCTTTTGGTTGCAAAGAAAAGTTTTGAAATTCTATATTTTTTTTAGGTAATTCAATAGAGCCATACTGACCTCCACCACCAGGTCTTATAACAACCTTTTTCTCTCTAAATGCTAAAATAGCTTCTGTGATTGCCGGTACTGTAACTTTGGATATTTCATGGATGTTTTCATCAATTAAAACATTTATTTCATTTTTAAAAGCTGTGACTAGTTCATTCCATCTTTTATTAACAGTTTGAGTAAAAGGGTTTTGCTGCCCAATTGCTTTTGTAATAATTTCAGCAAGTGGAATTAAATGAATGTAAGGTGGTCTATGTTTTGGATGAATAGATTCTTTTAAATCAGCAATTTCATAAATCCTGTCTTTTACACCTTTTTTAATACGTTTACCACAAGAACATTTCCAATGCCTACGTTGAGCCTGATCCAGTGTGTAATGAGTAAAACATGATATACAAGCAGATTCATGATATTTACCTTCTTGTGGTGGTAAACCAACATTAAGTACTGGTTTATTTCCACCTATTCTTAGAATAGCTTTTTTGATTTCTTCAAATGATACATCTTTTACCTCAAATCTGTTAAATTCTCTAGCAAGTCTAACAGGATGAGGACTATGACTATCTGAATTTGTTAAAAAAGTTAGTCTGTGTAATTCCTGAATCCTATCTGCAAAATCAGTATCAGCAGAAAGACCTAATTCAATAAAAGAAACATAATCGGTTAAATCTCCATAACAATCTTTTAAAGAATTATGATAAGCATACATTGCAGTCCATGGAGTAAACACGTGTGCTGCACCAATTAAAATCTCAAAATCCTTAGCAATACTGGCAAGTTCTTCACCATTTAAATTTATGTTTGGCCTACCATCGGTTTCAAGGTTTTTTGATTTAGATTTAATCTTTTCTTTAAAACTTTCAACAGAAGAAATACACGGAAAATATAATAGATGATGCACCCTATTTTTATCCTCTACTTCTGCACTTAAAATAAAACGTGTATTATTTAGCTCAAAAGTTCCATCATCAATTACTTTACATTGTTTTATTTCTTTCATCCAACCACTGTGAAGACAATCACCTGTTGCAACAACATTAACGCCTTTTCGTGGTGCTTCCAAGGAAATGGTTTCAATATTCATTTTTTCACTAGTTGCACCAGAAAAACGTGAATGAATATGTAAGTCAGCATTAATGATCATAAAAATCTAATTTGATATGGTTTACATTATTTTAGTTTTTACTAAAATTTATTTAAATTTTAAATAATTTTATTTTTGTTTTTTTTCACAATCAGAACAAAACTTTTCATTTTCTTTAATTTCAGCACCACGCCCTACACAAAAATTTTTTTTAGAATAAGATTCTGCAGTTGCAGGTTGAGTTGGCATTTGGGTTTTATTTTTTTCTTGTTCTTTTGTAACAAAAAATTGAGTATTTGAAAATATTTCAAAAACTCCAGCAAGTACAAAAATAATGCCTGATACTAATAGTAATTGAGTACCTAAACCAAGACCCCAGGACATAGGAATAGAAACAGTAACATCATCCTGTGTAACATAAAAAGTTTTTTGATTTCCAAATGGTGAGCTAGATATTGAATTTAATATTTCACCCATAGTGTTATTAGGTTCATTTGAAGATATAAAACTGTTTATGGCCATTATAATAAGTAGTATTAAAATAATTGGAACAAAAAATCTAACTCCTTTTCCAATATACTTACGTCCTAACTTTTTACTATGTGAAATACCAATTGTTGCAATAATTAAAAATAATAAACCAATTCCAATAAAAATACCAAATGGGATAGAGACTGTAGCAACTGGTTTAAAACCATTTTCACCAAGAATAGAGATTTGAATACCATTTAATCCATGTACTTTTATAATATCCTGTATACCTGATGTTTGCATTCCAGAATACTCATTTAATTCTGAAACATTCATTGAAACAAAATACCATGTATTGAACAGGCTTATAAATGCTATTACAATTCCAATAATACAAAGAATGTTACCTATACTTTTAAGGTTAAATCCATCAATATAAAACATGGAGATGATTCTTTGGACCTAAACCATATTTTTTATGTCTTCTAAAAATTAAAACAGCCATAAAACCTAATATTATCAGGGTTATTAAGACCATAATTAGGATAAAATTATAAATAAACCATTCTAAAATAAACATAAGATCATTTGGTTCTGTTAAATTTTGTCCCCAGGAAACTGGATTATTCCACATGGATCCATCTTCCCTGTATTTTGGACCTTCAGAGGACCATTACTACCTAAAGCTTCACCCATATTAAATTTAGTAGAATCTGAACCACATTCACCCCATCTACCCCTATAATTTAACCAGGACTGGTTTTCTAAATTTTTAAGTGTGTATTCATTAAATTTTAAAACTTTTCCATTTGCGCCCACATAATCACTGGAAATACCTAATTTTCCAGAATAAGATCTTAAATAATTAGCATGACTGCCACGTGCAACATAAACCTTTATGTGGTTACCATCTTTTTCAACATTATTCCAAGAAATTTTTTGACCACTGTAATGTTGACTATATGCAACATAGGATGGTTCTTCTTGATTAAAAACAATTTGAACCATCTCCCAATCACCCTCATGCTTATTTAACTCCCCATTATTAAACGCATAAAACAACCAATATTGAATAACAGAACATCCTGTTGTTGAATCATAATAGGTTCTGTAATAAACTGTGTTACCATTTAAATTCTGCCAGCCCTTAGAGTCACTAATGATTTCTTTAAAATTATTTGGATTTCCTCTTTGATTGTCAAGATAGTAGTATTGATAATCATCTGATGAGTAAGCTGAAAGATCTATTGATGATGGATTGGTTGATATAGGAACGGTATTATCAACATCATAAAGATATGAATGAGTAAGTTGAAATTCAGCATCAATTGGATAACATGTTTCTTCAGATTCAAAATAAAAAATGGGAGCGTAGTTGAAAGCATCAAGTGCAGAACATGATGATCTACAGGATAAAAAAATGAATAATAAGATTCTTTGTTTTCATATACTTCTCCTACAAATAATCGAAAATATATTGTCATTAATAAAATCGTCGAAATAAATTTGTAAATGTAATGTATTTTTTTAAAATCTTTATTTTACTATAAAATTATTGTAGTTTTCAATAAAATATTTTTTACCTTTTTGTATAATTTTAAAACCTTCGTTTTCAAGAAGTTTTTTCTGTTTTAATGCTCCATCAGGGAATTTTTCATTTAAAAAACCATCCATTTTTAATGTACGCCAATAAGGAGTAATTAATTTTACACCATTAATTTTATCTTCTTCTGCCGCATGGGAAGCAATCATAATAAAAATCCCAGTGGTGAGTGTACAGCAGTACTTTGTATTATATTTTTTTGCAAGTTTGTTACAAATTTCATTAATAGTAATTAACTTATCTTTTGGAACTTTTTTCATAATATAATCAACGTCTGATGGCGGAGCAAGAACAACACAATCACCAGATTTTGCACCCATTTTAATTAATGCTTTCGCGCATGGGAATTTTGGATTAAATTTTAGAATTTTTGGAAAATTTTTATTATTTTCTAACTTTTCTTCCCATGTTTTTTTCTATAAACCATAAACAACAACTACTTAATTGTAATTTAATTTAATATTAAGTTATTTTCTTAATTTTTTAAAAATAAAAAATATTTATTTAAAAATAAATATTTGATTAGAACTTATATATAAACTTTTCTACTCTTTTCTCCAGATTGACAGTAATCTTTATTAGGTCATATTTCATATGAGAAAACAGCAAAACTAGCCTAGGAGATAGGAATTAAAAAAAAGCAAAAAATAGGCTAAAATTATCGTATTTTCTAAAGATGAGGAAAAATCTATGAAAAGCAAAAAAAAGATTGTAAAATCATCAACTGCAGTTAAGAAAAAAAAGGATAAAAAATCACCTAAAATTATGAAAAAAAAACCTAGATTATTACATAAAAATAAAAAAATTAAAAAATTGAAAACAAAAAAAAGTAAGTTAAAACTTTTAAAAATAACAAAGAAAAAAAAGATAAAAACATCTACTAAGGTTAAAAAAATTAAAACAGAAAAAGCACCACAAAAATCTAAAAAAGAAAAAATGCAAAAAGAAGAACCAATAAAAGGGAAACAAACTTTATCAGAATCTACATCTTATGATGCTAGTAAAATTCAAGTTTTAGAAGGACTTGAATCTGTTCGAAAAAACCCTGGGATGTATATAGGAAGTACTGATGAAAGAGGATTACATCATCTTGTTTATGAGGTTGCTGACAATGCTATTGACGAAGCCTTAGCAGGATACTGCACCCATGTATCGGTTACGCTAAATAAAAACGGTTCTGTTACTGTGACAGACAATGGTAGAGGAATACCTATTGATATACATAAAAAATACAAAAAACCAGCAGTTGAAGTTGTTATGACCACACTATATTCAGGTGGAAAATTTGATAATAAAGCATACAAGGTATCAGGAGGATTACATGGTGTCGGTGTTTCTGCAGTTAATGCTCTTTCTCTTTGGTTAGAGGTAAAAATTAGAAGAGATGGAAAAGAATATTATCAAAAATATGAAAGAGGAAAAACATCATGTCCTTTGAAAGTAATTGGTAAAGCAAAAGAAAATGGTACAACAATTACTTTTTTACCAGATCCCGATATTTTTGAAACAACAGAATTTAATTATGAAACATTAGCAACTAGATTAAGGGAAATTGCATTTTTAAATGCAGGATTAAAAGTTGAATTAATTGACCAAAAAAATGGTAAAAGTGAAAGCTACCAGTTTAATGGTGGAGTTAGTGAATTTGTAACATATATAAATAGAAATAAAACTCCTTTACATCCAAAACCAATATATATCCAAGGTGAAAAAGAAGGCGTTCAAGTAGAAATAGCTCTTCAATACACTGATGGTTATACTGAAAATATTTTTTCATTTGTAAATAATATTAACACTGTTGAAGGAGGTACACATGTTTTTGGTTTTAAAGGAGCTTTAACACGTGTTCTTAATGATTATGGTAAAAAAAATAAATTATTTGAAAATGACAATTTTGGATTAAGTGGTGAGGATACAAGGGAAGGAATAACTGCGGTTATTTCATGCAAAATTTTTCACCCACAATTTGAAGGGCAAACAAAAGCAAAACTAGGTAACTCGGAAGTAAGAGGAATAGTTGAAAGTATCACATATGAAAAACTTTCAGAATTTTTAGAAGAAACACCAGTCGTAGCACGTGCAATTATAGAAAAAGCTGTTCTTTCAAATAAAGCAAGAGAAGCAGCAAGAAAAGCTCGTGAATTAACACGTAGGAAGAGCTTACTTGAATCCTCTGCCTTACCAGGAAAACTTGCAGATTGCTCAAGCCGTGATCCTGAACAATGTGAATTGTATCTTGTGGAAGGTGATTCTGCAGGTGGTTCTGCAAAACAAGCCCGTGATAAAGAATTTCAAGCTATTTTACCTTTGAGAGGAAAGATTCTTAATGTTGAGAAAGCCAGGATGGATAAAATACTGCAAAACAGTGAAATTCTTTCCATGATCACGGCAATAGGTACTGGTGTTGCTGATGAATTTAATCTAGAAAATGCACGTTATCATAAAATTGTTTTAATGACTGATGCTGATGTTGATGGAGAACATATTAGAACACTTCTTTTAACATTCTTTTTCCGTTATATGAGACCACTTATTGATGCTGGATATTTGTACATTGCACAACCACCGTTATATAAATTAAGTAAGGGAAAAACTACAGTTTATGCATATTCAGAACGCGAAAGAATGCAAAAGGAAAAAGAACTAGGCGGCACAGGTATAAGTATACAAAGATACAAAGGTTTAGGTGAAATGAATCCTGAACAACTATGGGAAACCACAATGAATCCTGAAAACAGGATAATGCATCAGGTTACAATAGAAAATGCAATTGAAGCTGATAAATTATTCAACATACTTATGGGTGAGGCTGTGGAGCCGAGAAGAGAATTCATTGAACTACATGCAAAAGAAGTAATAAATCTGGATATTTAAAGGTGATTTTTTATGGTTGATAGTTCTATTAAAAAAGATTTTTTACGTGACATTGAAAAAGAGATGAAACGTGCATTTATTGATTATTCAATGAGCGTTATAATGAGTCGGGCTTTACCAGACATCAGAGATGGCCTTAAACCTGTTCATAGAAGGATTTTATATGCAATGAACGAAATGGGACTTGTACATGAAAAACCTTATAAAAAATCTGCAAGAATAGTTGGAGATACACTTGGACGATATCATCCTCATGGTGATCAAGCGGTATATGACTCTCTTGTGAGAATGGCTCAGGATTTCTCAATGAGGTATAAACTAGTTGATGGACAAGGTAATTTTGGTTCAATTGATGGTGATTCACCAGCAGCAATGAGATATTGTGTCACTGGGGATACCATAGTATTATCTGATAAAGGGTTAACAGAGATTAAAGATATAGCATCTGATGTAGAATCTGACATTAATTTACATGTATTAAATTATCAAAAACAAAAGATACATGCCTCAAAGTTTTTCAATTCAGGTATGCATCCTACAATTTATCTTGTCACGAATCATGGTTATGAACTTGAAGGATCATATAATCATCCTATTGTTGTTTGGATATATGATAACGATTTTCCTCATTTAAAATGGAAAAAACTAGAAAATGTTAATGAAAATGATTACGTAGTTTTAAGCAGATCAACACAGTTTTTCCCTAATAAAAATATTGAACTTAAAGAATATTATCCTAATCTTAGAAAAAAAGTTAAAACTTTTTCATTGCCAGAAATGATGAATGAGGAACTAGCGTTTCTTCTTGGAGCCTTGATATCTGATGGTAGTTTTCATAATAAACAAATCCTGTTCAATAACACAGATATAGAGTTTTATAATCAGGTTAAAAAAGCAGTACTAAATTTATTCCCAGGAATTAAGTTATATGAAAGAAAATTAACCAAGTCTAAATGCATTGAATTCAGCATTTATCATAAACAAGTTGTTGAATTTTTGAAAAATATTGGCCTTTCACCAACAGTTTCTGAAAACAAGGAAATTCCACATACTGTACTTCAATCAAATAAAAAATGCTTAGCCAGTTTTTTATGTAGTTTATTTGAGGGTGACGGTTCTGTAATATATAAAATTGATAAACGCCATGGCGGAAAATCAATTGAATTGAATTATAGTTCAAAAAGTAAAAAACTTATTAAACAACTTAAAACAGTTTTGCTAAACTTTGGTATTGTCACCACAAACTCCCATTTAGATAAACGAAACAAATGTTACAAATTGATAATATCTGATGTTACGGATATTAAAAAATTCTGGGAACAAATTGGTTTTTCTTGTTCAAAAAAACAAAGACTTTTAGAAAAAATAATTAAACTGAATACAAGCAAAATGAGTAAAAATGATTTTATTCCATTCTTAAACGATTATTTACGTTCTAAATACAAAGGAGATTTCTTTATAAAAAATAGTTTTGATGGATATAATAACCTTCGAAAAAACTATGATATTTTAATTAAAAAACTTGATTTAAAAGATCAAAAATTAATTGATGAAATTCTTAGATATGAATATTTTTTCGACAAAGTAAAAAAAATTAAAACCACAAACATAGA
Source organism: Thermoplasmatota archaeon (assembly GCA_050410885.1). Classification (GTDB taxonomy): domain Archaea; phylum Thermoplasmatota; class E2; order DHVEG-1; family DHVEG-1; genus JBNVCE01. Next base: position 20,522 of record JBNVCE010000008.1, on the reverse strand, counting down.
AAAAAACGTATATTCACTCAGAGTTGATAGTGGATGTCATTCATATATTGCAAATGGGTTTATTAACCATAATACAGAAGCACGTATGTCAAAAATTGCTAAGCTCATGCTGCAGGATATTGACATGGAAACTGTTGAGTGGAGGGATAATTTTGATGGATCGTTAAAAGAGCCTGTTGTACTACCTGCTGTTTTACCTAATCTTTTGGTTAATGGCTCTTCAGGTATTGCTGTTGGTATGGCTACTAATATGCCTCCTCATAATTTATGCGAGGTTGTTGATGGTATTATTAGTTTTATTGATGATCCCCAGATTACAAATTCAAGTTTAATGAGTATTATAAAAGGTCCTGATTTTCCAACAGGTGGCATAATTTATGGTCGTGAAGGTATTTTAAGTGCTTATTCAACTGGTAAAGGTTTAATTAGAATCAGAGCAAAAACCCATATTGAGGAAGTAAAAGATAGAAAACAAATCATTGTAACAGAGCTTCCATATTTGGTAAACAAGGCAAATCTTTTAAAAACCATTGCTGAGCTGGTAAAAGAAAAAAAAATTGAGGGTATTTCTGATTTACGTGATGAAAGTGATCGTAAAGGTATGCGTATTGTCATTGAATTAAAACGTGATGCTATAGAAGATGTTGTTTTAAATCAACTTTTTGAGCATACGGAAATGCAATCAACCTTTGGTGTATTGAATCTAGCTATTGTAAATGGTGAGCCAAAAGTACTAACTTTAAAAGAACTTATCCAGCATTATGTTGAATTCAGAATTGAGATAATAACACGTAGGACAAAATATGATCTAAGAAAAGCGCAGGAAAAAATTCATATTTTAGAAGGATTAATGATTGCGCTTAAAAATATTGATGAAGTAATTAAGATAATCCGTAGTAGTAAACAAGTTGATGAAGCTAAAAACCGTTTGATGGAACGCTTTGGTTTATCAGAATTACAAGCAAAAGCTATTTTGGATATGAGACTGCAGAAGTTAACTGGTATAGAGATTGAATCTGTGGAAAATGATTACAATGAAACAAAAAAACTTATTGAAAACCTGCAGCTACTTTTAAGTGACAAAAAAAATATTTTAAATGAAATAAAAAAAGAGTTGTTAGAAATTAAACAACAATTTGGTGATGAACGAAGAACAGAAATTGTTGAAGGAGAAGCAGAAATAGAAATTGAGGATTTAATCCCTGTGCAGGATGTTGTTGTTACAATAACAGACAGTGGTTATATAAAACGTATTCCATGTGAAACATACAAAACCCAGCATCGTGGTGGAAAAGGTTTAATTGGGATGGATACAAAAGAAGAAGATGTTGTGGTAGACTCTTTTGTTACATCAACCCATGATTATATCATGTTTTTCACAAATTTCGGAAAAGCTTACTGGTTGAAAGCATATAAGATACCAGAAGGTGGAAGACATGCTAAAGGAAAAGCAATTATTAATCTTTTACCAAGATTAGAAGAAGGGGAATATGTTGAAACAGCAATTCCAATACATGAATTTGATGATAAACATTATCTTGTTTTCGTAACAAAGAATGGAAGAATTAAAAAAACAGTTCTTTCTGCATATTCTAATATAAGAATTAACGGAATTAAAGCTATAAACCTGAATGAAGGCGATGAACTAGTTAGTACAAAATTATCAGATGGTAAAAAAACAATCATGATAGCAACAGCAAATGGTCAAGCATGCAGATTTGATGAAAAAGAAGTACGACCCATGGGCCGTGTAGCAACAGGTGTTATCGGTATTAGGCTTAAAAAAGGTGATAAAGTTGTTTCAATGGAAACAGTTGAAGAAGAAGGGACACTTCTTACTATAACAGAAAACGGTTTTGGAAAAAGATCTTATATTAATAATTATAGAAAAACTCATAGAGGCAGCAAAGGTGTTAAAACAATTATCACTAATGAAAGAAACGGTAAGGTAATTTTTGTAAAAGATGTAACAGATAATGACGAGATAATGCTTACAAGTAAACACGGTATGATGGTAAGAATTCCTGTTAAAGACATCAGGATCCAAGGTAGAAACACCATGGGAGTAACCATTATGAGGTTAAACGAGGGAGACAAGGTTGTATCAGTTGCAAAAATATTTGAAAAAAAAGAAGAACTTAACTGTGCTGTTGTTCAATAACTTATTTAAAAAATTTTTTTAATTTCACCTTTTCTTTTTTGGCAAAGCAATTGCAATTATGATTAGAATGAATATTATTACTAATATTATTAACACAAATTGATACTGTTGCCAGAATGTTAAAGGTTTCTTTTCCTTTGGATAAACTGTTGCGCCAAAAGGCATGTGACCATTTATTAATATTTCTGCATCATATTTCAATGGTTTTGTATCCTGTTTTTCCCAGTAATTAGCATCACTGTATTTAGTAGAAGGAACGTACATACGTAAATCTGGATCACCAAAATACACAACATTTTCTGATAAATCCCACCACCATTGAGGTGGTTCTGATATGTACAGAATACCAACATGACTTATTCCTTTTGTGTAAGCCTCCCCAACAGTATCACCCAGTATAATATCACGGGAAATAGATTGTTGCCAAATTGTACCATACCAGGATGTCGGCCAGGGATCTTGAACTTGAAAAACAGAACCGTGTCTAATAAGAGTTAAATGGAAGTAAGTGTTAGATGTTTCACATATACTGGTTATAAAACCTACTGAATGAAGATTTTTTAAAAGGCTTTCAATAACTGTAACGTTTTTCCAGTCATATGTGTATAAACCAAAAGCAAATGCACCTATTACACCATCCTTTAGATTTTCTGTTTTAAATGGGTCTATTACTGGTATTAATTTATTTAGCATTTCTCTAAATGGTTTACGAGATAATAACCAATCCAATCCAAAAGCAGGTAAACCAGGAGGTCTAATGTTTGTAAAAGGTATAGCACCTTTTATATCCATTGACATTGTATCAGGTTCTTCTGTGGAACCAAGATACCATTCGTATCCTCTCCAAGGATTATCCTCTTTTACAGTTCCAAAAAATCTGTTTAATAATCTTATCACAAATGACTGTTGTTTAAATTTTGTTGCTGGATCCCAAAACAAGGTAGATCCGCCATTTTGTTCATTTCCATGTGATGCATGATTCCACAAAATCACACCTTTGTTAAGATTATCTGTTACTGCTTCCAGTTTTGTTGAATAAACAACGTCATAACCTCCTTTTTCAAGGTAAAAAGGTAAAACATCGGTTAAGCTTATATCTGGAAAATAACTACCATCTTTTCCAGTGTATTTTTTAATTGAGCCTTGATCTATTGCTTCTAGAGTTACTGTTTCTCCAGGAATTAAACCATCTGCTGTTTGGTATTTCATGCCATAATATTTACTTGCTCTTTCATTAAAACGATGTTCATAACCAATAAATGAACACAGTACAGGATACTCAAACTCTTCTTCTTGGGAGTCTTTTTTTATTACAAGTGTGTTTAAAAATGGCTTTTTAAATAAGCCTCTTATACCTTGTCTTGAACTTATACTACCGTTTATTAACGAAACTTTACCATTGATTGCAGGGTTTTCAAAAATTAAAACAGGATAAAAAATATTTCTTGAAATCCAATAAGCAGTATCCACTGGTGAACCACAGAATCTTCCAGGATTAGCAGCACCAGGGAAGATCCGATCCCAAGAAACCCCTATATCATATTGATCAGCAACAGTAATGATTGTTTCAGGTCCTGGTTTATCAAAACCATATTCCTTTAAAAAATTATAAATGCGTTTTCCTGTTAAAACCATTTCAGCAACCGATGGCTCATTTTCTAACCTGGAACCTGAATATCTTCTCCAAAACTCATTATGCCAAACAACAGCTGATGAAAGCTCAGGATGATTATCAATAATAAGAACAGGTGCTCCATGATGAGCAGCAACATAAGCTGCAGGCCCTATAAACAATCCTGCTTTTGTTTCACCTGCTGGTTTGATGTCTTCGTATTTAAAACCTATGTACCAATATGTCCATGGATCAACAGTTGAAAAAATCACATCATTACTATTTGTTATATTGCAGATTGCATTGTATATTTGTTTAGGTTCCTTGTAGTATTCTTTAATAGTAGCAATATTTTCAAGCTCTTCTTTAAGACTTTTTGATAAACCTCCACCCAAGTCTACAATGTAAATATTTTCAACACCAAGTTTATAAAGTACATCAACAGTTTTTTGTTGTAACTTTGTATTTGATACATATAATAATGGTGCATTTAATGTGCTGGCAAGAACAGCACCTTCAGTTGCAGATGTTAAAGAAAAGGATTCATCTTTTGTCATGTTCTGCTGCCAACTGTACTCTATTTCAAAATCAATATTATAAACATCATTAAGTGCAAAAACACAAATTGTGTAGTTTTCACCATTAAGACATTCACCTAATTGGTTTATATGCATTTTTGTAAAACCGGTTTTTTCTTGATTAACTTCAGTTAAAATCACTTCACCACTAGGACCTATTAATGAAAAACCAAGATTTACTTGTGGGTTATTCCATTTTAAAGTAAATTCAGCGTTTCTACAACCAAAAGGTGGATTTTCTGGTAATTTTATATCTATTCCTGGATACATTGTTACGTCTACATAATATGTGACTTTTGGTAAAAGGGCTTTTAAAAGTGAACCTTGGAGTTTAAAAATTCCAAGAGGACCTCCACGGACTGCAGGCGCACTACCTTTAGTCGGAACATCTGTTATACTAATTCTCCAAGGTCCTGGATTATAAACTCTAGTATGCGTATATTCACGGCCTTGGTAACCAGATAAAACATTCCATTTTGATGATGCTGTAGATTGCATCCAAAAATCATCTTTTTTACAGTACAATTGTAAATCTGGATCACCTGTTGGTATCATAACTAATAAAGCAGGGGAAAATAAAAGATTCCACCAAGCCTCAGCAAGTATATATTTGTATCCCTCAGGAACAGTAAATTCATGAAATACAGGATTAAATGAATTTGTCTGTTTCAATTCAAAGGTTGGTTCTTTACGTATTTTAGAAGAAGGTATAACCCCTTGAATTTTATAAGTTGTATTTTTGATTTTCAGATTCTCAAATTGGTCTTGAATAACCGCTATTACTGCATTATCTGAATAAGACCAATCTTGTAATGCTAATTGGTTAGCAATATCATAAGGATTTTCTCCATTAATTAAATTATATTGTTTTGCCTTCCAACTTGAATCTAACTTCTGTTTAGGTACATTGATTAATGTCATTTGATCCAGTTGACCATTACAGTAGCCCATCCAATCTTCCATGAAATAGTCTATGCCTTCTCTTGCATTTAGCGATTTTTCTATGTAATCATTTATTGGATACTCGTCTTGATAAAACAATAATGGATAGGAAAAAAGTTTCTCTCCATTGTTAAAAACAGTTGTTGGAACAGCAGAAAGATAAGCATAATCATCCAAATAGCTTTCCTCATCAAAGTTTACAAATGTTAATTTTTTTAATGGAACAACAGTTTTATAAGAAGGACCCTTGTCAAAGCCTTTAACTGTATCAATTTTTTCTGCAAAAGTAACAGGTATTATATTAACTAAGGTTGATATTAATATAATAAAAATTATAAAACAGCTTAGTCCAATTGATCTTTTTTTCATTAAGTTCCCCCAATTAAATTTGTGAATTAATATGTTATTCTTGTGTATATATTATTTATGTATATAATATATTAGAATAAATAATTTATTATTTTATTTAATCATCTTTAATAAATTTGTTGAAAAATTTATAAATAAAAAAATGGAATAAAAAAATTAAATTAATTAATCAGGTATGTAAAGTTTTAAGGCTGGATCACCAAACAGCATGTACTCTTGGAATGTTGTATACTTATTTTTCAGCATATAGGGATCTTCTAATGCCTGGTTTTTCATTCTATCATAATATGTGTTGAAAATTTTGATATCTTCTAGGTAATCCCCTGTTTTTATAAGTGGTGGTGACCACCACAGCTTCCATGAAGCATCCTGAGGAAGATACTTGTTCTTTGCATCTCTAAAAGCTCTACCAATAGTATCACCATCTTTTTTTATTTCAAAACAAAGATCATTGTAAATTAAGAAACCAAAGTGTTGATCTGGGTAAATACCTTTTCTTGCGTTAAGTTTTGTCTTTATATAAGCTTTTAAAACAGACAAAGGAGTATCCCATTTAAAGTTCTTTGGTTCAAGATATCCACCAGCAATGTTAGATCCTGTTGGTGAAGCAATAAGAGCAGCAAGACCTGCATGCAGGAATGCTTGCCCAAGACTGTTTTGTGGATACATTCCATCTATTTTCCCGCAAATGCAACTTTCAAGCCACATAAAAGATGGCCCTAAATCCATTACTGGAACTTCTCTTGTGTTATATTGTCCATGTGAAGCCAATGATGCACCAGGTCCTGTATATGGACTTACCACCTCCAGTATCTTTTTTAATATAAACTGTATAACAGGTCCTCCAAAACCAGCAGCTGTTAAATCAATTCCATCCATGGCTAAAATAGCCATGTTTCCATGCCCATTTACAAAAATAAAGTTACTTTTTTTCATTAATTCCCCGCCTACAACATAATTGTCACCAATTATTTTTTCCATAAATGGTACACGGAAAAATAGTTTATTTATCATATTTGTTTCATATTTTATTTTCTTTAAATCTTCATTACTGAAACCTTCCCTTTGAGCTTTTTCTGCAAAGGCTTGATAAATATATCTAAAACCTAAAGGTTTTGCAAGTTTTTCTATTGTAGCTTTGATGGAAAATTCCCCGTAACCGGTCCACATTTTCATTGGCTCGCCAGGATAAGCTGCACCAAATATTTTTGCAATTGGGAATCTTATAAGAGGCTGCCTGAAATCTTGACCTGCACCAACTAAAATCGTAAAACTATTTTTCCAAGCTTCCATGTTTTTTATGATTTCATTGTAAAAAATGCTTCTTAAAATCAATGCACATGCATCCTGAGCATCCCAACCAGTTATTCTACCAACTATATTTTCCTGATAAGGGTATTGAGAGAAAATATCATTTGCAATGTTATCCCAAACATAAGGTAAAGGATCAATATCTCCATATATTACATCACTTGGAGTACCAACACCCCATGAATATTGCCCCTCCCAGTAATCCACAGGTTCTACATAATTTTGATAAATATAATTTGGTATAACTGTTGCACCACCAACAAGTGCAATATAAACTGGTGACTCAGCATAATGATCACGTAAAACTTTTAAGTCTCTATCATCCTTTAATGTAATTCCAGCAAGTCTTGCAAGTAATTCATTTAATGGTTTATGAATAACATCATAAATATGAGCATTTGATTTATAAACAATCCGAGGATTTTTTCTAGGCATGTAAAAACCTGGAGATTTTTCTCCTTGTTCTGTTAATATATTGTCATCAACTGTGAAGGCAAATTCTGGTTTACCAAAAATAATTCCCTTGTGATAAGCAGTTAGATAAGGTGCAAGGGATGAAATATTTTTCATCATGGGATATACCGGGTTTTCAAGTTTTTCTATAACCACATTTGCTGCAACATTTCCATACCTATTTAGTAACCATTGACCTTTGCATCTAATTGTATATTCAACACCCCCTCGTCCATACAATACAGATTCACTATAGACGACGTCACGGATTAAATTTCCATTTTTGTCCCTTTCACCAACACCGCCTGTGCTTGTTGAAACAGAAATTGCCTCAGTTATTTTTAATTCAGAAGGTATATCATCTAGATTTGCTCCAACACGAAATGTTACATAATCTCCAAAATTGTCAACATTTTTATAATCAAGATTAATCCCTTCGAATTTGATTAATGCATAATCATAATCCTTAGGTATTTTAAAGGTACCAAGAATATTGTATCCTCCCTTAGTTATTGCTTGACCAAGAAAAGTACTGGATCCAGATGGAATTGTCATTGGTCCAAAAGAATATGATACACTATCTAAAACTGCAGGAGGCCAAGCATCAATTGGATTTGTAATAGTTATATAATCGATTTCTTGTTTAAATTTATCTTGAACTATTTGAATAGATACATTAATGATATCATCAATTGTTGTAAATCTGATAACATTTCCAAATCCCTGTATGTTTTCTCCTATAACAATAGTTTTTTTAACATCAAGCTCATTTAGAATATTTGTAACCTCTGAATCTATTTTTTCTGTTACAATAACTGGGATTCTAAGATAAGAAGCCAAAGGTGTTGCTATTACACCTAAATTATATCCAGATTGATTATATTCAATGATTAAAGCTGCTTCACTATTTTCCCAGTATTTTTGAGCAAGTCTCAAAGAAGCATTTTTAGCAGATTCATCATCTTTAATTATTTCGTCTTTTCTAACACTATTAATTAAATCTTGTACATTTTTAATAGCCTGAGACGGATTTTCTATGTTCATAACATAAAGAGGTATTATTGTTTGTTCACCATTTTTATCATAATTGACTGCTAATGGTGTTGCAATTAGTGGATAAAAAGGATCTTTATCAGAAACTGTTATGTAATCTGGTAAATATTTTAGGTTTCCAGTGATACTAATAAATTCATTTATGTTAGCTGTTTTAGCTCCAATTTCTTCTGGAGCCCAAAAATAAATACCAATAGATGCTAAAATTAATATGATTACTCCTAAAACAACAATAATTTTATCATTTTTTTTCATTTTTTATCCCCCATTAAAGATAATAATCGTTAGCTTTTGATATTTACATCTTTCTATTTAATATTTTCCATTATATTTAAAACAACTATATATTATTATTTAAATTATTTAAATAAAAATATTTGTAGCTTAAAAAATAAGGATAATAAATTAATACAATTTATTTAAAAAATGGTTAATTTATAAATTAACAATTCTTAATTTTAATGCATCTGCGTAATACAATAGCTTTAAATGGAAAACATCGTATTACAAAAAAATTGGAGAAAAAAATTATGGCAGAAGAAGAGATACCAAAACAATTACAGGATCAAATAAATAGACTTCAACAAATGAGAATGCAGTTACAAATGATAATTCAGCAACGTCATCAAGTTGAATTAAGATTAAAAGAGATAGATGAAGCTTTAGAAGAGCTAGAAAAAACAGATGAAAAAACACCTATTTATAAAAGTGTTGGAGCTATATTAATAAAAACTAAGGATAAAAATGAGGTTGTAAAAGAATTAAAAACCAATAAAGAAAGTTTAGAACTTAGAAAAAACACACTCGAAAAACAAGAAGGTAGAACTAAAGAGAAATTAAATGAATTACAAAGTAAAGTTCAAAATGCTCTGAATCTCTCAAACACCTCTTCCTCTAGTTGATAATAAATTTTTATGATATTTATGATAAAAAAAAGATATTTTTCATTAAATAATGATTTAAAAACAGGTTTTTTTTATAAAATATTTTTATCAATTGGTATTATTCTTGTTTTAATTTATATTTTTTTCAAACTTGTTATATTATTTTTTGATGAAAAAAGTTTAGGATTTGCAAAACAGTTATATAATTTTTCACAAACAAGCTACCCAGATTCAATTCTTGCATTTTCAATAATTATGCTAGCAATTTCTGTAATTTTTTATTTTTTTTATTGCCAGTTTCTTAAACTTTCGAAAATTGCAGATGATATAGAAAAGGAAGAAGAATCAAATGATTTAAATGATGATTGATTTTATTTCCCAAATCGTCTTTTTCTTTGCTGGCATGTTCTTATAGCCTTTAAAAAATCTCTTTTTTGAAATGCTGGCCAATAAACATCTGAAAAATATAATTCTGAATAAGCAAGTTGCCATAAAAGAAAGTTTGAAATTCTTTCCTCGCCTGAGGTTCTAAGAACCAAATCTGGATCTGGTAATCCATTAGTGTACAAATATTTTGAGACAATTGATTCTTTTATATCCTCAATTTTTAGTTTATTTATTTTTACATCTGATGCTATTTTTTTAATTGCTTGTATTATTTCTTCTCTTCCTCCATATGCAATAGCAATGTTTAATGAATATTTGTCATAATTTTTTGTCTTGTTCATTACATTTAATGCTGCTTTTGAGATATCATCAGGTAGTAAATCAAGACGACCAATCACTCTTATTTTAACCTGGTTTTTATGTATACGTGAATCTTTAGATGCTTTTTCTAGCTCCTTTCTACACAAGTTCATCAGATTTTTTACCTCATTATCATACCTATTAAAGTTCTCGGTTGAAAAAGCATAAACAGTTAGATTCTTAATTCCAAGATCAAAACACCATTCTAAAACTTCTTCTAATTTATCCCTTCCAAATAGATGACCAGTATCTGGTGGAAGTCCTAATTCTTTTGCAAAACGTCTGTTTCCATCCATGATAATTGCTACATGTTTTGGAACTTCATCATTTTTTATTTCATTAATTAATTTTAGGTCACGGAATTCATTTATTTTTCTTGTAATAAAATTGTATAAAGAAGAATTATTTACCATAGTCCAGATTTTTCTTACAACATTGCTTTCTATTGCAAACTCTTCTAACTCATTTAGTTTTTTCATTGCAATTAGTTTTATTGATAATTTTTTTGTTGGAATTATCCCACACCTCAATTTTTTCTCATATATTTTCTATTATTTATAATTGTTGAAAACAGTTTTAATTTATTATAGAATGAGATTATTAACCAAAGTGTATTTATATAACATATAATATTCCGAGTTTCTTAATATAAAAGGTGATAAACTGGGAAATATTAGACAGACTTTCATTAAAAATATTGCACTGAATCTTGTTGAGAGTTTTCCAGATCAATTTGTTCAAGGAGATTTCCAACATAATAAACAAAAAGTGGCTGAACTAACAGACGTTGGAAGTAATTTGTTGCGAAACCGGATAGCTGGATATATAACAAGGCATCTTTCATCTAAAAATAGAGCAAAAACTAATCAACCAATTTCTGAGTAACAACCCAAAATTTATTTTAATAGTTGCTATTTTACTGCTGGGTGAATTTTATAAACAATATTAAAAAAGCTATATCAGAGCTTAGACAAGGAAAATTTATTCTTATCTTCGATGATGACAGCAGAGAGTCTGAAACAGATTTAATAATGGCATCAGAATTTATAACACCAGATTCAATAAAAATAATGAGAAAAGACGGCGGCGGGCTAATATTTCTAATGATTTCAAAAGAAATTGCCAATAAATTAAAACTTCCGTTTCTATCTGATTTATATTCAGAAATAAAAAATAATTATCCTGTTTTAAAAGCACTTATCCCAAATGATATACCTTATGATACCAAATCATCATTTTCACTTTATATCAACCACAGAAAAACATTCACTGGCATTACTGATATAGACCGTAGTTTAACCATGAGAAAATTTGCTGAGCTTGTAAAAAAAACTGAAAAACTCAATAATGGTCTTGCAACCAATCTTTTTGGAAAAGAATTCCGTTCACCAGGGCATGTACCAATATGTATAGCATCAGAAAAACTTCTTGACCAAAGAAGAGGACATACTGAGTTAACTATATCCATGCTAAAAATGGCTAATTTAACTCCTGTCGGATCAGGTTGCGAAATTATGAGCGATAATGGAAAAGCCTTACAAAAAGAAAAAGCAAAAGAATATGCAGAAAATCATAATCTTGTTTTTTTAGAAGGCAAAGAAATAATAGAGGCATGGAAAAATGGTCAAGGTAATGGCTACAGGAGCTTTTGACATTTTACACATGGGACATATATACTACTTAAAAGAAGCAAAAAAACTCGGGGACACCTTAGTTGTTGTTGTGGCAACAGATTCAACTGTTAGAAAATTAAAACATGAACCAATAAATCCAGAAAAAGTACGGCTTAAAATTATTAAAGAATTAAAAGTAGTTGATGAAGCATACCTTGGACATGAAGATGATATTTATGAAATTGTAAAGGAAATAAAACCAGATATCATAGCACTTGGTTACGATCAAATACACAACGAAGAAGAGATAAAAAAACAGTTGAAGAAACGGAAAATTAATGCAAAGGTTGTGAGACTTTCTGAGTTTAAAGGTGGAAGTGATTTAGAGGGTACAAGGAAGATAATAAGTAAAATAATTACAGCTTATAAATTTCAAAAAAATATGGAGAAAATAGAAAAGAAATGAAAAAAATAGGTATAGCTGATACAACATTTTCAAGATACGATATGGCAAAAGCAGTAATTAATGAGTTAAAATCAAACAGAACTGGTTTTAAGATAGTACGTTACACTGTACCAGGCATAAAAGATTTACCTGTTGCATGTAAAAAATTATTTGAAGAAAAAAATTGTGATATTGTTATTGCTCTTGGAATGCCGGGCTCAAAACCAATAGATAAACAATGTGCTCATGAGGCAAGTACTGTTTTATTACAGACACAGATTATGTGTAACAAACACATAATAGAAGTTTTTGTTTATGAGGATGAAGCAAAAGATGAAAAAGAGCTTGCCTGGCTTGCAAATAGGCGTGCAAGGGAGCATGCATTAAATGTTTTAAATTTATTGTTTAAACCTGAAAAACTTACAAAAAAAGCAGGTATGGGTTTACGTGAAGGTTTTGAAGATGTTGGACCTTTAAAAAATTAGGAAGTGAAAAAAATGAATAAAGAAGAAAAAATAAGAATTGGCGCTGTTGTTTCTGAATACAATTATGATATAACAATGATGATGCTGGAAAGAGCAAAAGAACATGCACAGTTTCTTGGCGCAGAAATAACACATGTAATTAAAATACCAGGTGTTTTTGATATGCCTCTACCTATAAAAGTACTGCTGGAAAGAAAGGATGTTGATGCAGTTGTTGCACTTGGTGCAGTAATAGAAGGAGAAACAGAGCATGATGATATTGTTATTCAGCATGCAACAAGAAAAATAGCTGATTTATCAGTGGAATACAAAAAACCAGTTGGATTAGGAATCACAGGTCCAGGAATGTCAAGGCTACAAGCACAAGATAGAATAGATAATGCAAAATCAGCTGTTGAAGCTGTTGTTAAATTACACAGAAGATTAAAACTTTAATAAAAATATTTAACGATTCATTCCTTTTTTTCTTTATTAATCATTTTAAAAACTGAAGGTAAATGAATTGTATATGAACCATCTTTTTGAATAATTATTGGTTCTTGCTCTAAAAGACCTTTAACATCAATTCTATATTTACCAGGTTCTTCAATATTTATAGTTTCAGGCTCATTAAATTTACTAGTTTCATGCTCAATTTTTTCAATATTTTCTTTCCTGTATTTTTCTTCTGTGATTATTTCAATGTTTTCTTTATTATTTGGTATTATTTTTTTTGTTTTTGCTAAAAATTTTTCTATTTCTTCATTTAAATCTTCTGTTTTAATATTGATCCAATTAGTTTCTTTAACCAATTCTTTTGCTTGATCATTTATAATTTGAACTAATTTTGAGTTAATGTCTTTATTTAATTTTTCGTTTAATGATTTTCTTTTTTCCTCATTTAAAGGTTCTTTTGTGTAAAAAAAATGATTACCATTACAAACCGGGCATCCTTTTAAAAGCTGGTTAGAACCTTCTTTAAAAATTTTTCCACATTTAAGACATTGATGAGGCATTATTTATTTAGCACCTCTACCAGGTATTATTTTAATTTGAATCATATTATTATCCTTATGAACAGTTTTTAATAAATCTGCTGGACCAATCATGGTGATTCTTGGTTTTTTATTTATCCCAAAGATTTTTTGAAAAAATGTTGGATTTTCTTGTTCGTATCCTTCCATTTCAACGCCAATGAAAGTGTCATGCTCTATTTCCTTCATTGTGTTTTCTATTAAATTTGTTTGTTCCAATGAAGTCAAACCATACTCCAGTACAAGGATTTTCCCTTTTTTAACCTCATTTAATATGAATCTTAATTTTTCATCAGTTGAAAGTTTATCAAGTTTATTACGAGAAACAAGGTTAAATGAAATTCCTTCCTCTTTCTTTATCAAGTTGATTACCTCCATCTTTTTTTGTGTTTTTTACTAAAATGTTTTATCATGAGTGAATAAAGACTATCAGAATTATAACCAGTTAACGCACTAATGGGAACAACAGGATGTTGAGGAAAAGCAGATTTTAAGGTAGCAGGACTTGAATCTTCTAAATCTATTTTATTTGCGGCAATAATAACAGGTAAATTTCTTGCTTCAAGGTTTCCAAGAATGGTAACATTTACCTGGGTAAAAGGATCCTGTGTGGAATCCATTACCAGTACAACACCGTCAATGTCTTCTAACCATTTAATTGCTTCAATAACTCCTTCTGTTGCTTCTTTTGCTCTAGTTTTTGCTTCTTCCTTAGTCATACCATAAACATTCATAAATTCTTTAAAATCAACCTTTGTTGCAATCCCTGGAGTATCAACAATATCCATAATTAAATGGGAACCACCATTTTCAATTTTCACATCCTTTTTCCATTTTGCTCTTCTTGTTTCATGAGGTATATCAGAAACAGAACCCATAATATCACCAGTCCAGTCACGAAGAATACGATTAGCAAGTGTTGTTTTTCCAACATTTGGTGGCCCGTATATTCCTATCTTGGCATGTTTTTTACCAAAAATTTTTTGAAGTATATGCGACAGACTGAATCTTTTAAATAATCCCATCCGATTATTCCTCCTAGCATGAGGTTTTTTTGATAAACATGTATACTTATTATAGTTTATTAGTTTAATGGTAATTTAAAAAATAAATAATTTTTAATTAAAAAAAAATGTTATTTTTTTAATTTTATGAAAATCCTTAAATAGCATCAATATCATTCGTCTTGCATTATACAAATTATGGGAGGCCAAAATAATAATGGCAATGGAAATAAAAGGGATGGAAGATTTTGATTCATTAAAAGAAAGATTACTAGCTGTTTCTAATGAATTAGATACAATAAGAAATTCTTTCTCAAAAAGTACAGAGGATCTTTCCAGGATTCAAAAAATGTTATCTATAAGCGATATTGAAGACCTCGGTGGAATGATAGAAAAATTTGAAAGCAGAATTGCAGAGATAGAAAGACAGAAGAAAGAGGTTGCTGAAGGAGCAAAAAAGTATCATGAAGAATTAGAAAAAGAAAAAGAAAGGTTAGTGAAACTTTGGGATGCTTATAAATCCCAGGAAGAAGAATTATCAGCTGTTGAAAAGAAAATGTCTGAGTATGAAGAACGATTGAAAGCAAGTGAGGCAGCTAAAAAACAACTAGAGCAAGACCTAACCGCAAGGATTAATACCCTTACACAAAAACTAAGTGAATATGAAGAAAAAGCTGAGAAATTTGATGAATTCAAACAAAGATACGATGAATTTGACAATATAAAAAATCAATTAGAAAGAGAAATTAATGATTTGAAAAAAGAAATATCTGGTAAAGAGCACATAATAGAGGATTTAAACAAACAAATTTTAAAATTGAAAGAAAAGGAAAATTTTGCAGAATTCAAAGATAAATTTGAAGCAGTAACAGTTGAATATGAAAAAGAAAAAGAACGATTGGCAAAACTGTATAAACTTTATGAAGAAACAAATGCAGAATGCACAAGATTAAAAGAGGAAAACCAAAACTGGCAAAGATGGTATAACTCAAACAAAGAAATATTTGAAAAATTATTCTCAACAGTTCCGCCTATTAGTCAAACAAGTACCATGACTAAACAAACACCGACAAATCAAGAGCCGACTCAGAAAAAACCAAAAAATAAAAAAAGATTTTTGTTTAAATAATAAAAAAAATTTTTTCTTTTTTTTTTATTGTATTTTTACTGAGCTTGTTCCATCTTCGTTTTCATAAACAAAAATAATGTTTTCCATGTCATTTTTAACATCATCAATATGGGTTATTAAGAAAATCTGTCTGAATTTTGATGATAAACTGTTAAGTGCTTTTAAGATATTTTGACGTCTATAAATATCCTGTGAACCAAAAATCTCATCAAGTATAATGAAATTGAAAACACCACCTGCACGCTCAGTTATAACCTCAGAAATAGCTAAACGTAAACAAAGATTAGCCAAATCTTCTTCTCCGCCAGAAAAACGTTCAATCTTAAAGGCATTCCCATTATCATAGACTAAAATATTATAATTTTCATCAAGTTCAAGCTCACTGTATTTTCCATCTGTTAACTGACGAAAAAAATCTGATGAATATGATGCTAATATAGGTCTGATTCGCGAAATCAAATGTGTTCTAAAATCAGACATAACCTCTGAAAGCATTGCAAGATTATTAGAAGATATTTTTTCTTGTTTTATTTTTGTTAAATATCTTTGTAATTCTTGAATCTTTTCTTTAAAACTATTAATATTTTGGGTTATTAATTTGTCATCACTTTCCTTTTTTTGTAGCTCCAGATTCACAGTGTTTAATTCATCCTTTTTGTTATCCTTTTTTTCTAAAGACTCTTGGTATTTATTATAAAACATTTCAGTTTCATGAATAATTTTATTATACTCATTTATGTCAAATTTTATTGATTCACGTTCCTTTAGTCTTTGTTGTTTTGATTTTAAATTGTTTTTTTCTTTTTCTAATTCTTTAGAAAGATTTTTTATTGTTGTTTGAATTTTTGTTATTTCCTGAAATTGGTTTTCTAAATAGTTTCTCTTTTTTTCAAAAGCCTGTTCTTCGCGTAATAGTTTATCCTTTTTTTCCTCAAGTAAACTAACTTCTTTTAAATAAATTAAAACCTCATTTTCTTTGTTTTTCTTTTCTTCATTAAATTTTTTCAAAAGGGTTTCATACTGCTCAGCAAGTACCCTTTCACAGGTTGGACATTTTGCTTTTGGGCCAAGTTCTAGTATTTTTTTATTTTTTAAATCAATCTCATTTATCTCTTTTTTAACTCCAGAAACAATGGTTTTTTTCTGTTCTATTTTTTTAACCAGTTCCTCTATTTCTAAATATAATTCATCCAATCTTTTTTTGGTTGATTCAAGTTGTTTTTCCACATCCTTGAAATTTTCTAATTTTTTGTTTTGTTGTTCAATATTTTTTTGTCTTTCCTGAATTTCTAAAGATAAATTTTTTATATCTTTTAATATACCTTCTTTTTCTTCAAAAAGGATTTTTTTCTCAGTAAGAATTTCTTTTTTATTCTTGATTTTTTCATATTCGTTTTTATTTTTTTTAAAATCTTCTAAAAGTTTTTCCAATTCTTTTTTCAAAATTTGGATTTTATTTTTTGTTGTTTTTATTGACAGTTTGTTTTCTTTTTGTTTTTTTTCTAGTTTTGTGATCTCTTCTTTGTAAAAGCTAATTTTATCTTTCCCATTTTCATCAACTAGTTCATGATTTAATCTTTCAATTAGGTTATCTTTTTCCTTTTTATCTGATTTTATTTCTTTTATCACATCATCTAGAGAGTCAATCCCAAGCATTTTCAGAATTAAAGGTCTTCTTTCACTAGCAACCATTTGAGAAAGTGAGTTAAGTTCTTTTTGTTTAGCAAAAATTGATGTGAAAAATGATCTAAAATCCATACCAAGCTTGTTTTGAAAATAATTACTAACAGTTTCAGCACCAGTTGCAACTATTTTACCATTAACAGTGGCAACTGCAGAGGCAGTTAAAGCTTTCCCGCTTAATTGTCTAACAATCTTGTAATTATCACCTTCAAAAATAAACTCCAGCTCAACAAAACATGAATCTGAATGTGCAGCTCCTTGTCTTTTTATTTGATCAACAGAAGTTCTTGCTGCAACATAACCGTATATTGCAAATGCAACTGATTCAAAAATTGTTGATTTACCAACACCATTTAACCCAACCACACCTGTTACACCATCTGGGAATTCAATGGTCACATCCTTGAATTTTCTATAATTTTTTAATGTCAAAGATTTTAATATCATTTACCCTCTGAGCTTGATTCAATTTTTTCAATGTAGTCTAATCCAAGTTTTAGTAGAGTATCTTTTTCTTTTAAATTTTGATGTTCAATAAATTTTTTATATTCATTTGCTAAAGAAACTATTTTAGAAGAAAACATGGTTTTTGTTCCGTCTTCATTTACTATATCTGCCTTTATTTCAAAGTGAATGGCTTTATCACTTAATTTTTTAATTTCATGAAAATCAATCACTCTGTAAATATGGGCAGGTATGTTTTCAAGTGTTATTCGAAATATTTTTTCTTTTGGATCTATCTCTTTTATTTTTTCTTTTATTTTTTTCATGATTTCTTCTAATTTTAGATTTAAACAATCAATTGGTTGCACATCAATCATTGGTCTAACTTTTATTTCAATAAACTTTGGTTTTATGTTTTTGTCTTTTAACTCTATTTCAATGAATCCTTTTTTATCATTTGCATCCACAAAAGTAAAACGTTCGGTTGAACCAGAATAAAAAACATTATCAGCAAGTTTGGTAAACTTATGATAATGACCAAGAGCAATATAATCAAAGTTGTTACTAAAAGCCTTTACCGGTATTATCAACTCATTAAATTCATTCATTGTAAATATGTTAATACCAGCAACAGCACCATGGGCAACAAGGATGTTATAATCTGCGAAAGAGTCTGTTTTTATTTTTTTCAACTGTTTATTAAACTCTTGTTTAATTTCACATTGAGGAATTGCGTGAACGTTTATCTTTTTATGATTAAACTCAAATGATTTCATCTCATATTCAGCATTATAAACTGGATAGATGTATTCAATGTGGTCAAAAATGCTAAAAATATGACCTGTTTCTTTTAATTTTGGGTGTTCATGGTTTCCAGCAATTACCAAAAATGGTATTTTTTGTTTTGAAAGTCTTAATAACTGGTTTATTGCAAAAGTTATTGCCCTGTTGTTTGGTCTTACAGAATCAAATAAATCACCTGCATGGATAATAAGATCAGGTTTTGTTTTTATTGCATAGTCTATAAAATCCTCAAATGCATTGTAAATATCTATCTCACGCTGATTAATACTTTCTTCTGTTGTTTTACGATAGGCGGAATAGCCTAAATGTGTATCGGCAATATGTAAAATTTTCATTTTAACGTTTACGATTAATTTTCATAGAAACAATATCACATACAAGAGTTTCTACATCAAGAGTTGGTGCAATTGGTGGTGCATAGGTTGTTTCAAGTTTTTTAAAAGAGTTGATATCCATATTATTTAATATAGCACAACCAAATGTGTTGATTCTCTTTGCCGCCTTGTCTCCAATGGCTTGTGCAGCAATAATTTTACCTGTTTTTTCATCAACAAAGACCTTAATAGTAATGTTTTTACCACCAGGAAAATAATGCGAACGGGAATAACCTGTAAGTCTACCTGATGCTAAAGACAACTGTTTTAGACTATCAATAGAAGGCCCAACAGCAGCAACTTCAATTCCAAAAAATTCTGACGTACAAGCCTGCAGAACACCATCTGGTAATTGATAAACCCCATCGGCAGCATTTACACCAGCAGCAATAGCCTGCCTAACAGCAATACTACCCAGACCTATTGGAACCGGTTTTTTTGTTACAAAATCAACATACTCAGTACAATCACCAGCAGCATAAACATTATCAATGGATGTTTCACATTTGTTATTAACAATAATATGCTTTTTCTTCCCAAGTTTACAACCTGCTTTTTCCGCAAGAGATGTTTCAGGTTTGCACCCTGTTGCTATAATCAAAAGATCAACAGGAAGTTCTCTTTCTTCATTTGTCTTATTATTTTTTATAAACAATTTATAAATTTTCCCTGATTTACTTCCAATTTTTGTAACAAGATTGTTTGTAAAAATATCAATATTTTTTGATAAATTTTCATAAATAATACTTGCCATGTCTTCATCAAATGTGTTTGGTAAAACCCATGGCAAGGCTTCAACTATTGAAATTTTCATTTCTTTTTTAAAAAGACAATCAGCCATTTCAAGACCAATAAATCCTGCACCAATAATAACAGCATTTTTACCTTTTTTTATATATGAAGAAATCTTTTTTGCATCATTGATAGTTCTTAAAACAAATACACCATTTACAAGTTTATTGTTTTCATAAATGTTTTCAATTGGTGGCATTGACGGTATTGCCCCTGTTGCTATTATTAAAGAATCATATGGTTTCTCAAAAGTATCATTATTTTTTTTAGCAATTATTACTTGATTGTTTGTATCTATTTTTTCAACTGTTGTGTCAAGCAATAAATCTATATTTGCCTTTTTAAACCATTCACTTGTAAATTCGATAAGGTCTTGAAAATCTTTAACATCACCAGAGATAGCATAGGGTAAACCACATTTAGAATACTGTGGATACTCTCCTTTTTCAAAAATAGTTATTGAACATTTTCTATCTGTTTTTCTTGCAAACTGAGCAGCTGTTCCGCCGGCAGCACCACAACCAATTATAACAATATTTTTGTTTTTATTCAAATAAAAAACCCAAACTAACCTAACAAAAATACTCTTTTTAATATTTTTGTTTTATATGTTTCAAGATGATCTT
>JBNVCE010000087.1:2455-6009 GCA_050410885.1 Thermoplasmatota archaeon | reverse complement strand
CGTGCATTCCATAAGCAACTTTTGTTGAACCAAGGAATCCTACACCACCTCTTTTAAGCATGGCTTGACCAATATTATATTCATCTGTATCAGAATTACTACAGGCATCTGCAAAAATTATAGCTGGATAATCATTACTTAGGAAATTACAAGTAATTGTATCAACAAAAGGTTGTGAGGGATAGTATTCATAACAAGCATCTGGTGAACCATGACCCGCCCAGTTAACAAAAGCATATGTACCACTTGACCAAACACTTTTAACATTATTATAATTTAAATCATAGTCACAAGGATATGAAGATTGAGCATCCTCATACAAACGAGTTTTTGTCCAATCACTCATCCATGGATGATAACTTGGGTTTGTTTTGTATTCCATTAAAACGGCATTATCTGTATCAGGCCAGAAAAATGCACCAAGAAGAAGTATATTTTTCTTAAATGATTCATCATCATTTTGCTCATATGCTACTGTTTTTTCACAAATCTGAGAAACAATTGTTGGATCACTCCAAGGGATGCGTCCAACATTGACTTCCCCATAAAAATCAATAGGATCAGAATCCTCTCCCCATTTATGATTTCCATTTGCATCCCATGATTGGCTATCAGGTTTGGTTAATTCAGCATAGTAAAAATCGGTCTCAGGTTTTCCATAACCTGTATCTTGCCAGCATCTTCGCATTGGTACATCATCATAATGTCCAATAATGCAAACATCTGTAATACCCCATTGCTCAGAAGGGTATTTATCTCTTAAAAAATTTCTAATTTTTTCTGCTAAATCATAACCTTCATAATTTGTATTTATCCAGGATGTTGTAACAACATTAACGCTTCTTCCTTTAACTGTTTCCCAATCCACTAATGAAGTTACTGATGAGGTAAGCGAGTCAAGTGTAATAATAACAAAATCATAAGAATTTCTACCTGACGAAGTATTTGGATACCACTGCTTGGCTTGATTGTAATTTAAAATTATTTTTTCAGCAATTTTTTCTGTTTGAGGTACATAATCAACCATAATTTTATCTACTGAGTAATCTTCTGGGTAAGTGTATTTAACATAAATACTAATTTCAGAATTATAAACCAGTTTTCCAGATCTTGGATAATAAACAAATGGGTTAATTCTAACATCAACAAGATTGTATTTTCTATATCCAGATGTTCTTACAAATTCAACAACTGAAGAAGGATAAGGCTGGTCACTGTTATAAATTAAATTATAATTATCATGATACAATTTTAGTTCTTGCATATAAACAAATGGATTTTCTTTACCTAATACTCTTGGTAATTGTACTGGTTCAACATTATAAAAACCTGGTAATGTTAAACATTTTTTTATTTCAAAGTCTAAACCCATAAAAATTGTTTCAGGAGGAATCGCAATTGAGAATATCTTGGATGGAAGATTAGGTTTACCTGGTATAAATAAAAAGCCAAAATCTTTTACAATAATTTCATGACTATTTTCATTATTTTTAATTTCAAAATTATCAATTTTTAGATCAATATTTATTGTTTCATATTTTTTGTTTTCTACAAGATTAAAAGCACTTGTTAAAACACTGCTTGTCATTAATATTATTAAACAAACAATTAATATTTTTTTCATCATCTTAAATTCC
This sequence comes from Thermoplasmatota archaeon, assembly GCA_050410885.1. Lineage (GTDB taxonomy): Archaea > Thermoplasmatota > E2 > DHVEG-1 > DHVEG-1 > JBNVCE01. Next base: position 4,372 of record JBNVCE010000087.1, on the reverse strand, counting down.
CCATTATTAATATTTACAATATTAGAATAATTAACTACTATTTAATCATAAGTATATTTATAAAAAATTGATTTTTGGGAAAGTATAAATAAAAACAAAAAAGAAAAAATTAAAAATTAGATTTTCTAAATTAACCACCGGGGTTCATTATGATATAGAATAAATATATACTACCGCCTCTTTCTTTGTAGTAATAGCATTCTGGTCCTGAAAATGTAATCTGTGTTTTTATCTTTCCAAATCCTATAACCATCTTTCCATGAATTGTTACTACATCACCTGGTGGTATTGTATTTATTGTTCCTTTTGAGTTACGTCCTAAAATGATAAGCCCACCATCAATCTTAATCTCCCAATTAACATCATCTGCTTCTGCTATTCCCTGGTTTGTTATAGTCATTTTAATATTAAAAAGACCCCCTTGTAAAGATATGATTTTTAAATCAGGAACTCCTATTTCAATCAAATGAGGCTCTGTCCATTTACTTGTTGAATCCTTTACATCTTTTGCTTTTGCTTTAACACTGTAATTACCAACAACAGCCCAAGAATGATTTATTTTTATTTCAGTCCCAGAATTAACTGGTCCTATCCATTCACTCTGTGTTCCATCTCCCCAGTCGAACATATAATATATTTGATCTGCTTCAGGATCAATGCTTACTGCAGTAAATTCATATTCTTTATTCTTTCTACCAACACCTGGACCAGTGATCTCTGGTACACTGGGTGGATAACTATCACCAATTTGTATAGAGGTTATATATGGGATTTTATTATAAGCTGTTACAACAAGTTTAGCCTCTTCCATAAATTCAATAGGTTCAAAGAATGTAATTATCGCTACACCATTTTCATCAGTATATCCATAACCAAGTAATTTATTTTCACTTGAAATTGCGCATAATGCATTTTCAACTCCAACAACCTCAACTTCAAATGTTTCTGAACCAATAGTTATTATACTATCATGAATAACAGTCATTTCAGCTGGTGTATCAGTTCTAATTTGTAAAGATGGATCACCAAATAGTGTCCAGTAATCAGTTTCTGCAGTTCCAGAAGAACCATATTTATCATTCATTGACATGCAACCATTTGCAGTAAGTCCACCAAGTGTTGTTTTTTTATTATCTGGATAAGTTTCAACAAGTATAAGGTTAAATTCATCTTGTGCTTCCATTGGTGGACTCCAGCTTTGTGAAACAGTTGACATGAACGTACCAATTGCACCTGTTGGCTCATCATTATGTGTTGCCCGCATCCATGCTTCAGCAAAACAGGTATATGTATCAAATTCGCCATTATTACATGCAACAGAAAGAACAAATGGGAGCATATTATCATTTGTTAAAGCATTGACATCAGTATTACTAAATCCAGATGTACCCCAGGATGTTGGTGAACCATGACCACAGTAGTTTACAAGACTTCTACCATTATTTATTGCATCACGAACCATTGCTGGGGTTGGGTTTCCTGGTGCATCATCTCCACCTTGTGAACCATCATACAATTCATCTACTAAAATATAAGTATAATTTAGAAGTGATGACCTAATGTTTCTGATGTGTTGATAATCATATTCCCCATCATCCCCTGGTCCTTGAGATGAAGCAATACCAGCTCCTTTTTTATACCAGTCAGCAGTAATCTGCGGCTCTTTTTCATATTCTACACTTCTTAAAACTTGAGTTGCTACTTGAGCTGTATTTTCTGCAGAAAATCTACCGATAAATAAATCTGGGTAATGATCATTTCCAACAACATATGTGTAACTTGGATCTGATGCTGATCCGCTTAAATAATAAGGTGGTACTTGTGCAGCATCTCCAACAAGAAGAACAAAAGTCAGTCCTTTTGTATTGTAATAATCTGCTATATACGTTTTTATAGCATTAGCATTTCCAATGGTTG
>JBNVCE010000087.1:0-2445 GCA_050410885.1 Thermoplasmatota archaeon | reverse complement strand
CCATTTCAGTTGGTATACCTTTTAATATTTTCCATTCATAAAATGGTAGCATTTCATTCCAAAATGCATCATATGTTATAATCAGCATATTTCCTTGTTCTTCAACAGGAGTATAGCGTCCTAATGTACCATAATTTATGAAATGATGTTTATAAATCTGGTTAAAATTGATTTCAACCTTCTTTGGTAATCCATCTCTGTTTATAATATTGCGTGTATCAGGTCCCACTGGAAATACTTCAACTGTGATTTCTTTATAAAAACGCATTGTTTTTTTAACAGGATTATATTGAATAGGATATATCTTGACTACCTGACCCCTATAATCTCTTAAAATATATGGTTCATCAAGCTCTGCTATCTTACCAGGATAAAAATTATCAATGTTGTATACATCACCAAATCCAAAAGGTACATTATCAGGGTTAACTGTTCTTAATAAATTGCCTTTTGAAGGTGCAATTAATATATTATTATATTCTTCATATGTTGAACCAATAACACTTACTTTCATTTCAGCTGTATCTGGTATTATAATACTACGACAGATATTAGGTATATCTGGTTCACCAGCAATTAGAATATTTGATTCACCATCAAAAGAAACACGCATATAATTAGTTCCGTCTATCTCAACTGGTGTTTGTATAAAATTTTTAATCTTATAATTAATAATTGTTTTTTCCCCATCTGTTGATAAAGTTATTTTTATATTTTCATTATTATTTGTTTTTTTAACTCCAAGTATATTTGGTGTTAACACAAGTAGTGTAAGTAAAAAAATAACTGATAAAACTAGCATCTTTCTAAATATTTTTTGTTTCATTTTTTTACCACCCCAATTAACAATTGATAATATATAATATCTTTGTGTTTATAAATTTATGGATATTATTGAAAGTTAAAGAAATAATATTTAATGTATTAACTAAATTTGATTTATTTAACATATTTGTTAAATAATTTTAATAATTATTAATATAAAGTATTAAAAATTATAATAATTTTATCTTTTAATATAAAATCATTGAATTAGTTTCAATAAAAATAGAGTTAGATAATGATATAATTTACATTTAAATTCAACTTTAAAAATATTTAAAAATTTAATCTTTTAACTTTTTTATATTTGTAAGTTTTATGTAATAATTTATAAGGAAGAATATGTATTATTAATATGGGGAAACCTTATGAAAAAAAATACATACAAAAAATTTTTTGTTTTATTGATGGTAATATTAACTATTAATTTGTCTACTATTCCATCAATTTTTGCAAAGATTAATACAAAGAAAAATGAAACTGGTTATACAAATAAAGATTCTACTTATAACCTTTTAATTATAACTCCATCAAATTTTGTTAGATCATTACAACCTCTCGTTGCTCATAAGAATAATGTTGGCATGACTACAAATCTTGTAACTCTCGATGAGGTTTACAAACAAATAGGATCCATGGGTCGTGATAATCCTGAGAAAATAAAATATTACATAAAATATGCAATTGAAACATGGGGAATCAAATACGTACTTCTTGTAGGAAATTTCAGAAAAATGCCTGTAAGATACTGTTACAACTCAGACATGTATCCAGGATATCCTGAGCCATATTTTATTTCCGAATTATATTATGCAGATATATATGATAACTTTGGCAATTTTTCAAACTGGGATACAAATGGAAATGGTATTTATGGTGAATGGTTAGGTAATGAAGCTGAAGATAAAAATATTGATCTATACCCAGATGTTTATGTTGGTAGACTTCCATGTTCAAACATCTTAGAAGTAAAAGTTATGGTAAACAAAATTATAACCTATGAAAATACCGCTTATAATAAGGAATGGTTTAATAAAATGGTTGTAATTGCAGGAGATACCTATCCAGATGGGTACTATCCATTTCCAACTCCAACCTTTGAAGGTGAAGAAAACACTCAAACCGCACTGGATTATATGTCTGGTTTTGAAGGAATTAAACTATGGACATCACTAGGGACCCTTACAGGACCAAAAGATGTGATTAATGCAATTAACAATGGTTGTGGCTTTTTGTTTTTTGAAGGACATGGAAGTCCTTTGATATGGAGTACACATCCACCAAATGATTTACATAATTGGACTGATGGATTGTATATTTTTGATATGATTAAACTCAAAAATAAAAACATGTATCCTATCTGTGTTGTTGGCGGTTGTCATAATTCAGAGTTTGATGTTACACTTTTAAACCTATTGAAAGATCCAAAGCATGCATATTATTACGGCACCTGGATACCAGAATGTTGGTCATGGGTGTTGACACGTAAAATATTTGGAGGTAGTATAGCAACTATTGGAAACACAGCTTTAGGCATGTCAAAAGAAGATAAAAGTTCTATGGAGGGGGCTGGTGATTTTATGGATGTACAATTATTTTATGAGTATGGGGTGAATGGTACTA
>JBNVCE010000086.1:0-6253 GCA_050410885.1 Thermoplasmatota archaeon | reverse complement strand
GCACTACAAATATCAATCACAGGACCAAGCCCACCACCAGTAGTAACAGTCCTACCCTTAATATCCATATAAGTAGGATCAACAGGATGAGAAACACCATAATGCTCCCAAGCAACAAAAAACTTACCACCACCAAAAGCAATAGAAGGATTCTCATTTCTATATTGATAAATAGGTTGATAATCAGAATATATTATAAACTCTGGAATAACAACAGCACCATTTGCATCGTAAATAACGCCCCTAATGTCTTGTTGAATAAAAATCGTGGTTCCCTGTTCCCAGGCAACCAAGAACCTATTGTTTCCATACTCAACATCCGCATCCCAGGCACCAACATTATTTGCATGAAAAGAAATCTGAAAATCATTATATTCCTGAGGAATCCAGTTTGTAAAAACACTATAAAAATCACTTTGACTTTGTGCACTGGGATTACCATAAAATAAATACATGTTACTAATCCCTTCAGGTATAACCGGAATTTTAACCCAAACTATTGCCTGGGTTGAACTTTGACTTTCTATCCAGTAATCAAGCCATGTTGTTGTACTTTCATGTTTAAAACGAATATCATCATAATCAGATTGCATATCTGAATCATATTCTATGACTAATTTAACAGCGTAATTTGTAAGAATTTGCCCAACATTGTTTGTTAATTGAATAGGTTTCATCCTACTCCATGATGGATCAGTCCAGATAGAATAAGTATTTTTCATTTGAACAACACCGTTAACCAGTTCATAATCATATGAGAAAAATGGATCAATATTTTCTTCAGTGTTAAACAAATCCTCCCATGTAAAAAATGGATCGTCAAATGCTTGAGTATATGGAATTATTGGTTTAACAAAATTCACAGAAACAATATTTTTATGCTGAACAACTCCTTGTACTGCTGACATTGAAAAAATAATGATAACTAAAAAAATAATAGAAGCTTTCTTACATAAATTATTATTAATTTTTTTCATTTTTTACAACTCCCCCAAAAAACCTTATGTAACAATTGTATACCACTGATATTCCCATAGTAAATACACATGATCAATTGATCCTCCAACATAGTATTCTAACCATGCATGTGGTAACCATTGCCCAGGCTCTTTATACCATTTTAATTTGAAATACAAACTAGCATTTACAATTTTAATATCAACACCAAATCTGTCTTTATATGTAGCATTAATCAAAATAGCTAAAATGTTTGCTGAATTTGTGTTATCATTTATAGCAAAAAAACCATAATCAGAAGGACCAGCACCTTGTACCCATTTCCAACTTAAATCAAAATGAATATGCTGAGAAATGACAACATAACCATAGAATTTAAAATTCTCAATTTTTTCATTTAAACTAAAGTTTATTTGTGTTGGCTCTGCCTGGTAAAAATCAATTTGAAAACCACCTGATTCCCCAACAGCCCAGTTACCAGTAAAATGGGTGGTTTTACCTGTTAAAGCAATGTTTACATTAAAGTTTTCAAAAAGATTTAAACTACCACTTAAATCTAAATCCTCAACCTTTAACTGTGGTCCTGAAGTATCAAGAGCCCAATCTGCAGAAAAATCATCAGCAGCAATAGACGCTGCACTAATTGAAAGTGATGTTCCAGTCGCTAAATTGCTTATATGAAAAGCATTATCAAGTAAATCATCAGCTGTATCAAATTTGAAATAACCATTTTTTCCAATCTTACCCTGCATATCAATAAAACCATTACCTATACTAAGCTGATTGCTGATTTGTAAATCATCAAAAACAAGTGTCAGTTTTATTGGATCTTTTTGCCCAGATGAAGACGTTCTTTCAGCAAATAAACGACCTTTTAATTGATTCCAGGAGAAATTACCCATGCCATATGCATTACCTGGTATATTGTAAATTTTAAGAAGGGGTACTTCAATATTTGGAAGATAAAAATTCGCTTCACCAAAATCTGAACTTGCTGTTCTTTCAGCCTTTGCATAGAAATAATTATCAGGATTAACAAAGAAATTATCTGGATCAGGATCAACATAAAGTCTTCCCTGTATGCTTGTTCTTCCATGATTAGCAAAACTTCCACGAGGTATTTGGAAAAAAACCATATCAGGGTTGTTATCTGGATCAGGTTTTGGATAAAAAACAGTAATATCACCAATAGAGCTGCTTAAATCATGTTGAACATAACCCATTGCATCAATTTGTAACATGCTTCCATTGTTTATTTCCAGTGAAGCACAAGCCTCAATTTTACGAGAGCTTGGAATATCCTTAACACTTATCCAAGTAACATCTTTTTTAACTGGATCAGCCTTAGGATATAATATTTTTATTTCTCCTAAGTCCTTATTCATGGTTAAACTAGCAAAACCAACAGTATCAACTTTTACAAGTTTATTTTGAACAATTGTTATATCTGTATCAAGATCCCATTTGAATTCTGCAAATGTTGGTATTTTCTTAAGCACAATACTTTGTTCAAACCATGGAGAGGTTAACTTAACACCAACATTAAACTGGTGACTAGCATAATAAACAAAATTACCACCAATTGGATTTTGATCACCAATCATATTGAGATCAAAAGCCATGTATTTTCCAGGTCCAATAAGATCATTTGGGATACTATCAAGGGATAAAGTAAGGGAAAATGTTGAATTTTCTTCTTCAGCAGTACTACCACCTTTTAAAAGATTTGAACTGAATGTAATTTCAGTTGGTTCAATTGATGCCCTATGATAATAAAATAGTGTTTTACCGGATAAAGGAATAAGTTGTGTAACCAAATAAGAAGCAGGATTAAAATTTATGCAAAATTCTATATTATAACTTGGGTCTGTCATACCTTCTTTAAATGCTTGAAAACCAAACATTATATCATTTGATGCTGTACCAATTACATCATTTGGATTCATTTCATGCTGGAAAATAGCAGGTCTAAAAATGTTTGACTTACCCACTGCAAAAGTTTTTTCAAATTTCATAGGAATTTTTTGACCAGCTGGTGAACGATAACCAACTCTTGTAACAATATAGTCTTTTTCAGCAGCTAAATTACCGATATTATTTTTTGGTTCAACTTCAGTAGTTTCCCCTGGATAATTATTCAATAGTTTATTTAAGAAATTGTTTAATAAAACAAAATTAGATAATTTTTGGCTGAATCTTTCAATCAAAACTCTGATAATATTAATTATACCTGGTGATACTGATTTAGATTTACTTACAAGTACGTCAAGATTTACATGAAATTCTTGCCATACCTCTAATTCTGCTGTTTGATCATCTAAGCAATCACCAATTTGCATAAAATCAAATGCTGTGGCCCATGCAGGATGATTTTTTGTACTACCATCAGGTAGGATCTCATCGATACCGTATTTGTAGAAACCAAAACCTGTTTCAATTTCTGGAACCATATCACCATCAACATCAAAACTAATAGGTGTTCTATATTTTGGATCCGAGAGTTTTCCACGAATCATCTGAGGAGTTATTGAAACCTGTTTCTGGAAACTTTGACCATTATAAATCACATTTATCCATAATCCGAATATCTCGTTTCCGCCAAGTAAAGGCTGGGGTGAAAATAAATTTGTTTTCTCAGTTGATTTATATAATGATTCATTGATTTTAAGAAAATCTTCAACAGTATTTTTTACAATTTTCATAGTTTCTTTACTTGAATGTTTTGTTTCAAAATCTTGGTTTAAATTATTGATAATTTTATTTGAAGTTGAGTTTATCTCTCCAGAAGCAAATGAATTTGATATGTTAATACATGTCAATAAAATTGTTATAAATAATACCACCTCTTTTTTCATATTAAATTCACCTCTTAATTTAACCAATATATACTATTAATATTAAACCTTATATTAAACTTACTATTGTTATTTTTTATATTTTTTTATATTTTTTACATGGTTTAAGTTAAGTTTTCAATAATTTGTTATAAGATGCTTAAGTAATATGATGTTTTGTAAAAGAAACTTGTATAAGTTAAATCTTTGTAAAAATCTTTCAATTATCCTATTTCCACCAGAATTTCTATTTTTTATAGTAAGATAATAAAGATTTGTTTCACCACTTTCTGCGCCATGCTCATCCTTTACTTTTGCTTTTATTGTGCCAAATTTCATATTTGTTGACCAGGTATGATTAACAATTATGTGTTCACTAGTTGGAAATGGTCCTAGCCAGTTAGTACCACTTCCATCACCCCAATCTATGTAATAATAAATATTATCTCCATCTGAATCTGAGGCAACAAGATCAAATTCATATTCAACATTTGGTTTAATAAATACAAATAAATTCATTATAATTCCTTGACAATAAATATTTGGAGTATTTGGTGGTGTATTTATTTCTTCTTTAGTTTTAAACCACCAAACCGGCTCTTCCTTAAAAGCACCTTTATCATCCCATGCAACAAGTTTCCAGTAATATGTTGTATTAAAACTCATTATACCAGGATTAAAAAATGTTTCAGATTGATTAGTCACAACCTTTAAAGGAGGATTTGTTGTTCCAAAATAAACATCATAAGTAATAACATCACCATCAGGATCATTACCCTGCCATGTTAAAATAGTATTAATTTCTACATTTTTTGATTGATTAGCAGGGTTTCTACCCCAAATATTTGGTGGATCATTTGCCTTTGTTGTAAAATACCATATTGGACCACTTGCATAATCACCATATTCATCATATGCAATAATCTGCCAATAATATGTTGTTGAAAAATCTAGTAAACCAGGTGGATCATAACTATTTATTGTTTGATTATCAGAAACCTTAGGTGGTGGACTGGTTTTACCAAAAAAAACATTATAAGTTAAATTATCACCATCAGGATCAATACATTGCCAGCTAATATTTGTAGTAATTACAACATTAACTGCACCATTGTCTGGATAAGGATTATATGGGCTATTAGGTGGACTGTTTGTTTTTGTTGTAAAATGCCAAACAGGTCCAATACTTGATGCACCATAATTATCCCAGGCAATAATCATCCAATAATATGTTGTAAAAAAATTCAAAGTACCAGGGTAATAAGATGTATTGGTTTGATTTGAAGAAACCATATTTGTTGGCGGATTTGATGTTCCAAAATACACATCAAAAGTTAAAGTATCACCAGGGTTTGGATCACTGCAATCCCAACTTAAAATTGGATTAATAACAATATTGGTAGAACCATTTGCTGGGTTTGGGTTACTTGGTGTATTTGGTGGATTATTGGCTCTTGTTGTAAAACTCCAAATTGGTCCAATGCTTGAGCTACCATAAAAGTCCCAGGCAACAACCTTCCAATAATAAGTTGTAACAAAACTTAAAGTACCTGGATCAAAGGTTGTTGAAGATTGATTACTAACTATTTTTGGTGGAGGATTAATATCTCCAAAAAAAACATCATATGTAACAGTGTCACCATTAGGATCACCACCACTCCAAGATAAATCTGCTTGGATATCAACATTTATTGCACCATCTGCTGGAATAGGATTACTTGGTGTAAATGGTGGATCGTTAACAAAATAATTCACACCCCACATATCAATAGAAGGAGTACTAGAAGGATTAACTCTTGTGAGAGTAGCCATTAATCTAATAGAATCAACAGTTAACCCAGATAAATTATACCCGGATGAAATATTATGAACAATAAGACCACCTGTTACACCATTTAAAACATCAAAAACAATATTACCACGTATTGAAACTTCTATAAATTTATCCCAGATTGTTAAATTATCTGGCTTTATTTTAATAGAGGTAATATGAGCATTTAACATAAGCTCTTTTTCATCACCAACAACAATTGAAACAGTAGATCCAGATGAAATAATTTTTAAAATGTTACAATATGAATCAGGTAGGTTAGAGCTTGGAATCCTTTCATCCTCCCATGTAACAAAAATTCTCCCAGCTCCATTTGCAGCATTTGCCCAGTCTGCATCAGCATTTCCTGCAATAGAAATAAGTATATTATTTGAAACAATATCACCATTAGAAGAAACAAGTTTACCATAAATTTTATTGTAACCATCATAGGTTACAAAAAATAATGAATTAAAAAAAGGTACAATATCGGTTCTAACATAACTACCAGAACTTATCTGAAAACTAGAAACAATAACATTACCCAAGTTATCTAAAATTGCTCCCCAAACATTACCATACCAGACATTATTACTAATATCACCATCATTCCAAGTAACCAGGTAACATTGTGCTTCTGCAGAAAATTCCA
>JBNVCE010000085.1:0-6274 GCA_050410885.1 Thermoplasmatota archaeon | reverse complement strand
TTTACTCATTAGTCAAAGATTCTTGACTAATGAGTCTGATCTGGATATAAAAAAAGATTTTTCGTTATGTTTTTATATTACTTTTTTCACTAACTTTTGATGATACGACATCTTACTAAAGACGATATTCAAAAAATAAGAGAAGAAGTCATAAAAGGTAAATCAAAATTCCAAGTATCCAAAGAAATGCATGTTCGCCCAAACACCATTTACAGATATACAAAAGATCTTCCAAATAAAATCAAACGAGAACCATACATAAGTGGAAAACCACTGGAACTATTAAAACAACTTTTAGAAAAAGGATATATCTATACAGAAAACCATAGGGTTGCACTTAGATCGCTACAAAGATTCTTTCCAACAATAAAACGATCACAGTTTAAAAACAAATCAATATACTATCTAGAGGACAAGAACAAACTAGCACTTCAGGAGATGATGAGGCAGGATACCTCCAGGATAATATCTTTTCAAGAACTAGGGAAAATGTCAAAGGTTTTTAACACAGATCTTGATATTAATGAAAAAAGAGCATTCCTTGGTAAAAACCGAGACAGAAAGGCTTGGAAAATTAAGGAATCAACAAATCATTATGGTTTAAATTTTAAGGAGAAGCAATCAAAAATTGATGATTTCCTTGGTAGATTTTTGCATTCGGAAGTACTGTATTATTATTTACAATTTCAAATAAAAATTATTAAAAATTTCAATAACTTAAACAAATTAAAGTTAAATTAAATTTAGCTTTAAAATAAAATCCAAAAGATTTATAAAATAATATTTATTTAAGATTAAAGAGGCAAAAAAATGTTTGGAAAAATAATTAAGAAAAAATTAAAACTAAATTTAGTTTTAATAATCCTTACAATCTTTGCATTTATTATCAGTTCTATTTTACCTCAAGTAGCAGCAATAACACCAATACAATCAAAAAATAAAATTAATATCTTTTACAAAACATATTCATCAGGATTATCAGCAGAACCAATAGTATTCATGAAACCAGTTTTAAAAAAAATGTACATTGGAGATAAAGCTGAAATATCATTAAATATAAATAAAACAATAATTTTTGGACCAATCACTCTTCAAGTTCAAACAGAATTACAAAGTGAATTAATATCAGTAAAATATCATTTTATAGATATGAATAACAATTCATTAGGTCCAGATGTTGAAATAACCTGGAGTGAAAACTATCCAAATTTTGATTACTATTATGCAAAAAAACATTTTCCAATCTTTCAAGATGTTCTTCCTTCAAAATTTAAAATTATAGCAACAGCACAATTTATTGGCATTCCATATGCTCAAACAAACATCACGGTATACAAGATTTTTTAAAAAACATTAATTTTATTCACATTTAAATTAAAGGTTTTTTCCTTAGCCAACCTAGATCACTAATATATAGATCTCTTATATCATTTAAACCAAATTTGAGCATTGCTAAACGCTCCAAACCAAGACCCCAAGCAAGAACAGGATTTTTTACACCAATTGGTTCAGTAACCTCTGGTCTAAATATTCCACTTCCACCAAGTTCCATCCACTTGTTATTCCAGAAAACATCAACCTCCATGCTAGGCTCAGTATATGGGAAATAACCTGGTCTAAAACGTATTTTTTCAAAACCAATTCTTTTATAAAATTCTTTTAAAACACCAATTAATTGTCTGAAATTAGTATTTTCTTCATTGATAATTCCTTCAATTTGATAAAACTCTGGCAAATGAGTTGAATCAATATTTTCTTTCCTAAAAACCCTACCTATAGAAAACACCTTTGCAGGAGGATTTGGATTATGATACAAATACCTGATAGTATTAACCGTAGTATGGGTTCTTAGTAACACCCGCTCAGTTTCAGATTTTGAAAATTTATATCCCCAACCTGTGGATTTTGTATTCCCACCATTTTCATGAACCTTTGCAATAACATCTATAAGATTTTTTTCTTTTAATATAATCTTAGATGGATTTTTACAATATAATGTATCCTGCATCTCCCGTGCAGGGTGATCCTGTGGAATAAAAAGCATGTCCATGTTCCAAAAACAAGATTCTACAAAATTACCCTGTATTTCTTCAAAACCCATTTCCAGAAAAATATGTCTAATTTTATCAATAAGCTCTACCAGAGGATGTGGTTTTCCGCCATAGATAGTTGGAGCAAAAGCATTTACATCATAAGGTCTAATAGTTTTTGTTTTCCATTCACCAGATTTTATAATACTTGAAGTTATTTGAGATATTTCATCAGCAAGAGTTAAACCTTTTTCTAAAACCTTTTTACCATTTTCTGTTAAAATAATAAAACAACTAATTATTTCTTTTTCCTTAACAACATTTTTTCTAGAAAGCAAAGATCTAATTTCGTTTTTATCAATTTCAATATTTGGTGTTTTATTTAGTTGTATAAGAATATGCTCATCCTTTGTTTCCGATTTTAAAGCTTTTTTTCCAGTTTCTGTAATTTCAAAAATAGTTTCTTTATTCTTTTTAATAACTGCCCAATCTTTTTTTCTTAACCAGCCAACTGCAACTGGGATTTCATCTTTAGTTAAAACTTTTGATAAATCTGACAAAGTGGCTGTTCCACCATTTTCATGAATAAAATTTAATGCTATTTTTTCAGGTAAACCTTTTTCTAAAAATTTTTTTCCCTCATCACCAAGGAAATAAACTGTTTTGACATGATCCTCAATTTTAACTAAATTTTTTGATTGTAACCAAGCAGAAGCATTCATTACTTCAACTTGTTGATTGAAATCCCCATTTTTTAATATATCTTCAGGGGATGCTTTTCCATTTAATTTTTCAAGAGCTAAAAGAACTTTTTTTTCATTCTGTGAAAGCTCTTTAATTATTTTGTCTAAATCCATTAAAAATTGGTATATTAATTATATGTATTAATATATCGATAAAAAAATCATTTACATATGACTAAAAGGAAATTTTTCTGGTCTACTTGTATAATATTTTGAAACAGCCCAACATGATGACATTGGTGAAACAAAGTTACAATAATTTTTTATATAATTTTCCAAAATATGTTCTTTAAATATTGGTAAAATTTTTATCTCATTAACTTTAAAATCAACTCTGAAACCTTGTTCTTGAATTTTTAAATAAAAACTTGGTGTAATTTTTACTCCTTTAAAATAAATAATATCAGATTCTAATCCATTTTTATCATAAATATTAAAACAATATTTTTCATTGTTAAGAATAATATGTAAACTGGAATGTTTAGATTGTCTTTTTAAAGGTATTATTTTTATCCAGCAATTGTTATTTCTGATTAAAAATTTAAATTCTATATCATTTAATATTTTATTTAATCTTTTATATTGTTCAATAACAATTCAACCTCTAACTTTAATATTTTTTAATTAATGGATATCTTAAATTAATTTATAGTTTTTGAAAAGGCAAAAAAGACCTTATATTTTTTATAGGAAAACGTTAATACCTGGTTTCATTGGGCCCGTAGCTTAGACTGGCTGGAGCAACCGGCTGATAACCGGTAGGTCGAGAGTTCAAATCTCTCCGGGCCCATTATTTATTTACAAATATTATCAATTAAAATTTGTATGTATGAATATAATTTAAATTGGTATTTTTCTTGATTAATTTTAATTAAATTCAGATAAAAAGTGTATAATAAATTTAATATAATCTAAAAAATATCATAATATTAAAATTTAAATATGATTATAACTAATACTTAGAATAAATGTGCAAGGGGGTATTATGCTGATTAAAATGAAAAAAACAGTAACACTATTTATGATTTTCATTTTGTTGTTTACCATATTAACCCCAACATATGAAAAGGCTCATCCTCAAATTAATATAAATTATGAAAAACTAATTGATTTTATTATTAATCAAAAATTTAGAGCTTATAATAAAAATAAACCTACCACTTTTTTATTTAATCCAGAAGACATTGAGTTAAAAGATGATGCCTTCCATGGCACAAACTCTATAAATTTTGCTGAATGGTGGTATTTTGATGCAATATTTGATAATAATTATTCTGCACAGGTTAATATCTATGTTTTTGGTGTTTTAACTCAAAAATTTGTTATATCTGAATTAAATATTTATAAAAATGGAATTAATATACTTTGTAGACAAGAATACTTTATTTTTAATGATTTATATTTATCAACAGAAAAACCATTTATTGAGATAGATGGTAAACAATTTATGAAAGGATACATAGATGAATCTGGCCGTTGGACATATGATGTAAGTTTAGATTTTCATGATGCATCTATTGATTTACAATTTACAGGAAAATCAAAAGGATGGAAAGGCTATTTATCTATTGGTGGTTGGGCATGTGTTCTCCCAAAGGCAGAGGTTAAAGGTAAAATCAAGTTAAATAATATTGAATATTATGTTAAAGGAATTGGTTACCATGATCATAACTGGGATATGACTGTTTTTGATTTGATTCATTTTGGGTGGTATTGGGGAAAAATTAGTTTTGATAATTATACGATAGTATGGTTTATTATTTTAAATACTAGATTTGATGGTGAAAATTTATGTATAATAAGTAAAGATGATGGGGATTATATAAACATTGAACCAGAAAATATTTACTTTAATGCAAAAAATTTTTCATTGGATTTAATCTGGTTTTACCCTAACAATTTTATTTTAAAGGTTGATAAAAAAGATATCTATTTTTCAATAACAATGAATGCTCAATCCATTGATTCTAATTTTAAAATTAACGGACATTATTGGCGTTATCATATAAACTATTTAGGTAACATAGTAATTAATAATAAATTAGATCAAATATCAGGAATACAAATAGCAGAATTTATGCGATTAAGGTAATTTTAGTATAATTTATTAAAAATTAACAATACATAAAATTTTTTTATAAAACTATAATTTTATAGAATAGGTTTATATTCATAATCTCTAAAATGGTTTCTAAAGAATCTGATAAAATTGATCCGATATGTGGAATGAAGGGTACAATACCTGCTTATGGTCATTATTTCTGCAGTGAGTATTGCATCAAAAAATATGAAGAGCAAAACAAAATTCCTGAGGAAAAAAAGTATTGCCCAAGTTGCACAGTTAAAGTAAGTACACCATGGTATAAAGAAAGATTATACATAATAACAATTATTGTTTTTATACTATTAATAATAAGTTATTTTGTTACTATTATGAATCCCTTTTTTTATGCATTTATTGATTATTTAAAACTAATATGGTGGGCAATAATAGTTGGTTTTTTAATTGGTGGAATAATTGATTACTTCATACCAAGACAATACATTGAAAAATATTTATCTAGGCATCAGAAAAGGACAATTTTATATTCAATTATTTTTGGTTTTTTAATGAGTGCTTGTTCTCATGGTATTTTAGCAATATCAATGGAACTTTACAAAAAAGGTGCAAGTACTTCCTCAGTTGTTGCTTTTTTACTTGCATCACCATGGGCTAACTTACCAATTACAATTTTACTTTTTAGTTTCTTTGGCATAAAAGCATCTTTAATTGTTTTATCAGCCTTGGTTATTGCTTTAATCACGGGTTTAATTTATCAAAGATTGGAGCAAAAAAATCTGGTTGAGTGTAATAAATGTCTTCATGTAGAAGATAAAGAAATTTTAAAAGATTTTTCTATAATCCAAGATATAAAAAAACGCTGGAATGAATATAATTTTTCTAAAGAAAATAATTTAAAAGCTATAAAAGGTACATTTAAAGGTTCATGGGCTCTTACAAAAATGGTTATGTGGTGGCTTATCATTGGAATGGTTATGGCAGCTTTTGTTAGATCATACATCCCAGCTCATTTATTTGAGCATTACATGGGACCAACACTTCTTGGTTTATTGGTAACACTATTTTTTGCAACAATAATAGAGGTCTGCTCTGAGGGTAGTTCTCCTCTTGCTTTTGAAATTTATAATAAATCAAATGCTTTTGGAAATAGTACCGTTTTTTTGCTTTCTGGAGTAATAACTGATGTTACCGAGCTTGGTCTAATTTGGTCAAATATTGGTAGAAAAGCAGCTGTTTGGTTACCAATAATCACTGTTCCTCAAGCTTTAATATTTGGTTACTTGTTTAATGTTTTTTTATAATGTTATACATGTTTTAACCTAGTTTTTAATAACAAATTTATTTATTTACTATCTCATCAAAACAATATTCATCCCATTTTTTAAAACCAAGTAGAATATCCAGTTCTACTGGTGTAATTATAGGTATTTTGTATTGTA
>JBNVCE010000084.1:745-6307 GCA_050410885.1 Thermoplasmatota archaeon | reverse complement strand
TGGAGAAAATGCTTGGGTTGAAGTTATTCCCTAAAGAATTGCGGAGTTAAGGTTTTCAATACAAAAATTTAATAAATTTTTATTTCTTTTTTGTAAAAGATTAGTTATTTAATAATCTATACATTACAGGTTTTCAAATGAATATTATTTATGGAGTTTGCTCTTGGGGACTTGGTCATGCAACAAGATCCTTACCGGTTATTAGAAAATTAATTGATGAAAACAACAATTTAACAATTATATCAAGTAACAGATCTTTAGATTTATTAAAAAAAGAACTAGGTGATAATCTTGAATTTTATGATATACCTGATTACCCAATGCTTATTTCTGAAAATTCTAGACAATTTATGGCAAAAAGTTTTGTTTACTGGCCATTGTTTATAAAAAGAATAGAATCAGGTCTACAAAAACTTAAAAAAATACTGGAAAATAAAAAATATGATAAAATAATTTCAGACGGTAGATATGATATTTATAGTCGTAAAATCCCTTCTTTTTTTGTAACCCATCAAGTAAGAATAATGAACCCTTTAAGAATCAAGATGTTTGAAAAAGGAAGTGAAACATTTAATTTATTCTTTTTTAAACGTTTTGCAGGGGTCATTGTACCTGATTATAAAGAAGATGATTTATCTGGTGATTTATCCCATAATCTTCATAAAATTGATGAAAATAAATTACATTATGTAGGGGTTCTTTCTGATTTTACTAAGAAAAAAACAAGTAAAAAATTTGATTATTTCATCTCTTTGTCAGGTCCTGAGCCTCAAAGAACTATACTTGAAAACAAAATACTTTCAGAAATTAATAATCTTTCTGGGAAAATAGTTGTTACACTTGGAAAAGTGGAAAAACAGAAAAAAATTAATGAAAATAATTTACAAATTTACTCATTTTTATCAAAAAAAAAGCGGAATGTTTTTTTAAATCAATCAAAACTAGTTATTTCTAGAAGCGGTTATTCAACAATAATGGATTTAGCAGTAATAGGAATAAAGGCTTTAATGATTCCAACACCTGGTCAGGTTGAACAAGAGTATCTTGGACAGTATCACAACAAAAAAGGCACTTTTTACTCGGTTAACCAAGACAAAATTGATTTAAAAACTGATGTAGAAATAGCAAAAAAAACAACAGGTGTTAAAAGAAAATGTGATGTTAAAAAAACTGTTGAAAATATAATAGATGTGATAACATCTGTTGAAAAAAGCCCTTTTGTTTAGAGCTATTTTATTAAAGATATGAAAGATAACAGGTTTATATTTAATGTGATTTTGGTGGAGTATGAAAATTATTAGAAACTTTAGAATCAAGGCTTTACTGAAAAACTGGGTTTTCTGGTTAATAATTATTACAACAATTGCTGTGATTCTTAGATCTTTACCAGGATGGGTTAACGAAGCATGGGGTTGTGATTTTGGTATATACTATGGTATAACAAAAACAGTGATAGAAACAAAAGCTGTTTTCCCACCATACACAGGATGGGGTAGTTCTTATAATGAGTTTCCAATACTTTATCTAGTAAATGCTTTTGCCGCATGGATAACAGGAATTGATATCCAGGTTATAATGCCTAAACTCACGCCTATTTTTGGAGGTTTTTCAATATTGATTTTTTATTTCTTTTTACATGAATTAATAAAAGATAAAAAAATTGCATTACTTTCTTGCTTATTTTTAGCGGTTTTACCTTTCCATGTTTATCAAACAAGTCATGCTTCCCCACTTACAATGGGTCATTTTTTTATGATACTTTCAATGTACTTTTTTTTAAAATACAGGAAAAATACAAAATATATTATTCCACTGCTTGTTTCAACAATGCTACTAATTATGTCCCATCATCTTACAACATATTTTTACATTATTATCTTAATTTTTATTGTGTTTATTGAAAACATAAAAAACAAAAATTGGACTGAAACTATAAAAAAGGATTTGTATTATATTTTAACTGCGTCAGTAATGATTTTTTCCTACTGGGGATTAATTGCTACAACTGTTTACAATGATTTTATGGGTTCAGGTATTTCAATAGGATTTATAAGATTAAAAAGTTTTCATGTTATCATTCTTTTTTATGTGATATTTTTTGCAATGTTATGGTTTATTAAAATGATAAAAAAGCATCACAATTTTATTGAAAATGCTAAGTTTTTAATTAAAAAAAATTTTATGAATTTTATAACAACAGTAAAAACAATAACTCAAATGCCAAAAGGTAATGCAAAAAAAATCGGAAAAACAATGTGGTTTAAATCAAAAAATCAAAGCAACTATTTTATCATAAAATTTTCAATTACACTATCGTGTTTTTTGTTTTTTATGATCTTTTTTTCAATTGTTAAAATGCCTTGGACTAATTTCACGTTCAAGGTTGAAACAATTTTTTATTCATTTCCTTTATTGTTAACAATATCGTTGGCAGTATCTGGTTTTGGGTATGTTTTTAGACAAAAAAAAGATTTTTTTATTTGCGGCTGGTTTTTGGCTGTTTTGGCATCGCTTTTTTATGCACTAATAACAAACAATAGTACACTATTTCCTGATAGACATATTGAATATTTAATGGCTCCCATTGCTGTTTTAGCGGTTTATGGACTTGGCGGGATTTTTTCAGATCCAGATTATAAAACAATACTTTCTTTTTCCTCTATTAAAAAAGCAAGAAGTTTAGTTAAATCTTTTTCATTAAGAAAAAATTATAGTATAGTTAGAATCATTTTTTTATTTGTTATTATTTTTCTTGTTTTTTCATTAGCATCAACAGTTTACATTTCATACAGTTCATTGAATGTTGCTGTTGAAGAAATAAGCAAAGAAAATTATCAAGCGATTATTTGGATATCTGAAAATTTGGATAAAAACAGTAGTGTTATTGCTTCAGATCATCGTATTGCAAGACTTGTTGAATCATATGGTTTTAACACAACAAAAGATGAAACAATTAATTTATGGGAGGCTGAAAATCTTGATCAGTACATTGATGAATTAATTGGTATCGGACAAAATCATGGTCGTGTTACTCATATTATAATTGATGATAAAATGAAAAACGATGTTGTCCATGTTTATTTTGGTATTATTAAATACATGACAAATGAAACAAGCACTGCAGCATATGATAAATTTAAGCAGCAACCATTTGAACTAGTTTATAGAAATGAATCCATAGAAATTGATAGTAAAACAAATGAATCCTTAACATGGACAGAAGTATACAAGGTTAATTGGACATACATTGAAGAAAATTACTTACCAACTATCAAGGATGGAATCTAGGTGTAAAAAAATAAATAACATTTTTTTAAAATTTTTTCATTTAAAAATATAAGGGCTAAATGAAGAAAAAAACGAAACAGGTGATGAAAAAACATCTGTTGCAAAATATTGATACCAACCGCATCTTCTTTTACAATTTTTCATCTCATCTCTTGCCTTTTTTGCAATATCTGTTTTTAAAAACTCCATGAAAGAGCCTTGGGTAAAGTTGTACAATCTTTTCCCAACGGTTCTACATGGATAAAAAAGTCCACCATCTGAGTCAATGATAATTGATGAGGTTGAGCAACCATGGTCTTTGTTAATATTGTTTAAAAAACCTTTAGGTGTTGTTATGGTGTTTGGATACTTTTTTTTAAGTCTTATTATTTCTTTTTTAAAATCTTTTGGATCAGGATAGAAGTCATCTGTTCCATCTAAATGACAAGCAGGCATGACAACAGTTCTTGCATTTACCTCATAAACCCTTTTTACTTTTTCTTCAAGAGCATGTATTGTATCTTTTGTTACAACAATCTGTATACAGATTTCTGGTCCATAACTTTGAAATTCTTCAAGTCTTTCAAAAAAATCTAGATTTTTATGCCCCTCATCAATACTTATATGTAAAAAATCAATGTATTTACCATACTCTTTCATAGGTCTTTTGTCTAAGAAATGACCGTTTGTTGTAAAAAATAAAATAAATGGTTTTTTATAAGCATATTTGAGAATCTCTCCAAGATCTTTTCTAATTAAAGGATCACCACCTTCAATACTTAAAACAATGATACTGGAATTTGCTATGTTATCAATGACTTTGAAAACATCCTCTGTTTTTAAATCAGGTGTTTTTTCCATCCATACATTACAAAATTCACATTTTAAACCACATTTATGAGTTACTTTATAAGAAGCATAAAAAGGATAAACACATTCTCTTGTTATATAATTAGATAATGCATATTTCAATGTTTTAATGTATTTTTGATAAGGTAATTTTTTCATAATATCCACGAGATTTATTTCCGAAAACAATTTTCTAAAGAAAAGGTTTTTTGTTTAAATTTTTAAATTAACCATAAGTAAAATATATAATTGTTAAAATAACATTTATGTGAATAATGATAAAAAAACAAAAACAGTTAAAATTCCAATGTTAATTAGTATCATTTTGAGTATTTCCATTATTTTAATTATTTTGTTTTTTACAGTTGATGAAAAAACATTAGATCAATTATCCAAGGTTTCGATAAGGTATGAGTTTTTTATTGTTGCAATTTTTTTAAACATTCTTTACTGGGTTTTATGGGGTGCTAGGATTAAAATTATTGCAAATGCTATGGATAAAAATGTTAAAATAAGTTTATGGAAATCAATAAAAATTGTTTTAGCTAACTTATTTCTTGCTTGTGTCACCCCGTCTATGGCTGGTGGTGAACCAGTTAGAATTTATCTTTTAAATAAGAATGGAATGAGCATTGGCTGTTCTACTGCAACTGTTCTTAGTGAGCGTCTTTTTGATGCAATTTTTATCTTAATTATGGTTCCCATTGCACTATTTATTTTTAAGAATGTAATAAACCTTGGAATAATTAGTTTTGGATTAACAATAGGTGTAATTATTTTTGTTATTCTTATTATATTGTTTATTTTTTCTATAATAAAACCTGATAAAACAAAAGCGTTTTTAATTTATTTAAGTAAAAAATTTCGCAGGCTTTTTAAAAAGGATAGCGAAGGTAAAATTACCCAGAGAATAAATTACGAGGTTGATGAATTTCACAAAAGCATGTATTGTTTTTCTGGTCATAATAAAAAACCATTATTTTTTGCAAGTGTTTTGACTGTTATGTTCTGGTCTGTTGGGTTTTTGATACCATCTTTTATTTTATTAGGGCTAGGGTTAAAACCTTTTTTTGTTGAATCATATGCTGCACAAATTATATTATTGATAATTATTATGCTGCCTTTAACACCAGGTAGTTCTGGTATTGCTGAAGTCAGTCTTTTTGGTCTTTATGGTGTTTTAATTGGTACTTCATCTGATAGTTTAATTGGTGTTTTTATTGTTTTGTACAGGTTTATCAGTTTTCATATGAACTTGATTGCTGGAGCGATTTTTCAGTATCGTATTTTTAAATCAGTTGCATCGTTTTCAATGGATGTTCTTAAAAAAAATAATAAAAATACCTAGTACAAGAAAAAAATTTACTTTAAGTACCCTTTTTTTAAAACTGTTTATTACCCTCAAATTTTAAAAAATTAAAAAAAGAGTCTACACATTCAACTTGA
>JBNVCE010000084.1:0-735 GCA_050410885.1 Thermoplasmatota archaeon | reverse complement strand
ATAGAACTTTTCCTGTGAATTCCATTTTTTTAACTTTTTTATTTCCTTGTTTTTTAAAAAGGGAATATTTCCTTTTTTTAAATAGTTTAAATCTGTAGTAAAAACCTTATTTAACTTATCTTATCTGCTGATAAATGATAATTTTCTTTCTTTTATTTTCCGAGAATGCTTGTAATGTCACATATTCTTCTTTTCTTCAATATAAAAGATTTACAATAGATATTTACCTTGAATACTGTTTAAAAAAATACTTTTTCAAAACTATTTATGGCTGCTGAACATATCTATATAAATAAGATTTATAACCTTTTTTTAAAAATATTTTTACTGAGTAAATCAAGTGTTTTATCTTAGATTTCCTTATTAAACAAGCACATTAAAAAGAACTTAAATAATATTGAATAATATTATTAAAAAATAATAAATTTTCTAGTGCTATGAGACTTTGATTTTCGGTTTTTAACTTCCTCTTGTATTCTATCTTTAAATTTCTTAGGTGACATTTATTATATATTAATGGCTCATGTCCTTGAATTGTCCAATAGAATATTTTCAAACCATTAATCTTTTTCATTTAACAGGAACACAAGGAAATCAAGATATCCTTGAAGATAATTCTTTGATACTATCCCCCCGGTGGTCTTCTGAGGTAACTTCCTAATAAAAAACCATTCCTGTTTTTCACAATTGTTTACATGAATATTTCCATTTACCCATTCATGATTTCCATTGGTT
>JBNVCE010000083.1:0-6474 GCA_050410885.1 Thermoplasmatota archaeon | reverse complement strand
TTATTCATTTAGAGGAATATCTGGTAACACAAATATTACTTCTTTGCAGAATGTTAGTTATAATACAATTGATGTTGGTACTGGTAGTGGTGGGGATAGGGCAACTGCTATTAGTTTTATGAGTTCTTATTCTGGGTCTGGGCCTATTGGTGATGGGAGATATACTAATATTTTGATTAGTTATAATGTTATAAATAATCTTGGTAATAATAAGCGGGGTATTAGTTTATATAATGATGCTTTTGGTGATGGTAGTAAAGGAGAAATTTCTGGTTCTGTTATTAGGGGTAATGTTATTAATGGTATTGTTGGTCAGTCTCCGAATTTTGGGATTAGGTTAGCTGGGTTAGTTACTGGTACTGTTGTTGAGGAAAATACTGTTACTAATTGTGATAAAAGTTTTCTTGGTACTACTGCTCGTAATAGTTATTCAAAGGTTTATCCAACTGGGACAATTGTTAATTACAATAATTTTGAGGGTAATAGTGGTGGTTTGGTTTGGGAGGGTTCGTTTTTGCTTGATGCTCGTTTTAACTGGTGGGGTGATGCTTCTGGTCCTTGTCATGTTGTTTTGAATCCTGATGGTTTGGGTGATAATGTTTCTGGTAATGTTTCTTTTGCTCCTTGGTTTGATGCTGCTTATCCAGGTGGTAGTTTAACTAGTGCACCTCCTCAAATATCAAATATTGTACTTACAAATTCAACTTCAAAGGATACTGATCCAATATTTGGTTGGGAAAATATTACTGTAACTGTTACTGATGATGTTGAAGTAAGTGACGTTCGAATAAATATTTCTTATCCAGATATGCACACAGAAAATATTTCTATGATACATGCTGGTAGAGGTGTTTATTATTATAATACTACACTTACGAGTATTGGTACTCACAACAATTTCATTTGGGCTGTTGATACAACTAGTGTTAGTAAAACATCAAATATTAATCCATATGTAAAACCACCAAACTGGGATATTAACATGGATGGTATATGTAATATTTTGGATGTTACAGGAGAGGATGGTATTTCGGTCAATTGGTTAAAAGTAGGTGCATCTGGTTGGATTCGTGCAGATATAAACAATGATGGTTTAGTGAATATTTTAGATGTATCAATAATTTCTTTGTATTGGATGCAAACTTGGCTATGAATTAGTTAGAAATATTAATCTTAAAATAAAAAAATAAAAATAAAAAAAAGGAAGGTATGAAATATGGAAATAAAAAATAATAAAAAAGCAAGAAAATATTTGACGCTAGTAACTGCACTAATAGCAGTTATAGCTGTTGCATGTATTGCATCAGCTATGGCTCTTTTCTATCCTGTGAATAAAAACAACATATATTCATTAAATATTGAAAAAAATCCAAAGATCAATTTAGATGTAAATCGTGACGGTGTAATTGATCAGAATGATCTTGATTTGGTAATACAATGCTTTGGTCAAACTGGTAGACCTGGATGGATTGCTGAGGATATTAAAATTGATGGTAAGGTAAATATTATTGATGTTTCGCTACTGAGTTCTGCTATTTATAATTATAATAAACCTGTTCCATTCAGAGGCACTACATATTTAAATGTAACACCTACTATACAATATGTAAAAGGAAATTAAACGTTCAATATCATTGTTCATTTAGATCCTGGTGAACCTATCACTGGTGTTCAGATTGATCTTTCTTTTAACGCCACTTTAGTTCAAGCTGTTAGTGTGGTCAAAGCAGATCCTATCTGGTTCTTTTTTCCACCTATTATTAATAATACCGTAGGTGAGATTCACGGAGCAGCTGTAGCTGTATTTGGGTATAATGTTTCAACACCAATAGATTGTTTTAACATAACATTTACTGCACAAAATACCCCT
The DNA here is from genome assembly GCA_050410885.1 of Thermoplasmatota archaeon. Lineage (GTDB taxonomy): Archaea > Thermoplasmatota > E2 > DHVEG-1 > DHVEG-1 > JBNVCE01. The sequence continues at coordinate 4,604 of JBNVCE010000083.1, read as the reverse complement.
GGGACATCTCTTTTAACTCTTCATGATGTTATTATAACAAATCCAAATGGTCAACAAATATATCCAGTTATAAATAATGGACAAGTTACTATTGTTGGTACTGTGAATCATCCTCCTGTTTTTGGTACTCCTTCTCCTGCAAATGGTTCTACTGGTCAGCCTTTGAGTTTTACTTGGAGTATTCCTATTAGTGATCTTGAGGGTGATTTATTTGATTGGTCGATTCAATGTAGTAATGGTCAGTCTAATAGTGGTTCTGGTTCTGGTAATGGTACTAAGTCTTTGTCTTTGTCTGGTTTGTCTTATTTGACTACTTATATAGTTTGGGTTAATGCTACTGATCCTGTGGGTAGTGGTCAGTATACTAGGGCTTGGTATACTTTTACAACAAAGCAGTTTGAAAACCAACCATCAAATACTCCTGGCAATCCAAATCCTGGTAATGGTGCGGTTAATGTTAATGTAAATACTATTTTATCTTGGTCTTGTTCTGATCCTGATGGTGATCCTTTAACATTTGATGTTTATTTTGGAACAGATTATCCTCCTGCTTTGGTTTCTTCAAATCAAACCAATAAAACCTATAATCCTGGTAAAATGAACTTTAGTACACATTATTACTGGAGAATTATCGCCTGGGATAATCATAATGCATCAACATCAGCTCCTATATGGGATTTCACTACCTCAGCAAATACTCCCCCAAAAACTCCTAGTGCTCCATCTGGGCCAACAAGTGGAAAACAAGGAGTAGTATATGAATACACAGCAGTAACCACTGATTCGGATAATGATAGAATTTATTATCAATTTGACTGGGGTGATGGAAGCAACAGTGGATGGATAGGGCCATATAATTCTGGTGAGCAAGCAAGTGCATCACATTCTTGGGTTAAAGGGACTTATTCAGTAAGGGTGAAAGCAAAAGATAGTAATAATGCTGAAAGCGGATGGTCAGATCCAATAACAGTAAAAATACCTAGAACTATGGATGTTAAACCTCAAATTTTAAACAGAATAATACAAGTATTATAAAAACTTCAACAGCAATTTAAGTACATATTTTTTGGTCAATTAATACAAATAATTACCAATCTTCAGAAATAACAACTCTACATTAATTCTTTTTTTCTTTAGAAACATAACATTCAAAGTTAGATATAATCATATTTAGACTGAATTTGTCATTAAAATTAGTAAGATTATTATTAAAAATATTTCATAAGTAAATCTATTAAAAATTAGGATATTTAGTTTTTTATTAATAAAATAAATTTCTAATATTATGTTAATAATTCTTTAAATTACACTATTAATAGGGATAACAATTATTCATAGTATTAGAATTTAAAGATTTTCATGATCTATTATCTTATAGTTCGTTCTCAAACTGATGTTAAAATGACTTAAGTACAAGACTATAATAAACTCAAAAATTAATGATGACAATACTACTTAATTAAAATTCTAAAAATTTTAACTATAAAAAATATAAACTTTTGTAATAAACATTTTGGAATAAAATTTATTTTTTACTTTTCGAACCACTCTAAATAATTTAATAGATAAATTTTTAAATTGTTTTTTTTAACTACAGTATTTACTATTAAAAATTTGATAATTATGCAAACCCTTTTTGGATTAAAAAATACTTGTAGTATTTGTGGTAAACAAAACAATGAAATATCCTCAACCATTGGTGTTTGTTTATCATGTATCAGAAATAAACCAAAGCAAGCACTGGCTAAAACAAACCTTGTGCATAAAATAATAAGAGAAAAATATAAGTTACCAGCTAAACCACCAAAAAACAAAAACGCAATCCAATGCTTTCTTTGTATAAATGAATGTAAAATAGGTGCTGGTAAAAAAGGATATTGTGGTTTAAGAGAAAACAAAAACGGTGAACTTGTTCAACCAAAAAATGGCTATTTATTCTGTTACTATGATCCTCTTCCAACAAACTGTTGCGCATCCTGGTTCTGCCCAATGAATAAACAAAAAGGCTATAGTCTGGCTGTTTTTTCATTTGGTTGCTCATTTGATTGTCTTTTTTGTCAAAACCATGAACACAAGTTAATAGAAAAAGCAGAACATATTGAAATAGATTCATTGATTAAAATGATTGAAAAAGTAAAATGTTTATGCTTTTTTGGAGGAAGCCCTGAGCCACAGTTTCCATTTCTACTTAATGCAACCAAAAAGATATTAGAAAATAAAAAAATAAACATATGCTGGGAATGGAATGGAGCAGGAAACCCATTTTTTATTAAAAAAGCAGTAAAATACTCAAGTATGACAAATGGTACTATTAAATTTGATTTAAAAGCATTTGATAAAAACCTTCATCTAGCATTAACAGGTCAATCTAATGAAAAAACACTTGAAAACTTTAAAATGGTTGCAAAAAATTTTAAGAAAAAAAATCTTTTAACAGCAACAACATTACTAATTCCTGGATACATTGATAAACAAGAAATTGAAAAAATAGCACAGTTTATTTCAAATCTAAATCCTGATATACCATATTTACTACTTGCTTTTCACCCAGCTTTTGAAATGAATGATTTACCAATAACAAGTACGAAACAAGCAACTGAATGCTACGAAACAGCAAAAAAATATTTAAAAAATGTAAACATAGGAAATAAACACCTGTTATGGTAAAATATTAAATTTTTTTCATATTAAAGCATTTTTTATTCAACTACATATGTTTTTAAATTCCTTTTTCTTTTATAAATTATGATATTTATGGAACTTGTGCCACTTCCAGAAGTCAAAGAAACATTAGAAGCATGGAAAAAGAAAAAACAAAAGAAAAAAGAAGAAAAAAAAGAAAAACCAGGGGATGATGACAATGTCAAAAGCAAGGGGTGAATCCTCAGAAAGAATAGCAAAAAGACTTCTTGAAAACAAAGGATTTCGTGTTTTATCCACAAAACATTTAATTAAAGATCATGGAGAAAAGGTTGCAGAGGTTGACATTATTGCAGAATCGCCTTCTGGTGAGCAATATGCTGTTGAAGTAAAATCAGGCAAAGCCGATGTTAATTCTTTAAGACAGGCTTATGCTAACTCTAAACTCTGTGGGTGCAAACCAATGCTTATCTGCAAAGGTTATGCAGATGAATCAGCAAAAAAAGTTGCAAAAAGATTAAATGTAAATGTCGTTGAACTAAGTGAATATTATTTACTTCTTGAACCAGAAGAATTAGAAAGCATTGTTAAAAAATGTGTTGAAGAAGTTTTTGAAACCCATGGTTTTTTACCTTTTTCAGTTGAAATTACAAAAAAGGATAAAAGAATTTTACAGGCAATTGCAACTGCAAAAGATTTTGATATAGTTTCAAACAAATTGAAAGTAACTCGTAAGGATCTTGGGAAAATGATAGACGATTTAAAAACCAGGGGTATAATTCCAAGCAGATCATTAAGTTTTCAGGATTTAAAACTATGCTGTTCATCTATTATTGCACGACATGAAATTTTTGAAAAACTAAAAACAATAGAAAAACGATTAAAATGAAAAACTCTTTTAACTTTTTATCATCTGATTCAAAAACTCTTACTCTTGCACTTTTTCATACCCAGATTACTGATAAAGAGATTCAACTCATCCAACAGGTTTTAAAAAAAACATATAATAGTGTAATTGATGTTTATAAAGCAGGTGAAATTGAGTTACTTGATAAAGCCTTTACTCAGCAGAGAAATCAGTACGATGCAGATTTACTGCTAAGAAATCTTCTGAAAAGAAAAAAGAGTGAAATTATACTGTGGGTTGTAAACAAAGATCTTTACTGTAAAGGCATGAATTTTGTTTTCGGATATGCAATGTACTACAAAGGAGCGATTCTTTCAATTCATAGATTACAAAGTCAAGATTTAATAGAGAAAGAAGCAATACATGAGGTAGGGCATGTCCTTGGTTTAAACCACTGTACGAATGAATGTGTTATGCAGTATTCAAATTCTTTATGGGAAGCAAAAAATAAACCCACTTGTCTTTGTAAAAATTGTAAAAGAAAATTAGGTCTTTTAAAAAACCATTGAAAAAAACCAAAAAATATTTTAATATTTAAAAAAAAGCCAGTTTTTCTCCTGGTCTTTCAATCTTATTAAACAATACCGCCCTACCAATTTTTTACCTTTTATATGAATAAGAATCTTATCTTTTTCTTTTTCATAAATTTCATATGTACCTTTATCCCATATCTCAACAGATTCAGCAGTATTAGGCTCTTTAGAAATAACACCTTCAAAATCAGCATAATCAATAGAATGATCCTCTGTTTGAATAGCCAAACGTTTAACACCCTTTTTTGCTGGTGGTGTTTTAGGAATAGCCCAGCTTTTCAAAACACCGTTTATTTCCAAACGTAAGTCAAAATGAAGGTTTTTTGCAAAATGTTTCTGAATAACATAAATATTTTTTTTATTATTCATTTCTTAACAACCTTGTATTTTCTCCATTTACCAGTTGAAAAATCTTCAACTATTAAATCACTGGCAAGTTTTACTTTTTTATCTGCTATTGCAACAAGAATTCCAGTATTACCCATTTCTTTATACATACTTGATGAAAAAACTGTTAAACATTT
>JBNVCE010000082.1:4646-6533 GCA_050410885.1 Thermoplasmatota archaeon | reverse complement strand
TGGCAAATTGATTTAGAGAGGTGTGTTAGTTGTGAAAAGGTTTATTTGGCGAAGTTAAGTTACCAAAATAGTCCCCTACTGCTCCATCTGAGGCAACCAGTTTCGCCTGCTGCGTCCAAGTCGTACCAGAGTGGATAAACACATATGCTGATCCTTTGTTATCATCATCACCAATTGCACTGATAATAGCTGCATCACCATTTAAAGAAACTGAATAACCAAAATCATCTCCACTTTCTTCATCTGATGCGAACAGTTTCACTTGCTGGGTCCAAGTAGTCCCATCATGCGTGAATACATAGGCTGATCCAGAATTTGAGCCTTTGTCGTCATCTTGGTGTGCTCCAATAATTGCGATATCACCATAAATTGAAACGGAATAACCAAAAAGATCATCTGCTTCCCCATCTGGTACAAGCAACTTTTGCAGTAAATGATTTCGATATGGGCAAAGGAAAACTATCCTATAATATGGTAGGAATCAAAGTAATCAATAATGAAGGAAAAGAAGAAATACATTCTTTTGCAACCAATATTCCAATTGATATAGAAAAACCAGAGTTTGAATCTAATAGAATAACAGAATTGTATAAATCTCGATGGGGAATCGAAACTGGATACCGTGTAAAAACACATGCTTTTAGACCAAAGATATCATCAAAGGATTACAGGATAAGAATATTTTACTTTTATTTCTCTATTCTAATGTATAATCTATGGATTCTTGCAGACATATTTGTTTGGCTTGCTCTGTCAAATAAGGTTGGAGAGAAACACTTGATCAAAGCAAAATTCTTCCGAAAGCAATTCTCACTAATTGATCCAGGTGGTTGAATTGGACAAATATGTTACAAATATGTTTGTTTTTTCTTTTTTGTCTTAATTTGAAACAGAACAGTCTTTAGTTTTTAATCGATTTTTGGTTCATTTTTTTGCGAAAAGTGTTTATTTTTCAAAAAATCTGTCTCATGATATTTTATCAAAAAACGAAATAAAAAAACATGAGATCCTGTTTTAGTGTTTATTTTCTACTTTTACAAATACTGTTAAATCATTTAACAAAATATTTTTCAAATGTTTTCAAGGAAATATGATTAATAAATTTAATTAAAATTACAATGACAATTATTGTAAAAAAAATTCTACCAAATAAAATAACAAAAATTGAGGCTCCAATTGAAAAAATCAAAATCGTATCTTCAATAACACTATGGGTTAACCCCATTAAACTTAAAGATAAAAATACATTTTTTTTATTAACAAGTTTTGATTTACTCTCCTGGATAATAAGACCACCACCATAAGCAAGACCTAATGTCATTCCGATAATTGTTACAGGAACTGCGTTTTTACTTAAACCAATAAATTCAAGAACAGGTTCAAGTAATTTATTTAATTTATCTATTGCACCAGTTTTTTTCAAAATCCTCATAAGAATTACAAGGCCAAAGATTATTAAAAAAATAAGAAAATAATACCTGATTTCATTTAATAACAAATTAGTAATAGTTGGTTCAAAATTTTCTGGTTTCCAGATAACAACACAATTTTTTTTAAATAAATTAAAAAAAGTAAAAATAATATTTAGTACAAAACCAAAAATAAAAGCACCAAGAATTCTTAAAGTAAGAGTGAACCATAGTCTAACACCTGCTTTTTGAGCAATCCTTGCTTCAACAGGTAAAGTATGGGCAATCAACATCATTGCACCCAAAATTGTTACTTGAGCAACAGTGTAAGAATTTGTTAAAGAAAGTTGAAAAAAAACCAAAAGTCCTCCATATATGTTAGCAATCATAGTTGTCGCCCAAACAAAACCAAACTCGCCAGGAAGACCAACTAAACCCATTGTTGATGCAAGGGAATTACCAATAATTTCAATTACTT
>JBNVCE010000082.1:0-4636 GCA_050410885.1 Thermoplasmatota archaeon | reverse complement strand
AACAATAATACTAATAGGAATTAGTATTTTTATTAAAGTAAAATAAATTGAACCTGTTTCTTTAAACAATTCTTTAATTTCTTTTTTAAAATCCATTTAGTCCAGGATATAAAAAAGAATCTACAAATACATTTTTAAAAAAAATAAATTATTATTTTCTTAGTTCACCAAGTGTTGTAACCCGTTCAGCAAAAGCATTATGTTTATGAATAGACTCCTCACTTTCGCTTCTAACAATAACAATAACATCATCAGGTAGGTTACTATATTTTTTCAAAATTTTACTAAGAATGTCTCTTACAACATCTTCAACAAACTTGGTGTTTTTATGAGCATTAAAAACAATTTTTCCTTCTTCTTTTCTTTTCAAAATACTGAATGTTGGGCTGCTAAAAGATTTTTCAACAATATCTATCAAATCATTTGCATCAACTGATTTATCTTCACCTGGGACCTCAATCATTAGTGTGGTTATATTACGCTGGTTATGTGTTGGTGGAATGTATTTATCATCATATTTACCAAGGGTTTTTATAACTTCATAAGCACATGGGCAAGCAGTCATACCAATTACTCTAACACCAATTAGTTTCTTAACCTCGCCATTTGATTTAGCTCTTGCTTCTGCAACAAGAGTATAAGGTTCCAGTCCTTTTTTACCAGAAGGGTAAACTCTGTCTAAAAAATAATCGGCTTCAGCCTTTATTTCAGAAAATGTTGCATAATTATGTTTCTTAAGAAGTAATTTCGCTGTTTTTGCACAGAATGATTCAAGATCAGAAACAGGTTCTTTTAAATTCATATCAATTATTTCTGAAACTAGTTCCAAGTTACGTGACATATGGCTTCCTTTTTGAAAAGCAGGTAAATCAACAAATAAATCCATTTTAACAACAAGAGGAATACTTGTTTTTTTACCTGGTCTTTTTATATGAATAAGTTTTTTTACACCTGTGACTCCCACCCTTGTTAGTTTGAAATTTGATGCAGAAGGACTTGATTGCACATCTGGTAAATCTATTGATCTAATTATTTATCACCTTCCACTTGTATAGAAGTTGTTTTAATTAAACATTCGCATCTTACTCATTTTTTGTAAAAAATAAAATAAACCAGCTTTTTATTTAGGGATTCGTTGTTAATGCCGCTGTAGCATAGCCTGGCTAGCGCGATTCCTTGGTAAGGAATAGGTCGAGGGTTCAAATCCCTCCAGCGGCTTTTTATATTTTATATATTTATCAAATTGTTGTATTTATCATTTTAATGATAAATTATCTAAAATCCCAGTAACATTGAAGCAATTAAAAAATAAAGAATTATTCCAACAATATCTGCAATTGATGTAATTAATGGACCACTTGCAACAGCAGAATCCCAACCAATACGAGTGAAAATAAAAGGTAAAGAAATACCAATTAAACTACCAACAAACACAATAATTACCATGGAAAGACTAACAACTAATGCAATAATTACTCCCCCCCTAAAAATGCCAATAATGGAAACTGCAAGACCCATAGTAAGACCTAGTGCACCTGCAACAAGTATTTCTTTTCCGATACAATAATACCAGTCACGAAGAGTAACATCCTTTATTGCAAGTGCACGAACCATAAGGGTTGATGCTTGTGAACCTGCATTTCCACCACAATCAACAAGCAAGGGCATAAAAAGAACAAGGATAATATATTTTGCAATTGTTTCCTGAAATAATGCAATGGCAGCACCAGAAAAAATATTAACAAAAACAAGGAATAATAACCATCCAATACGTTTTCTATAAAGAATGCTAACAGGTGTATTACGTATTTTATCAGGCAGTTTCAACTCACTCATTGCAGCAATTTTATGAAAATCTTCTGTTGTTTCTTCTTCACCAACATCAATTAAATCATCAACAGTGACAATACCAAGTAATTTACCATTTGAATCTACAACTGGTAATGCAAAAAGATTGGATTTCTTAATTAAATAATATGCTTTTTCCTGATCATCATAAGCAGAAATTGAAACAAAGTTGTGATTCATTAAATCAGAAATTTTATCAGTGGGTTTAGCAAGTATAATCTGACGTAGTCTGATATCATCAATTAGTTTTTGCTGATCATCAACAATATAAATATTTGATAATATTTCACTATCCTTGCCTTTCTCACGAATGTATTTTAAAGCATTTTCTACAGTCCAATCTGGATGAATTGCAATGAAATCAGGTGTCATTAAACGCCCTACACTATTTTCAGGATAAGCAAGCAATTGGCTTGCTTCTTTTTGATCCTCTGGTTTTAAAAGTTGAAATAATCGTTTTGTAACTTGAGCAGGTAATTCTTCAAATAATGCTGTTCTATCATCAGGGGTCAGATTTGATAAAATAGAAGATGCTTCTTCATTTGTTAATTTTTTTAAAATAAACTCCTGGGTTTTTGGTTTCAACTCAGAAAAAACATTTGCTGCAAACTCATAAGGTAAGCATTTAAAAATAAGCATACGGTTTTGTTGTTCTGAGTCTTCTATGAATTCTGCAACTGTTGCAGGAGATAATTTAACTAACAAGGTGCGTAATTCATTCCATTTTTTTTCGTTAACATAGGTTTTTATTAAAGATTTTTTAAATTCATCAAATGTAAATCTATTTTGATTTTTTGTTGAATTATTAGAATCATTATTGGTAATTGATTGATTTTTTGAATTAACCTGAAATAACATATCGTTGCCAATATAGACAATGATGTTAAAAGAATTTTGGATTTGTTATATAATTAAAATAATTATAAACAAAAATTCTATTTTTTTATTAAGACTTTAAAACTTGATTATTTACAAGTTTTCCACATAATAAAAAAGAATGGAATTGCAATAATTTCAATAATCATTATACTAACTATTAACAAATTAAGAGAATAATCATATAAAAAACCTACCAAGATGCTACCAATAAAAAATGCAAGACCATACGAAGTGGTAAAAATACCATAACCTGTTCCTCTTTTATTTATAGGAGTAATATCAGCAATTGCTGATCGCATGATTGTTTCATGACTTCCCATTACAATACCCCAGATTATAACACTTATTAAAATGAAAAAATAATTTGTTGAAAAAGCTAAAAATGGAATGAAAAAAGAAAATAAAGGAATTATTATCAGGGTTAAAAGACCTGCTTTATTGTTTTTACTTTTGTCTTTAAGTTTGTCATAAATTTTACCAATAATTAATGCAATTATTGCATCGACAATCATTGCGATAACATAAAACAGTGGAATCTGAGCATCAGAAAGAATATTGTTAACCTTAAGATGATATGCTATTAAAACAAAATTCACAAAACCAATTGTTGTAATAAAACTAAAAAACAAATATAACCAGAATGTTTTTGATAATTTTTCTGTTTCTTTTTCATTGTTTAACTTATTTAATTTTTGTTTTTTGGTTTTTTTAACAAAAAAATAAGCAAACAAAACAAGTATCATTAAAACTATATAAGGAAGCCATAAAAAACTGTACCCAATTTGATAATCAGAAATGGTTTTTGTAGTTGTTCCAATAAATTGAAAAAATAAAACAAAAACTAATGGTCCTATTATTGCTCCAATCTGATCTAAAAATTCATGAATTCCAAAACCAAATCCTGTGCCAATTTCTTTTGTTGCATGAGAAATAATGGTATCTCTTGCTGGAACTCTAATTGCTTTACCAATTCTTTCTGATATGATAAATATTCCAGCAATTTGCCATATTCCAACCAAAGAAAGTAATGGAACAGTAAAAAGTAAACCATAACCAATTAACGTAAAAAACCAGTAAGCTTTTGTTTTATCTGAAAAGAAACCTGAAATCAAACGAATACCATAACCTAGAAATTCTCCAAGTCCTACTATTAATCCAACAATAACTGCATTTGCACCAAGAAGTCCAAGAAATGGTCCATTGATGCTACGTGCCCCTTCATAAATAATATCGCCAAATAAGCTGATTAATCCTAATAAAATGATTAATTTTAAAGCCTTTTTTTTTGATATTTTATGATTAATTGTATCAATCTTTAACATTAATCTTTCCTTTTTTCAATAATTAACTTGTTTAATATAATATCTTTTCATTTCATTTATAATTTTAAGACTAATATTAAGACTAATAAAAGCATAATAAGAATACTGAATACTAGGAACTGTTGTTATTTGTCGACCAAAACCACCTGTTTTTGTTATACAAGAGTGGACAAAACGTTCACATTTAGTAATATTAAGCGGAATGGTATTTAATTCTTTCAAACTTTTTAATGCATGATATGTTGATTCTAAAAACGATGTTGTGTGAGGAACAATACCAAAACCGCCATCAGGATTTTGACTATTTTGAATTAATAAAACATATTTTTTTGGTTGAAAGGTTAAATGTAATTTTTTCATAAGAATGATAATTTGTTTACATTCCTCCATTGATTTTATAATTTTTTGTTGTGTTTTAAAAAGAATGTTTTGTTCTTTTTTTTGTAAGATTCAATTGTATATTAAAAAGTTCTTTAGTAAGTATCATGTAGTAAACATCAGATAAAGTATGGATGATAAATTTATTAGTTCTAATTAAATCTTGTAAGAAATTATTGTAATTGGTAAAATTAACTATTCTAAAAATT
>JBNVCE010000081.1:0-6657 GCA_050410885.1 Thermoplasmatota archaeon | reverse complement strand
CTGTGAAAGAAGATATATTATATGGATTGATAATTGTTATTGTGCAAAAGGTCTAATTAATATTATTTGAAAATAATTCTCTCAAAATTTCAACAAAAAACATATAAGCAACTTCGATATATCTTAATTCTCCTTTAAAAAAAGAAAAAACAAAAATAGAGGGGAATTAAACTGAAAAAGATTATGGTTGTGGATGACAATATAGATTTAATATTTACTGTTAAAAAGATTTTTGAAGAATTAGGTAATCAATATGAAATAATTGGTGCCAATAGCGGAAAACAATGCTTTGAATTTTTAAAAAATAATGTAAAACCTGATTTAATTTTACTTGATATTATGATGCCTGAAATGACTGGTTGGGAGGTTATTAATCAATTAAGAGACAATGAACTTTGGAGGAATATTCCAGTTGTTTTTCTTACAGCAAGAATTGATAATACTGCTGTTAATGCTGCAAAATTTTTAGGAGAAGATTATATTGAAAAACCATTTGAAAAAGATGATTTAATAAGAAGAGTTACAAGGATTTTGGAACAAAAAAATCAATAAAAAACTCTATTTTTTTTAATTATTTCTGATACACGACAAAATAACGTGTTAAACTTTTATGCACCCTAAATTCATGTTTTTCAACTAAAGACAGATACTTTTCACCAATAGAAATTCTTTTTTTATTCGACAGACCAATAACTGCTTTTCTTTTTTCTTTTAAAACCTTTGAAATATTTTCAAAAGCCCGCTCATACAAGTTTATGATTTCTTCACCTTTTGTTGTTGTTGATTTACCATAGGGTAAATCAGTAACTACAGCATCAACAAAATCTACATGTTTTTTAATTTCACCAATGTCGCAACAAAACAATTTATAGTTTTTTATACCATAAAAATCAAGTGTTTTTTTACAACCATCAATCATTTTTTTTTCAATATCACTTCCTATTAATCTTGCACCAATTATACCAGCTTCTATTAAAATCCCGCCTGTTCCACAAAATGGATCTAATAATGTCTCATTTTTTCTGATTTCTGAAAGGTTAACCAAAGTTTTTGCAATTTTTGGATGTAATGAAATTGGTGAAAAAAAAGGTCTATGTTGAACCTTTCTTTTTTCAAACAAGGTTCTATTTACTTGCGCTTTTTTTAAACCAACATATATTTTTTTATCAGTGATAAGAACACGTATTTCATTATCAGGGTTTCTTAAATCCACTTTCTTATTTTGTGTATAAATTTCTGCAATTTGAGCAATTATTTTTTTAGAGTTTATATTTTCAGATCTGTTTTTATAAGTAATGGCAACTGAGCCTTCTTCTTTTAAAGGACTAATTTTTTCTTTTTGTTTTAAAATATCTTTTTTGGTAGAAGAAATAAACAAAACCTTATCAATAAAAAAAGTCATTGCAAGTCTTTCTGCTAATTTTCTTATTTTATAATTAGTAATATCAGCATCAACAATAAAAGCATCTTCATTTGACTCAACAATATTATATGAAATATTTTCAGATTTTAAACATGATTTTACTTCAGATCTTGGAAGGGTTTTATGCTCTTTTGAAAGTTCAAATAAAATATTCATATTTTTTCTCAATAATATTCTCTTTTATGAGCTATAAATTTTATCAAAATCGGTGTTATTAATGCAGTGATAATACAAACTAAAATTGTTGTTGCTAATACATTAGATGCTGCTCTTCCTGATAATAATCCATATTTCTGGGCAGTCGTTGCTGTAATAATTGCCATTTCAAGTCTTGGAATCATTCCAGTACCTACCAAAATAGATTCTCTTAAACTCATACCAGAAAGTCTTGCTATTATTCCACAACCAATAATTTTACCTATGATACTTATAAATATTATAACTAAGGCAAATAATCCAATTTCTGCAAATGCTGATAAATCAACACTTGCTCCAACCCAAACAAAAAAAAATGGAATAAAAAAACCATATCCTATTGTTTTAATATCATCAATAATCCTTTTAGATTCAATAGTATTACCAATCAGCAAACCTGATACAAATGAACCTACAATTCCAGCAATACCTAATTTATCAGCAAAAAATGAAATAAGTAAAAATATTGCCAAAGAAATACTTAAAAAAGCTTTAGGTAAATGTATTTTTTCTCCAAGATTCAAAATCTTATCAATAATTTTTAATCCTAAATACATGAATATTAAAAAAAATATGATAATTTTAAAACCCATAAACAAAAAGGGATCACTTCCTAAGAAAAAGCTAACAACATTATACCTATTACATCATCTATTACTGCAGCACCCAAAATTGTTGTACCAACATCTGTATCAAGAACATGGATATCAAGTAAAGTTCTAACTGTTATACCAACTGATGTTGCTGTTAAAATCAAACCAATAACAATACAATCTTGTAAAGGAAAATTAAAAAAAATACCAACAGATATACCTAATAATAAAGGTAAAATCACCCCACTGATAGCAGAAAATGAAGCTGCTTTACCTGTTTTTTTTAATTTTGATAAACTAGTTTCCAAGCCAGAGATAAAAAGCAAAAAAAGTATGCCAATTGTCGCTAAAAGCTCAAATTCGTAAGAAGTGTAATTTATTTCAGAAATTGTAAAGTTTATATTAAAAAAAGAAAAACTTTTCCCAGAAAAAATTATTGAACCTACAAAACCAAGAATTATACCAGAAATAATCTCACCAATAACAATTGGTTGTTTGATTTTATCAAAAATAAAGCCTAAAATTCTAGAAAATATTAAAGCAATTGCAACCAATAAAGCAACATCATATATCGTTATAATCAACCTTCTTATACAAAATAAATTTATTTACTAAAAAAGGAAATCCAAGTTCTATTTTTTACTTTTATCCTTTTTTTTGATTTTTTCATTGATTTTATTTTTTATATCATCATAACCTTCAAACCATTTATCAACAGTGTTTTCATCGATCTCACCAGTGATTTTTTCTATTTCATATCTAAATTCATCAATTCCTTCAAACCATTTATCTTCATATTTTTGTAATTTCCTTCTGCTAATTATTTTATCAGTTTCTTCTTCTATTTCTTTAATTGGTATTATCCTTTTTTCCTTACTAGATTTAGATATTCTTATTTCTTCAACTTTTGCATCTTGGGTTTGTTTTGCTCTAACAACATCTTTTGAATAATATTGATTTTCAATTGGTTGCTCATTTTCATTGGAGATTATTTTGACCTCTGGATTAAGATCATATTTTTTATTAGTTTTTTGTGCAGATATTTCTTTTGATTTAGCATTAATTGATTTTTTTTGCCTAAGATTTACAAAAATAATTGCTGAGATTAAAAGTATAGCTCCCATAAAAATTGGAAAAAAACTGTTTTTTATTAATATTTCCCATAAAGAAGGTTGAATATTTACATAAAAAATTTGTTTTGCATAATCATAACCTTCTTTTTTAGCAATTAAAATAAAATTTTCTTTTTTTTCTGGTGCTTTTAATGTAGCAAAACCTTTTTCATTTGTTATTGATGATGGCTCATCATAGTTTTGTATATAAACCTCTGCCCCTGGTACAATGTAACCATTTTCATCAACAACCTGTACAGAAAATTTTTTACCACCATCAACTACATAATTATTATGAATAATCTCTAATTTGTAACTATAATAATTGATTACTGTTATGTTTTTATAAGCTGTTACATATCCTTGTTTTGATGCTTTTATTGTAAATATTTTATCTTCTGTTACAGAAGGTGCTTTGATAGTTACCTCAAGGTCTTCATCAATATAATAAATAATGTTATTAAATTCAATTTGTACATCTGATAAATACGGTGTTTGGATGTCTGAATTATTTAATAAATCTGGATCCAATACACTAACAGAAAAATTTTTTTCTTCATAAATTTCTTCTTCTGTTACAATTATCATTGTTTTTTCGGGTGAACCAATCACTGTTGCAATATTAAATATATTTATTATAAAAATTGATAAAAAAGATATTAGAATAATATTATGAATTAATTTATTATATTTATTCATTAATCACCTTTGATTCTAGAGTGCCCATTTCATGATATTTTATTACATATTTATGTTTTGTTGATTTAAAAAGCCTAGTTTTTGTGAAAAAGCATTATTTTTAATTATTTTCCCTTAATTAATTTATTAACAAAATATTTATTAAATAATAATTATATTAAAGTGTGTAATTTGTAATTAGAATCCATAAAAAAATAGATAATTATTGTAAACAAACATTTATATATAAAAAATCTCAAAATAGATTGTAGGTGAGTAAACATAATGCAGTTAAATCCCAAATTTAAAACTTGCATAATCACTTTTATTATATTACTGGGAACCCTCTTAACTTTTGTAATTACACCTATAAATGTTAAAGCAGACAGTGTAGCAGGTGAAACACTTTACTTTACCAAATACATTCAATATATGGATATTGAAGAATATCCCCAAATGTCTTTAATCCCACCAGAAAACATAAATTACTCTTCTTTTCCACCCAGTATAAAAAACACTGAAGAATGGGTTGAATGGTTTGTAGTATGGCTTGCTTCTAAAACATTAAATTTTGAGGAATACTTTGGAATGAATGAAACAGAATTACAGGAACTATTAGATGAACTAGGAATGACACTTGATGAGCTTAAAGAATATTTTGAGTTTTTCAATCCATTTGAAATGAAAGAAATTTATATATACAAAGGGGAAAAAATACACGTTAAAGGAGATATAATATTTGATTTATATTTTTCATCAAACCTACCATCCAAATCAATATTTAAAGACAAAGTAAAAGTTGCTTTTTACGTCAACGGTGCTCAACAAGGTGATGATGTAAATGTAACAATTGATTCAAAATTGTTCCAAGGTAAAATTCAAGAACAGATTATTAAAATTGAGAATTTAGAATTTGATTTAGAAAACGAAGATGAGCTACTTTTTTCAATAGAAATGATACCAGGTAAAAAACCTATTGGTACAATAATTGAAAAAACAGAAATGGAAAATATTATCGAAACTGTAGACTTAATTGCAGATGTTTTAATAAATCAAAGTATAATTCCAAGCTTAAAACAATTCGGAGAAACATTAAAAGAAATAATAAATTTAAGTGAAGAAGAAGGATTTACATTATCCACTGATGATTTAGCTGAGCTTGCAAACACAGTTAGATCTTCGTCTTTAATATACGATTCAGCAACATACAAATCCTCTGTTACAATCCCAACAAAAATATCTGATGAGGAAAACATTGTTACTTATTATCTTAGAGAAAAAGGTGAATTAAAAGAAGAAAAACCAACAAAAGAAAATAATTCAAAAGCTGATTTAAAAGAAATAAAAAAATGGACAGGACCATGTCTTACTAGAAATAAAATTTTAAAAGAAGCAACCGCAACCTTATACATTTCATACAGGGATTTAATAAGAGTTTTAAACTTGGGTAAAACCAGACTTATTACAAACTTAAAATTTGGTGATAAATTAATTAGTACTTCTGAGGTTGATCTTAAAAAAACAACTATTTTAAAAGGATTATTCAGACCAATTTCGCAAGCTGTATTTACATTCGAATTTGAACCAGTAGAAGTTGAGCATGATAATAATTTAATATTAGAAGTATCTGTTGCAAATGGAACAAGATTTGGTTTACTAGGTTTGTATAGAAATGTTAAATTAATATATGATTCAGTTAACTATCCATCTAATCTTTTATTAAAATTTAATGAAACTAGTAATATAAAATCTCAGATGAAAACAGAGAGGAATCAAAAAATTGTAGCTGGTGGAAGTGCTCAGTTCATATTAAATATTTCCAGTGAATTTGATGATAGAATCACTTTTAATTATTTGATAAAAGAAAAACAAGGAAACTGGGAAATAAGCAAGCCTGATCCAATTGATATTTCCTCTGGAGAATCAGTTTTAGCACACATTTTTGTTAACCATACAGATAAAACAATAAATGCTTATAATAAAGATTTGATTGTATTATCACTTTTACCAACTGGAAAAACAGGTCGAGCAAAAGAAGATGTGAAAATACAAGTATCTGAAGATGCAATTGATTATGATGTAGATATTATAGCTCCTTCAGGTAAAGAAATTAAACATGGAACAAGTGGTACTTACACTTTCATATTAACTAATAATAATACTGGTATGTGGCCTGATGGTTATGATTTAGAAGCTTATTCTGAGCATAACTGGTCTTTGGAATTGATTTATGATGAAGAAAAATCAGTTAATGTTGATGTTGGTGAAGAACTAAAAGTGGAAGTAAAAGTATTTGTCCCGGCATACACAGATGTTTGTTATGATAAATTAACACTTAAAATAACGTCAATAGAAAGTATAAATCATAATAAAGAAAAAATAATTTATGTAAATGTTACAACAACTGTTATTTTACCAAATATCTTGGAGCATATCTATAATTTATTTGAATCAGCATCAAAATCTGTTGGTCTTGATAGTGTTATTGGAGACTATGGAGCATGGTTCCTTATAATTATAACAATATTTTTACTAGTATTTTTATTTGTCATAATATTTTTTATCATAAAAATGAAATATGTTGACATTATCTGCACAGATCGAATAAAAGAAATTAATCCAGATGAAAAAGCAGAATTTGACATAAATATACATA
>JBNVCE010000080.1:0-6665 GCA_050410885.1 Thermoplasmatota archaeon | reverse complement strand
TCAATCATTTCAAGTACAAATCCATCACTTTCTATCATATATCTTGCTATTCCAATTTTTTTTGCATAATTCCTCATTTTTTTAACTGCTAAAAATCTTTCAAATGTCGATCCTTTTTTTAAGACTTCAAGTTCTAAAACACAATCTGCAAGGCTTTCCATTCTTTTTTCAAAAATATCCCCGTATATTCCCTTTGTCATTATTAAAAATAAAACACCTTTTTTTTGAAGGTTACTGATTTTTGCAGCTTGTAAAGTTTTTATAACGTCGTCTTGCGAATATTGACTTAAAAAAAAATCAAGCGAATTAATTATTGTTTTTTCATATTCTGATGATTTTATTTTATTTGATAAAATAGCTAAAAAATCTTCATCACCTTTTGATATATCTGGAATTCCTGATGATCCTATTTCTATTAATTCTTTTATTCTTAATTTTGATCTTTGTTGATATATACTCACTCTTTTTTGTTCTCCTGTCATAATTTTATTAGAGTACTCCGAAGCAATATCAATTATCTCAATATCTTTGTTTGCCCATCCAAATCTATTCATTGTTTCCAATATTTCAGTTTTTGTTTCTTCAGTTGTAAAATAAAGTACTTTACCAGTTGTTGCTAATTGTTTGGATAAAATTTCAACGCTACTACCAGGTGTTCCAAGAATAAGAACAGTATATCCTCTAGGTGTACCTCCTTCCAGCAATTTATCAAATTTTTCAATACCAGTACTAATAAATTCTTCCTTAGTCATTTTAATTCTTTATAGTTTTTAATAAATAATTTTTTTGATTAATAAATCGAATCTATTAATCTTCATAAATATTTATGTTAAATTTTGTTAAATAAAAGAATCCCTTACTTTTAATATTTTATCATTTAAATAAATTAATCTATTTATATATTTATCAAGCTCTTCTTCTTCAATTGCAATTGAAATAATATGTATATTTTTTGCTCTAGTTCTATTTAAAATAAGATAAAAAAATTCAGTAATAATTTCAGGATCATTATAAATAAACAGATTTGTTAAAGAATCTAATACCAAAAACTTTTTTATTTTATCATCAACCTCCTTATAAAGATTCATTATTTCTAAAACCAATTTTTCTAGCATTGTTGGACTTTCAATAAGTGTACAATTAAAATTTGTTTTAATTATTCCAGCCGCTCTAGAAATACAGTCAATAAACCTAATATTTTTATAATCTTCTAAAAAAGGAAAATCATTTAAAAGATGTTGATAAGGTTTATTTGCTGTAACATAAACCCAAGCTTCATTAGGATTATTGCGGATATGTTCAAACAATGACTGTAGTAATTCATGATAATTGCTACTAGGTAATATGATTCCAATTGATTGATTTACTTTAATTGCATTAGATATTCTTTCTTTAAGTCCATCAATTAAAACATTTGTCATTATTATCGTCACTCTCCAGATTTTAAAAGTGGAGTTAATTCAATACCATTTTTTGATGAAATATTCATAGCATATTTTGCTCTACTGTGTGAAGCACCTCTCATTTTTACTATTTGAAAAGTTCTTATTAAATCACCTTTTCGTTCAAAATCTCCTAAAAATATTATACCATCAGATATAAACTCTTCAATACCATATTGAGAATATTGGAATTTTCTAGGAGGAATTTCTGAGGTTAAAAGAGTTGTGCATTTCATAGCTGCAAGTGATGAGCCAAGTTTAAAAATAAAATCTCTAATCATCTCTGGTGTTTGAAGTCTGTAACATAAAGCTGTTATTGAATCTATAATTAATCTTTTAACATTCAATTCATCTGCAATATCTCTTAATATATCCAAAAGTGCACTTGCATCTTCAACAGTGTACTTTTCGGAATCAAGACCCAATCTTTCGCTAATTATTCTAAGATCAATTAAATTAACCATTCCTGATTCAATTAATTTCTTGTCATAAAATTCAAAACCTTCTAAATTTTTAGTTAATTTAAATAATGGTTCTGTGATAGTAAAAAAAACACCTCTTTCATTATTTTTTGCTCCATTAATTAAAAACTGCATACATAAGGTGGTTTTACCACATCCACTACCACCAACTACTAAAACAGTACTACCTATTGGTATACCACCACCAAACATTATATCAAGTTCTTCAATTCCAGTTATACAAAACTCTTTTTTTAATAATTCAGTTTCAGTCATGCATCTCTCCTCTCACTAATTGATAAATATGTATATATTTATTGGTTATAAAACTTAAGGTTTTAATCAAACATCAATATAAATACTTAACCATTTTAAAAAATTAAAAATTTTTTAAAAACAAAATTTGATTTTTTATTTATAAATATAAAAAATTTTTTTAATGAAGAAGAGATTCTTAATTTTAAATAGAGGAATAAAAAAATGGCTAAAAAAACAACAAAAAAGAAAAAAGTAACTAAAAAGAAGAAGAAATAAAAAGAAAAAATAAGAAAAATTTCTTCTTCTTATTTTTTATATTTTTATAATAGGTCATTTTTTAATTTAGAAACAGTGTTAAAATTTTTAAAAAGCTTAGTTAATATTTATTTTGTATTCAAATTATTGTGTAGCAAACAGATTCAAAACTAAAATTCGATAAAAATTAATTTTTTTTATTTTTAAATTAAAAATGGTATGCTGTTTAGCTTTTTCCGAATATTTTCTGACAATATATAAGCAAAAAATGTCATATTTAGGTAAAAGATTAAAAAAAAAATATGAAAACAAAACACTTTATAATGCTGTTATTAGTCTGCGCAGTTTTAGCTAGCATAGTAGCATTAACTGCATCAGCAGGAGAAGTAAATAATGAAATTCCGGCACAAAACCAATAGCTATCAATAGATGAAATTAATCTGATTGCGCCAATCCTCAAACAATAAGAAAATCAAAGCCAAGTAAAAATGAAGATACAGATGAATTACTTATTATTACACCTGGTCTTAATGCTAATTCAATAGTTGCTGACAAGAATATGGTATCCTCAATATGGTTAGTTTGTGATATTGTAATTATAATGATAGTTATTTATCACAGGAAAAAATAAATTTTGATTTGTTTTACTTTCTTTTTTTTGTTTTTTAATGAAACCAATTTTAATTTAGTGCAGGGGAAGGGATTTGAACCCTCGGACTCCTTCGAGACAGGATGTCTCATCGAACCCTTTTTCTGATTAGATCTTAAGTCCTGCGCCGTTGGCCATGCTTGGCTACCCCTGCAAATTACTGTTTTAAACAAGTGCGGGCGCCGGGAATTGAACCCGGGCAGAAGGCTTGGAAGGCCTTAATCATAACCCCTAGATCACACCCGCATATCTAATTTGTAGATTCAAATTTGGAAAATATCATTATTTTTGGACATATAATAGGTCTTCATAATTTTTTCTTTCTTTCTATCCTTTAATAAATCCTAATTTTTTTATTAGTTTGAATGCCAATTGTGTATTAAAAACCTTATATAAGTTTTTTTAAATTTTTATTTATTATACCTTTATATTTTTAGATAAAAAAACTAATAAATTCAATTACATAATTTGACTATTGGCAATTATTATTTATTTTTAAAAAATGTAAATTCCTTTAGATTCGCAATTGTAGTAGTTATAGTTTTAATTTTTTTTTAATTTTCAATATATCATTTCCTGGAAAATACAATTATTAAATTAAAAACAAAGAAAATATTAATTATACAATTTTTTATTTTGATTTTGATATTTATGAAATCAGAATTGAGAGAATTATCTTGGGATGAAGCAATAGAACTTGGTTCACCATATAATTATGTTCTTGCCGTTACTATTGATGTAAGAGGAAAACCAAATGTTATCGGACTTGGTTGGTGGACCTTTGTATCCTGGAATCCAAAGATGGTCGCAATTTCAATAGGTAAACAAAGGTATTCACATGAATGTATTGAATATTGTAAAGAATTTGTTTTATGCTTTCCATCAAAAGAACTTAAAAACGGTGCATGGTTATGTGGGAAAAAATCCGGGAGAAATATTGATAAATTCAAAGAAGCAGGATTTACAACCGTTCCTTCAAAAATTGTAAAACCACCTATTATTCTGGATTCTACTGTTGCATTTGAATGTCAAGTTGTTGATAAACTTGAAACAGGGGATCATACTTTGTACATTGGAAAAATCGTTGCTATTCATGGTAATCCTGAAAAACCTAGTCATCTTTATTCAATTCATTATAAAAAATTGATTGATTTGGCTTTTAATGAGAAAAAAACATAGTTTTTAATGTTTTTTTATATATTTTTTATTATTAAATTTTTATTCTAGTTAGTAATAGTTATAATGTTCCAATAAGTTTATATAAAAAAACATACATAATTATATATAAAAATAAAATAGGAAGAAAAAATGAAAATAAAAAATTTAATAGCATTTGCAGTTATTATTATGTTTATTTTACCAACTACAAATGTATTTGGAAAAGAACCTTTCATTTCTAATAATAAACAAAAAAATTTAACTGTAAATTTAGGTGGTCTGGATGGAGAGGGATATTCAATTCAGATTGAAATTTCAAATGAAGAATTCGAAAACTTAAGTAAAATGTTAAATGATACTTTGATAAACATAGCAAGAGCTACTAAGTTTGAAAATAGTCCTGATGGTAAAAATATTTCTGATTCTGAATGGAATCAAGTAAAAAACGATGTAAATTGTATAATTGATTTTATCAAAAAAATTGTCGGAGATGATTTTCCAAACGAATCTATAAAAGCTGAGGTAGCAGATATAATTAAATCCTTACAAGATCCAACACCTTTAGGTGGCCCAATTTATAATCTGTTTTATCTTTGTCGACAACCATTGCTTAGTATTGGTGTTGGTTATACATGGATACCTCATTATGATTATGAAACTTTTTTAGGGAAAATGCTTAGACCTATTTTTATGAGACATGTTATTGGTTTTTCAGCAACATTTCCAATTTTTAAGTTTGGTTTTGTTTACTGGTATTTTGGTTTTCAAAGAGTATGGACTTTTTTATTTAGAGGGCTGCATATTAACTTTGGGGATCTTGGTATAGATAGATTATTTGGACCACAGATTTTAATTGGATATGGTTTTTTTCCGTTTATTCATCAATAGTAATTAAACAAAAATTCAAATCTTGTAACAATTTTATATTTATAAATAATAATATAATAATATAATTTTTTAATTAATAATAATAGGAACTATTTTAAAAAGATGTAAATTATTAAAAATAATAAAATAAATAATAAAATTATTTATTTTTTTGATTTTTTAAAATCATTATTAAAAAATGTTTTTCAAAGGTTTAATATTTATTTTTTCAAATTATTCATCTAAAACTTTAAAATTTTATTTTTTTGGTTTTAGATAAATTAAAAAAAAATATTTATCAATAATTATATGATTCTTTTTTGGCAAATTTGTGGATTTTGGAAAACCATGAGGATACTACTGGCAACTGAATCATACTTCCCTAATATAGATGGTGGAGCTGTTGCACAGCATAATCTAGCTCATGCTTTGAAAAAACGTGGTCATATTGTTGGTATAATAGCACCAAGTTTTTCTTATAAAAGTAAAATTGAAAAAGATGATGGAACCATTATTTATAGAACAAAAGCCGTGAAATTACTTGGTTACATGAATGGTAGATATTTTTTTTCACTTTTTCCCTTTTTTGAAGTGAGAAAAATAATAAAAAAATTTAAGCCAGATATCATCAATATTTGCTCACCGTATCCTATTTCAATTTGTGTATTGTTATGGGCAAGAAAATACAATATTCCTCTTATTGGTTCTATTCATATTTTACCGCAGAATATGTTAGCTCCTTTTTCAAATCTGAAAATTTACAACATACTTAAAAAATATTCCTGGAGATATTTGGTATATTTTTTTAATCTTTTTGATATGGTTACTATTCCAACAAAAACAGGATTAAATATGTACAAAAAAAGAGGTTTAAAAACAGAGATAATCTCTATTTCAAATGGTTTAAAAACAGAGGTTTTTAACCCACATAATAATGGTGAATATCTTAGAAAAAGATTCAATTTACCGGATAAAAAAATTGTGTTATTCACAGGAAGAATCAATGAAGAAAAAAACCTGGATGTGCTTATAAAGGCAATACCTTTTGTAATAGAAAAAATCGATGCTCATTTTTTACTATGTGGATCAGGTGGTGAATATAAAAAATCGCTTATGAATCTTGCTAAAGAATTAGGTGTTGAAAAAAATACAACTTTCATTGATTTTTTAGATTGGAAAGATTACCCAAATATTTATTCTATTGCAGATGTTTTTGCAATACCTTCAGAATCAGAGTTACAAAGTATTGTAACACTGGAAGCATTAGCTTCTGGTTTACCAGTTGTTGTTGTTAATAAGGGTGCATTACCTGAACTTGCAAGCTTGAATAATGGTTTTGTTTTTGAGCCGAAAGATAGCAGACAAATGGCTGATTATATTGTAAAAATTCTTATGGATGAAAAACTCAAAAAAGATATGGGTTTAAATAGTTTAAAACTAATAAAAAAACATTCCATGGATTTTGTTGCTCATCAGTTTGAAAAAACCTATGAAAAAGTTATTGATAATTTTTATAAAAAAATAAGGGCAAAAATTGAATCATAAAAAAAAAAAAAAATAAAAAAAAAAAACAAA
>JBNVCE010000079.1:638-6746 GCA_050410885.1 Thermoplasmatota archaeon | reverse complement strand
GTGAAGATGGATAAGAGTATTTCAGAAAATCGGGAGATGTTATTCATTTAGAGGAGTATCGTTAGGTGATTGGTTTTTTATAGAAAGAGATGCTTAAGATATTTGTGAACATTAAATCATTAAATTCCATTAAACTATTAGCAAGATTGATAATAATTTTGCTACTATTATCTCTGTTGTCCTCTCTAATATCAATTGGACTTATAATTTCATCAGGTTATTCCTTTTTGGCATATGTTTTTATTGTCTTTTTCATCATTTCAATCTTTATACTCTTTTTACTGCACTATATTTGGATAAGATTGAATAAGGATTATCTTAAAAATGCTCCTGACGAATATAATATTAAAGGAGAAAACAAGTATGTCGGGATAGTGGCAACAACCTCTAATCTACCACAAGAGAATTACTTTTTTGTTTACTGCTCTGGAATCATATTGCTAATTGAATATCTTAAAAGTAAACAACAACCATTTAAATTGTTAAGCGAGCCTAACGAGGAAAAAAAATTCGACAAACAAAAGTTCCGTGATATAGTCAATGATCCAAATTGCACAGAAATATATATCTTGGGACATGGTAGGAAATGCGGATTACGTATATCAGAAAATGAACTATTTCATTACTTCTTATTGGCAGGCGCACCGAAGAAAGACAAGATAGTTCAGCTACATTGCAATCACAAGGGATATAGATCACTTACTGAATTATTGCATGCGCATACAACCTTAAGCGAGATGGTTTAAGGTTTCCCTGGCAGAACATATATTATTTTCTGCGAAATTTTTAACTTTTAAAATAATTAAATTATAGAAAACTTTTGATTTAGCAAAATTCAAAAGTCAGGAACTCTAGAGCTATTTTCATCATCTTTTTATCCTAACTATTTTGAATGGTTGGTTTTTTAAACAGAGAAGTTATTCAAAATATGAGGAGCCCAATCTGCTATGAGTATATTATCTATCATAGGAAATACTCCGCTTGTAGAATTTACTAAACTTAATATTCATTCAAAGATTAGAATTTTTGGTAAACTAGAAGGATGTAACCCAAGTGGTTCTGTTAAAGACAGACCTGCTTATTACATGATAAAAAAAGCAGAAGAAACAGGGATGTTAACCCATGATAAAATAATACTTGAGGCAACATCTGGTAACACTGGGATTTCTCTTGCAATGATAGGAGCAGCAAAAGGGTATAAGGTTAAGTTAATCATGCCAGATTGTGTTAGCATTGAAAGACAACGTATTTTGGAAGCATTTGGTGCAGAAGTTATTCTTACTCCAGGTTGTGATGGTACTGATGGTGCTATTCAAAAAACAAACGAGTTAATGGAAATGGATCCTGAAAAATATTTCATGCCTAATCAGTTTGAAAATGAAAATAATGTACTGGCACATTATGAAACCACAGGACCTGAGATTTTCACTCAAACCAATGGTGAGATAGATTTTTTTGTTGCAGGTATGGGAACAACAGGAACAATAATGGGTGTTGGCAGGTATCTTAAAGAACAAAAAACAGGTGTTAGAATTGTTGGTGTTGAACCTGTAAAAGGTCATACTATCCAGGGTTTGAAAAACATGGAAGAATCCCTTGTTCCAAAAATATATAACCCAAGTTTGTTGGACGAGAAGATTATTGTTGAGGATGATGAGGCTTTTGAAACAACACGTTTACTTGCCACTAAAGAAGGTGTTTTTGTTGGTATGTCTAGTGGAGCAGCAGTGGCAGGGGCTCTACGGATAGCAAAGAAAATAAATTCTGGTACAATCGTTGTGATTCTACCTGATCGTGGTGATCGTTATTTGAGTACCACATTGTTTAGGTCAGTTTGTGCGAAATGCCCTCCATGATTTCCTTATAAATGTTTTTTTTGTAAAACAACTTTTTTTCTACCCCCAATTTTTTTTCAAAAAGAAAAAGATTTTTTCTTATTTATTTTAACACCTATACCAAGAATACTGACCTAAAGTAGTACACTCTAACTATTTTCAAAAAATTCTCTTTCACCAAGGAGATTGTTCAAACCGCCATTCAACAACATCATTATCCTTAAGATAATACCTACTACAACCAACATTTGCAAATTCACCATTTACATAATATTGCCAATATTTGCCATCTTTACCATTTTCAATATCATTTATTGCTTCAACAAACAACGAGTCGTAACTATCCCAATTATCTGCTTTCACAGAAAAACCATAATATTCTGCACATTCAAGTAGAAAATCTGCAACTGTTACATTAGTTGTCGACACATTCAAATAATTAATATTCCAACCTGGTGAAACAATCTTCATACTTACATTCTCAACCACATCTACAGGAGTTCCTTGCTCCACGGATGTCGAGATACAACCAGAAAACGAGACAATAACTAATATCAAAGTAACTACAACAGCAGGTATACTTCGTCTTAAAACAGTTTTATTAGATTCTTGAATTGAAAACATTGCTTGTTTATCAGATAAATAGAAAATTACAGGAAGTCCAATTAACACAAAAGTTGTCACTCCTGATATTAAATGATATATCATAAAAGGAACACCAAGACTATAAACAGTAATTAATGCTTCTCCAGTGTGGGGATACATAATATACCACCAGCCAAAATTCGTCCAAACATCATAAAGAAACACAAGTAAAACACCAGTTCCCGCTATACAAAAAATAGAACGTAATTTTATACTAGTAATATACGGTTTAATTCGATTTTTTAACAAAATACTTGTAAGAGCTAATAAAGCAAAACCAGAATATGTGAAAATTACTATTTGATTCATTTTTTCTCCAATAAATATTGGATTTCCCAATAGGATATCACTAAAAATCATACCAAAAAGTGGTATAAGCATTGCAATTCTAATATCGAGCAGCATAATACCAATAAATACAGCAATAGTTATAACTTCAAAGTTAGGAAACGGTTGCAAGCCTTTTGAAACTAATAAATAACGCCCTAAAATTGCAAAAACCACCAATAATAAAAACCCAATAATTTGTCTAATTTTATCATTCATTTTAAAACCACCTCTTTGAACCAGTTATTCATACAGATTTGGGAATAGATTAATCATAATGATTTCTTGGAAGACCATATCTTCCTCCCTAAAAAATGTTGTTTTTAAATTATTAAAAAAACGTTTCAAAATATTATTTAAAGGTGTTTTCATTTCATTCTTATCAGAAAATGATCTGATTTTCTCAAGCATTCTCATAACATTGTTAACTACCATCTCATAGTTCATAATATCAAATGTATAAGATTTTACCATGATTCCCATTTTTTTAAAAAAACATCTTTCATTCAACCTATATCTAAAAGGTGGATCCTCATCACTATAAACAATTTTATCATTAATATAAAAATCAACTTTTTCAACACCATCTGCGGCTTCAACCTCAATATCAATTGCGCCAATAACCCAAGTGTTTTTCAATTCTCTTTTGAGTTTAAAATTCATAAAATAAAAAGCATTAGCAGAAGGTTTAACAACTCTAACACTCTTTTTAACCCTAATACTTGTTTTTTCTGATCGAACAAAACCCTCCTTTTCAGCAAATATAACATATACCCCACTTGTAGTACAACTAACTGTAACATTACCATTATCATCTGTAATATAGTTTTTTGAACCAACATGTACAATAGCACCATCAACACCAATCATTGTCTCATTAAAAACACTCACCGTAAATTTCTCGTTTTTCTTAACCACTTTTTTATCAACAGATATTCTCAACGCATGTGCCTCCCAACTTTCCAAATACCCAAACAATATTCCCTTATCCTGATCAGTTAATTCATATTTACCTACATCAATCATGGGAAGATTGTAATCCACCCAGTAATGCCACCAGTCAGAATCATCTGCTATTTTTGTAATTAAAAATGCATCCCAACTAGGCCAGTATTCCACAACATAAGAAAAACCTCCTTTCTTTGATGCCTCATCAACAGCACCCAAAACACTAGGATAGGGGATATAATGTTCTTCTATTTCCCCTGTATCAACATTTTTAGCCCATATATATGATTCACCAACAGTAACAATGTCATTCCAAACCGTGTCTATTTTTCCCTCAATTCTAATATCTCCTAACCACTCGTTTAGAAATGTACTTTTATAATCATCATAACCCTGGTTATTATCATCCTCTTGGTTTGCATTATTGCCATTATTACTATGTTTAAAAATTTTGATAGGATAAGGTTTTCCAAGCAATGCAGGGATAACATATGAGGTCATCCATTCAGGATTCATACATTGATTCTCTGTCCAATTAAAACCACCATTAACATTTTGTAAACTTAAAAGAAAATCAACAGGTGAATAACCGTTTTTCTCCCACTCAACACTTGTTGGGTCTTGACCAGCAGCAACAATAGCCATTACTGCCCAAGAAGTAGATGCAGCATTAGCACTTCCCCAAGCCTGAAAACCACCATTATTGGTTTGAGTTGATTTAATAAAACCCAATGCATTTTTAATAATTTTTGAATCAGTTTTTTCTCCTGATGCAATTAATGCCATAACCGCAACAGATGTTGAATCAACATCACCCCAACCACCATTACTGTTTTGTTTCATTTTAATATGGTTTATAATATTTTGAATAACAATTTTATCTTTATCAACACCACCAGAAATAAGAGAAAGTACACCAAAAAAATCATCATACAAATTATTATTATCACCGATTTGTTTTCCATCATAAAAACTTTCTATCTTTGCGATAAAATCAATTCCACCAAAGTCTCTTGGGTTTTCATCACATGCAATTATTGCGAGTGTTTGTCTTTCCCAATCTGTTGCCTTATCAGGGTTTAATAGATAAGTTTTATTTCGTAGATAATTTACCAGTTTTCCCCAATCATGCATATTATGGTTTGCTGCAGAAATAGCCATGGCTGCCCATGAAGAAACAGCAAATCCACCAATACTACCATCATTCATCTGCTGGTTTTTTAGAAAATTTAATGCTTTAATAATAATTTCATCAGTAGGTTTAAACGGGTAATCTCCTTCGTAATCTGCTGATACATTTCCTAACGGAACATTCATAAGTATTATACCTATCATAATAAATATTATTATCATAGATTTTTTTTTCATATTCATAACTCCCAAAAAAGAGAATAAAAAGCAAAGATTTAAATTTATCAAAAATGATAAAGAGTTTTATCAAAATGAGTAATAACAATTTGTTTAAAGCATTAAGTAGTCAAACACGAATGAGAATCATGAAGATACTTTTAAATAAAGAGATTCATTTATCCGAGTTGGCTAAAGAAATAAATATTTCTGTTCCTGTTACATTAAGACATGTGAATCTTCTTTTAAAAAATGGTTTAATCAAGAAAAGAATAATTGGGAATGTTCATTTATTATCTGCAAACATGGAAGTATTAGAAAAGATATTAGAGCCTTTTATTGAGGAATCCTGTGTTGAAATTAATAAAAATGATAATCTTTTTGATGCACTTCAACAGCTTCCTTGTATTGAAATTAAAAGAGTTGGTGATAATCAGTTTATCACATCTATTGATGGGGAGAAAGGATATTTTATTTATGAGGTTGATGGGGCAGCTCCAAAGATGCCGATTAATAAATTTAAACCTAAAAAAAATGTTGTTTTGCGTTTAAAGAAACTTGTTTCGGTTGATAAGAAAAAAATTAATGTAAAGATTAAAAAATAATAAATAAAAAAGATAATTACGTATTTATAGGAAAAACCATTGGTCACTATTAGACAAGGCAAAGGTATGGTTTGGCAATTTGTTTTCCAACGAGATTGACCTTAAAACATTTAAAACAGGAATAGATGTCCTTTTGCCACAAAAAACAAAAAAAGTTGATATTGGCTATCTTTAAGCCAGTGGTAATACGAAACAGGCTAGTAGTCTAGTGGTTATAACGTAGTCTCTCCAGTTGGATGCAATTTCAAATATATAAAAATATATATCTTTATAGCCATAATATATATTTGTAAAATTATAGATTAACTTCTTTTTTTTATGTCATAAAAATTAAAGTATAACTTAGATAAAATTCTCAACAGGGATTTCCAAATGAGAGATCATTCTATATAAAACCATAC
>JBNVCE010000079.1:232-628 GCA_050410885.1 Thermoplasmatota archaeon | reverse complement strand
ATATTTTGAGAAATAGAGTATAAACGCTTAAGAAAAAAACTTTTATACACATTATTCTTGTATGTTTATTTCGTGGAGTGGCAACGTGAGAGAAAAACATGATTTACAGATGTCAACGTATGCACTCTTGGGATTTCCAAATGAGAGATCATTCTATATAAAACCATACAGTCTAAGTAAAAAGTAGGGGGAGTTGCATTTTCATCCCTGCCAAGATCTTGCAACAGAGACTTGGCAGGATAGAAAAATGCAAGAAGGGGATGTACTTCAACAAATAAAAAACTTTAGGCAGAAAATTGAACATTTTTACGCAAGCGAAGAACACTTCAGAACTGTGGAAATTGAAAGATATGGTGGTAGTAGAACAGAATTCTACAATCCAGATGATAGCCGTCC
>JBNVCE010000079.1:0-222 GCA_050410885.1 Thermoplasmatota archaeon | reverse complement strand
GCTCTCTTTCTTAGTTTCTTAGATGTCACTCCATTGGAAGAGGCGATGAAACCATACTACAAGCGATTAAAGAGCGTACAATATCTTGGCCCTATGGGTCGCACGCTTATCTTTATGAAAATCCATCAGTTGACCCCAGATGCTATAGCACATCATCTGAGGACATACCCAACTGATGCGGAACTCCTTGGATATCAAAGGAAACCAGATGGGATGTTCAAA
>JBNVCE010000078.1:3226-6995 GCA_050410885.1 Thermoplasmatota archaeon | reverse complement strand
TCTCATTTGAATCTAAAATAACCTGTTCATCAACCTTAAAATGTGGTCTACCTATCTCGCCTATGCCAATACATTTTTTTTCCTCACAAAGTAACGCTGCTTCATCAATTCCTTTTTTCATTATTGACATTGCTAGTTTCCTTACAAATTTCTCAGAAAGTTTAAGGTAATCAACAGGGTAAGGACCAACGGTTACAAATACATCAATACCGATTTTTAATCGGATTTCATCAGCAATGAGTAAGGTTTCTTCATAACATTTTTTATAACTTTTGTTTTTAATAACCAGATCAACCATTGGGTATTGACATAGAACAAGATGAGTACCACCAGCTGATTTAAAGTCTTTAATGGCATTTAAAAAAAATCCGTCTCGTCTTAAATGCATGTGATTATCAAATATTATAATAAAATCACCATCTTGTAATATGTAAACTCAAAATGAATTATCAATTTTTATTAATAATTATTTTTTTAAGTTTTTTAAAATAATGTAAAACATTATTTATACTTATTTGCTTTTTATCATTCATTTTATCCATTATAAAATTTGCTAAGATCCAACCAAAATAAGCCATAAAAAATGTTAAAAATCCTATAATACTATATATTATAATAATTTTTAGATAATAATTAATAATGCTTAAAAATAAACCTATTACACAACATGTTAAAAATATTATTAAAAATGTCAAAAAACATCTTATTTTATAAATATTTTTTATTTTTTTTCCTGTTAATTGTTTTAAAAATAGTTTTTTTTTGAATCTTATTGAACCATGTTTGCTTATTTTCTGTTTAAACATTTTTTTTCAATCCCTAGAAATAGAATTGTTGAGTGAGTGATCCCAATTAAAAGTATAAACAAAGTTTGTTTAAAAAGTTGTTTCGCAGATATATATGCATGTGTGAAATAGATGCATATGCAACTTATTTTTAAAAAAAGTATGATTAATGTTAAAGTTTTCAGAAATATTTAATAGTTGAATAATAATTATAACTATAAATGATGGAGTGAAGGTGAGGTGTTGGATACAGATATCATAGAAGAGGATGATTTTCTAAAAATAAAAAAAACTGAAAAAATGAAACAGGATGTCTTAGATGAAGCTTTTAAAAGGGCGGAGTTATCTAAAAAAAGAAAAAAATTTTTACCAAAAGAAAAAAAGGATTTAAAAAAAATTTTTCCAATCTTTGGCATTATTTTCATTGGGATTATAAGTTTGTTAATAATTAATTATTTACCATGGATGTATATAAAATATTATAATTCAGATATAAATGAAATAGATGGTTTTTTTTACAGAGATTTTAAAACAAACCTCAAATCCAAAGAAGTTTTAGATTTAATATCTTTAAAATCCAACAACCGTGATGGTTATAATCAAAATTATATTGGGTTATCAAAAGAGGATTTTTTTAACACTCCAAGGTATTGTTTTTATGGGTTTGTTGGTTTGATTTTGATATGGTTATCATCCATAATTTATGCTTTTATTGATAAATTTCGTAATTTTTCTGATAAAATAGCTTTTTTATTTTATTCAACAACTGCTGCATTGGAGATAATTATTGGAATAACTATATTGTCATTATGTGGAAAATTTATTGGGGCATATTTCCTTTTATATTATAATAAACCCTTAATTGAAAACATTGGATTAAATGATACTAAATTATTAATCTTGGCACCAATTATCTTAATAATTTTTGCAATCATTATAATCAAAGCTGCAATGATTGCTGCAGATCTGAATTTTAAGGAGCTTAAAAAAAATAAAGACAAATTAGATACAACCATTATGTCTGCTTACTCTTATAAAATAGGGAGTTATACTAAATGAGTATTGAAATAAACAATACTTTTAAGAAATTAAGTTCAAGATTGCTTTTCTTAGGTATATTAACTCTCTTAATAATACTAGTGATACCATGGATTTCAATTGTTGATCATGATTCACAGGAATTAGTATTTTTTAATAGTCTGATGATGGAAAGAAGTGAAAACAGTACAATAAAAGATTATGCTTACTATATTGTTCTTATTATTTTTTTATTATCGGTTATTATATTTGTCAATTTAATTTCTTATGTCTGTTTTAATATTTATTCATCTGAAAAATATCCCAGGTTTATCAAAATATTGACAAACACATTCTATATTAGTTTGATTGTTAGCACTCTTATTACTTATCTTCAAATAAATTTGATAAAAAAAATTGCACAAACAGATAATGTTTCTCTTGCATCAATATTTTCAATAATAAAATTTGCATATGTTCCTTTGGCAATTAGTTTTTTATTATTAATTTTCTCAGTTACTTATACCTCATCTGTTATTAAGTATGCTTTAAAATATGGGAGAACCACCAAAAAAACAGAGAAAATAGTTAAAAAAGAGCCAATTCCTGAAAAAATTATTTCAGATTTTAAATATCTAAAAGGTCGTGATTGGTTAGACTATGGAGAAAAACAAAAAACGTATACTGCTTTTGAACCAGATTCAGAGTTTTCAAAATCAAGTGAACCTTTTAAAAGGAAAAACAATTTTATAAAATCAGATGAAAAAAATAATCTTGGACCTTTTTATTTTAAAAAATCAGAAACAGATTTAAAGGAGTCAAGTGAAAAACTTGAAAAAAATCATGACAAAGTTAATCTGAATATTCCTTCCGCGATAGTAAAGAAAAAAGTTAATATTAGATGCCCTAAATGTAAATTTGTTTTCTCAGTTGAAAAAGATGAAAATATTATAAAAGTTAAATGCCCAAAATGTGGTAAAGAAGGGGTAATAAAGTATTTAAACAAGACTTAAACGTCAGCAACAATCCTAATCACATCCCCGTCTTTTAATTGGTAATCCGCACCAACAACCCTATGTGTTCTTGCATCTATTGCTCTTATGAAATGATCACCTAGATCTGTATGGACTTTGTAGGCTAAATCCCTTGCAGTGCTTCCTTTCTTCATAAAATGTGCATCTGGTAGGATTCTACCTTCCTTATCGGTTAAATGTGTTTCATCCTCCACAGGGTAAACAACTATTAAATCAAGCATTCTAACTGCTTCTTCTATGCATTTTTGTATACCTGTTGATCCAAATTTTTTTAGAACATGTTCATTGATGTAATTAAGTACTTTAATCTGCGCTTCATTAAGTTCAGATGATTTCAAAATAGTGAAGTTATTGGAACCAGGTTTGTAATCAATTAAGCCTTTTTTTGCAGCATTTTTTAGTGCTAGTTCAGATTCTGCGCTGGTTGGTATAACAATGTAACCTTTTTTTCTGATTTCATCTGCTTTGGATAAAAGATTATCAGGGGCAATGTCACATTTATTGAATGCAATAAGCATGGGTTTACTTACTTTTTTAATATAATCAGAAAGTTTTAAAATTTCTTCATCTGTCCAAGTTGATGGTTTAATGCTGTTAAGATTTATTTTTCTTATTGCATCATGTATGTGCTCTTCTTTAATTCCTAAACCTGTAAGTTTTTCTGCAAGCATTGTTTCAATTTTTTTATCCTCAAGTTCACATCTTCTAGCAACAGCCTCCCAACCTTTTTTAATTATTCCCATTAACCAGTAATTAATCTCTTTTTCTAAAAATTCCACATCATCCACAGGGTCATATTTACCAACACCACATGGGTTGCCTTCTGTATCTGTGCTTCCTGATGAATCAACAATGTGAATCAATGCATGAGCTTGTCTTAAATCATCAAGAAACTTATTACCAAGACCTCTACCTTTGCATGCATCTGGAACA
>JBNVCE010000078.1:0-3216 GCA_050410885.1 Thermoplasmatota archaeon | reverse complement strand
GAACAAGTCCTGCTACATCAATTGCTTCAATAGGTACGAATCTTGTACCATCAATGCATTTGGAATTCCTTGGTGTACATTTTACATTAAATTCTTTGCATGGACAAGGTTTGTTCACATACATTATGCCTCTGTTTGCATCAATGGTTGTAAAGGGATAGTTTGCAATTTCAGCATGAGCATCAGTTGATGCATTAAAAAAAGTAGATTTACCCACATTGGGTTTTCCAACTATTCCTATTTGCATTCCCATTTTTTACTCCAAAATATTTTTTACTTCATCTACAACATTTGCTTCGGTTTCAAATCTTTTTATTTTTTCATCCATTTTAATCTTTGAAGTTGTTATAAATGATACGCCTTCTTTGGCATGTAATTCTCCATTTACCAAAGCATTTTTTGATAGAAAAATCTTCTTACCAATAATATTTCCAAAAATACTTGATTTATCTTCAATTTTTATATCACCATTTGCTTTGATATTCCCATTAATAATAGTGTTTTTTCCACAAAAAAAATTTCCAGTTGATGTAATACTTCCGTAAACTGTTGATTCATTTTCTATTGTAACATTTCCTTTAACAAGAAAATTTCCTCTGAGTATAGATTTTTTACCTGTACTAAGATTATAATTAACCTTGGATTCTAACACGCCCAATATTGTATTATCTGGGATAAAAAGAAATGTTTCTGATACTGTTATTTCGTCTTCTTTTTGTTCTTCAATTTCTTTTAGTATTTTTTCTATTTCTTCACTATGTCCCATCTTAAGAAGCTGTAAAAGGTATATAAAAATATATATAACAACAGGAATTGGACTACGAATATTAATCCAACCTTTTGCTTCAAAACCTTGACTTATTTCAACACTGTCACCAACATCCAGATCACCTTTTAAAGATAGTTTACCATCAATGTTTACCTTCTCACCAAGATAAACATTTCTTCCACTATGAACATTGCCTGTGATTTTAGAAAAAATATTAACCCTGATATCACCTGATGCATCTAAATCCCCTTCAATAGTTACATGTTCACCAATAAAAATTCTACCATTGGTTTTGATACCAAACTGTATTAAACAGCGGTCACCAATTACCACATCACCTTTTGTAACAATATTATATTCTTCAAATCTTGTTTCATCAGGTATAACAAGAGTCATTCTGTCAAAAGTCATTGAAAAATCATAATAGCAATTGATGTTATAAAGCCAACGACAAAAAATTGTTTAAATTATTCTGAAAGCCATTGTTCATCAATTCTTTTATAATCTGCAATTTCCTCAGATTTGAACCATAAATTAATCTCAAATTCAGCTGTTTCAGGACTATCAGAACCATGTATAATATTTCTACCAATAAACTGGGCGTAATCACCACGAATTGTTCCTGGGGCTGCTTCTTGTGGATTTGTTTTACCCATCATTGTTCTTACAACATTAATAACATTTTTACCTTCTAAAACCATGGCAACAACAGGGGATGAAATAATATAATCTACAGTGGGTTTAAAAAAAGGTTTACCCTTATGAACCCCATAATGTTTCTCAGCAAGTTCTCTTGAAACAGAAACAAGTTTCAAAGCAACAATCTTCAAACCCTTTTTTTCAAAACGGTTAATAATTTCACCAACAAGACCACGCTGTACACCATCTGGTTTAACCATCACAAATGTTCTTTCATTTTGCATAATTTCACCATAAAATGTTAAATAGACGCATATAGAATGTATTTATAGATTTAACGCAAATTGTTGTAATAAATACTGACCAAGATAAGCAAGCGTTAAACTGGTAATATTAAAAAGAATATGCGCAATAACAGCAGAATACAAATTCCTTGTTTTTAAAACTATAAATCCTAATATTATTCCCATTAAAATAGGCATTAAAACAGGAAATATTTTACCATATGAAATATGGGCTAAACCAAATAAAAAAGCTGTAAAAAATATTGCTAGTATCCCTCCTGCAAAATTTTCTATTTTTTCAAATAAAAAACCTCTAAAAAATATTTCCTCACCAATTGGTTGGATTGTAATCAAAAAAAACAAAACTGGCCAAGAAAATAGTCTCTGTAAATCAGGTATATTACTTAAATCTTGAGGGTTTTGACCAAGTTTTATTAAGATAAATTCAAAAACAAAAATTACAACAAATGAAATTATTGCTGCCAGAACTCCCCAGACAAATGCTTTGTCTATATTTTCACTAACAAATTTAATACGTTTTAAAATTTCTTTAAATTTTAGGTTATTAACAAAATAATACCATGCAAATGGGATCAAAATGAATAATATTAATATTATAAATAATTGAGTTAAAATAGTAACAAATTCAGGAATTTCCAAATTCTCGATTAATTTTTGTGAATCAATCAAAAATAAAGATATAATTGGAAGAACAAAAATTAGAAAAAAACTTCCAATAAGCATTAACAATGCAAAGATATGCGAAGGTTTTTCTAATTTAAAGTCCATTGAAAAGCAATATAAACAATTAATTCATAAAAGTTTTTAAAATAAACAAAAAAATAAGATTTTTGTTTTAACTTATAATTATCATACTAATGAATAGTTTATTATTTTTATAGATATAAATTCTATAAACTCATTATAGGTTAATTTTCTAATTAGAATATATTGCTAACCAATACACATCAACAGAATCACTTGAAGTAACAGGGTTAATTGATCCAGAAGAACCAATCTCCTGATACCAAAGACCTATTTTAAAACTTGAAGAACCAATATCATAAACATTAGCATAAATTATAGAATTTCCAGACCCAAAAGAGCCATAATCAGGAGTAACAATCACACAAAGAGGAGTATGACCAATACCATGAAATATAGAACTTCCATTAATTTTACTGGTTGCCAAACCAAATTTTATTTTTATTTTCATTTTATTATAACTAACTGCATCATCTGCAATATCAGATTCTATAATTGTTCCATTAACTATTTTTTGACTTGTTATTGAATCATTAGCAAGATCATTAGAATCAATAGAAAAATTAGCTATTTTTTCACCAGTTATAGAATCATTTTCAATAACATTTAAACCGGTTAATAAATCAATGGTTATTGAATTAAGATCATTAAACAATATTGAGTTATTAACAATCTTATTACTGTTAATTGAATTATCAGTAATCTTAGAAATCCCAAAATCATTGATATCAGAATCAGTGATTGATCCATCAATTATTT
>JBNVCE010000007.1:25446-29772 GCA_050410885.1 Thermoplasmatota archaeon | reverse complement strand
TACTGGTTCAACGAATATCACAGGTTATCTTTTGATGCAAGTTCAGTATAAAGAAGGTGAGGAGTGGGTGGTTGATCATGATACTGTGGATGAGGTTTCACCCAGGGAGATAAATGTTGGTGGTCAGCTTGCTTTGGATACGATTTTTAATGGTTTGGTAAACACTAATGATCTTTCTTATGGTAGTGGTTTGTATCGTGTTTATGCTGCTTTTCGTGGTCCTGTTGGTGATGTTTTGGTTTGTGATGATGGTTCTTTGTTGGATGCATGGTATGAATTTACTTTTAACATTTGAGTAGGTTAAAGAAAATCAGTGTTAAAGAAAAAAGAGAATTAGAATTATTATTCATTTAAGTATAGTGTTGGTTTTTACAAACCATACATTTATTAAATATATTAATAACTTTATCACATCACCAAACTTCTAGTATAATGTGATTTCTATTTCTAAAATTTTAAAATTATTTATCTTTATATATTTGACCAATTAGCTTTTGAGTAATGAGTCAGGCACTTTTCTAAATCTTTTTCTAAACTTTTTAAAGGAACCAACAACTTTGGATTTATGTTTGTTTACATTTATAATTGTATTAACAATTAGTATATTATGTTCAATTCCTTCATACAAATAAGTATCTTTGTCAAATTGTTTTTTTTGATTTTCTAAATAATTTTTTAGATTTTCCAAGATATTTACATCTGTAAGATTTTCTAAAAATCCAAATTTGGAAACAATTTCTTTTTCTATTAAAACATCGTCCTTAATTTCAAAATCAAGATAATGATTGAATCTTTTTTTCTCAGCAATTGTATCAATTTTTTGAGGATAAAAAGTGTAATAATATTGGGTTAAAATATCTATTTTTTCATTAATTTTTTTATGGATTATATTATAATCAAATTCAGGATTTTTTATTTTTGTTTTATCTACTAATTCTTTAACAATTTTTTCTTGCAAGTTATTTTTTTTAAAACTTTTTAAAACATCTTCATCATAATCTTTTATTTTTTTGTTAATAATTTTATTTTGAATAATTTTTAACTTTTTGTAAATATCCAGGTAATCTTTTTTAATTGGCTCAAGTAAAAAATCTAATTGCGTTGGACCATACCAAGCTGGGTTAAAAGTAACATATTTTTTATCATGTAAATCATTTATTATTTTAATACCAGTTTTATAAAATGAACCAACTATTATCAATTTTGATTTAGCTCGTGTTAATGCCACATTTAGTTTATGTGGATCTTTTAAAGCAGGATGATACTGTTTCGAGTGGTCCTTAAGCCAATAAGTAAAATCATAAATTATAATATCTTTTTCTCTCCCCTGATATTTATTAACAGTTCCAATCTCAAGCTCGTCTTTTAAATTAAATTTTTCAATGAATCTAAACAATAAAGAAACAGGATTATTATCCAAAAAATTTTCTTTATAAAAAGGATCAAACTCTGGATGCTCAAAAATAAATTTTTCAAGTAAATCAACCTGATAATTAAAAGGTGAAATAATACCAATCTTATTTCTGTAATCTTTTCTAAAATCAGGATTTTTGTAAAAAGCATTTAAAAAATGAAAAAGAATAATTAAATCAAGTGCTGCATTTGCTGTGTTGCAATATGACCTTGATCCAATATCACCAATACTTTCACAAAAACTAAGATAATCACCTGTAAATTTTTGGATATGTGTTGTATCAATTAATACAACTTTATTATCAGGTTCAAAAATCTTTTTAATAAAATCGCACTGTTTTTCATTTTTATAATTATTAAAAATATCATCAAATTTTTTAATACTTTTTTCACTAGTTTTACAAACAAGTTTATTATCATAAAATTTTTCATTTGAAAATCTGATTATCTTTTCAGGGCTTCTATAATGATATACTAGTTGTGTATGAAAGTTTTGATTTTTTGAATTTGATAAACTATCCATGAGTTTATTAAAAAAAGGGTTTTCAATTAATTTTTTATAACTTTCATATTTTGGATGAGTTCTGTTGTTTAAATCTAAAAAAGGTTTAAGCTGACAAGGATCTCCTACTAAAACAAATTTTTTACAACGAAAAAGACCCATTAAAAGTTTTGTTGTTTCAACCATTGATGCTTCATCCACTATCATTAAATCAAATTCTTGAGTGTTTTCAAAAATCGATGTACCAAGCATATCAAGTGTTGCACCAACTATGATAGAACTATCAATCAGCTCATCTCTACCACAACTACTATTTAACAATTTTTTTTGTAATGAAACCTCAGCAACTTTTGGGATTCTTATGTTTCTTTGTGACCCAACTCTAATGATTTTTTCTTTGATACCTGGAATTTTTGTTTCTAAATCTATCAATCGTTCAACAACATTATCAACAGCAACATTTGTAAAAGAAGTTATTAATAACCTTTTATTATTTTTTAAAAAATGTAACGCAATCTCAGTAATAGTAGCTGTTTTTCCGCAACCTGGTGGACCAAAACCAAGATAAAATAAATTATCCTCATCATTAATCAAATTTAAACATGCGCTTACCAATTCTTTTTGTGGCTCATCTAAATTTTTGTTGAAAAACAAGCCAGGTTTTTGCCTACTCGGTGGTTTTATTATAAATGATTTTAATCTAATAGGTGTTTCTAATTTTTTTTCTGAATAAACTTTTATAAAAAACTCTTTCAGTTTCTTATATTGATTTTTTTTAAAAATTTTCAGATAAGCATTAAACATGTTTTTATATAAAAAAGAAGTATCGACTGAATCAGTTAAAATAACAGTATCATTAACTGTTATTTTCAAGTCTTTAGCAGATATTTCAATATAACAATAGTTTGAATATATTTCTTTTATAATCCCAGAAAATCTACTTTCTTGTATTACAAAATCAACTAAATCATTTTTAAAAAAACCTTTATCAGTAAAAGAAACATTATCTTTTGTAGATACTATCAAAATATTTTTATCCAAACCAAAAACAATACATTCATATTCTTTTGGCTTGTTTTTTATACACTTTTTTTCTTTTAAATAATCTTGAAGTAATTTTATTTGTTCTGGTAGTTTCATTATTTTTTTTGATTTTATTTAAAAATTTTAATTGTTTGTTATAACCAATACTTTTAACTGTGAAAAATGTATTATAAACGGGTTTTTTGTTATTAAATTTAAACTTGTTTACAAAAAGAAAAATATAAGTCCTAAAAAGTATTACGGTTATGCTAGTGGATGAGGATACTATGAATAAAAATGAAAATATTTATATTAGAATAGAAATTAGTAAGGATCCAATAACAGGACATCTAAATCTCTTAACACGCTTTGACCCAAGTGCTCCGAATTTTGTTAAAGATCAAGGAGGCTTTAGCTGGGCTCCAACACCTGAAGAAAGAGCTTTTTTAAACGAAGCTTTTGACATGATTTTAAGAAAAAGATAAATAATTTTAAAAAAATTTTAAAATCTAAATTTTTTTATTTTTAAATTATTTTCATTTTACAATAAATTCTCATTGAGCAATTTTTACATTTATTTTGATCATTGTGGTTTCTTGAAAATAACCCAGTTTTTAAAATATGTTTCATATTTTTGATTGAATGCTCAAGTTCAAATCTAAGCCCTGGATCAAATGGTATTTTATATTGATAAGAGTTATCATAAACAAGTATTCCATATGGTACAAAACTTTTGTATGTTTCTTCAACAAGTTGACAATATGCTGCTAGTTGAAGCACATGGTTTTTTTGCGGTGTATTATGTCCTCCTGATTTTACTTCAATTGGAATATATTGATTATTTTTTTTAATAATATAATCAGGTTTACCAGTGATTTTATAATGATTTGAAAACAATGGTTTTGCTGGAATATTTAAATCAGAATATGTTATTTTACCATCTTGAATTTGATATGTTGATTTAATATTACTAACATCTTTTTTTATCTTTTTTGATACTATTAAAAAAAACACTGCTAAAAAAGTTATTAAAAGACCTAGAAAAATCAGATTTATAAAATCACCTCAAATAAGAAAAATATAAACCCTATAACCAATAAAATATATCCAATAAATGCTAAAATTTTTGATTTTCTTGTTTTTAATTTTGTGTAATCTATAATATCACCAAGTTCGATATGGGCTTTGGTACCAAGTTCTAATGATTTAGATAAAGGTTCATACCCACATCTTTGTAAAAACCAGGCAACTGAGCAATAGTTATACTGACCAATTTCTGAAGCACTAATCAGCTTTTTAGAAAATTTATTTTTATCTTGAACCATTATATAACATAAAAATAATAAAACTATATATTGTTTACTTTCAATAATCTTAAAGTAAACAAT
>JBNVCE010000007.1:24892-25436 GCA_050410885.1 Thermoplasmatota archaeon | reverse complement strand
TATTTTATCCTATTTTATCCACAAAACCTATAATACCAAAAATGATGAGGGTTTTACGGGTTTATTTCAATGAGTATTGTTCTGGGAATACGCAGGGAAGATAAAAATCGTTGGGAACGTCGCGTTCCAATCATACCAAAACATGTACAAAAACTGAAAAAAAATTATGATATTGAAACAATAATTCAACCATCAGATATACGTATTTTTTCAGATAAAGAGTATTTAGATGCTGGAGCTAAAGTCCAGGACAATTTATCATCTTCTTCTGTTATTTTTGCTGTTAAAGAAATACCAATAAATTTTTTTGAACCAAGAAAAACCTACGTGTTTTTTTCACATACAATAAAAGGTCAGAAACACAACATGCCTATGCTTAAGAAAATGATGGATTTAGGTTGCACGCTTATTGATTACGAAAAAATAGTTGATAAAAACGGTAGAAGACTTGTTTTTTTTGGAAGATTTGCTGGTCTTGCTGGTATGGTTGATACACTTTGGATTTTTGGACAAAGAGCAAAATGGGAAAAAATTGATACACCTT
>JBNVCE010000007.1:5707-24882 GCA_050410885.1 Thermoplasmatota archaeon | reverse complement strand
ATTATAAGAATTTAGAAGAAATAAAGGAAAAATTAAAAGAAATTGGTAAAGAAATTAAAAAAAATGGGTTACCAGAAAATATTACTCCTTTTGTTGTTGGTTTTTCTGGTTATGGTAATGTATCAAAGGGTGCTCAAGAAATACTTGATGTTTTACCTGTAAAAACTATTAACCCTGATAAGTTGAAATCAGTTTTTGAAAATCCTTCAAATAAAACTGTTTATAAAGTTGTTTTTAAGGAAGAACATATGTTTGAACCCAAATCACCTGTGAAAACATTTGATTTGCAAGATTATTACAATAATCCTGAAAACTACCGTTGTGTATTTGAAAGCTATGTTCCATATTTATCTATTTTAATGAATTGTATTTATTGGAGTTCTCAGTATCCTCGTCTTGTTACAAAAGATTTTATGAAAAATTATTTTAAAACAAATAAAAATAGAAAATTAAAGGTAATTGGTGATATAAGTGCTGATATAAATGGTGCTATTGAGTTTACAGAAAAAACAACATCGCCTGATAATCCTGTTTTTGTTTATAACCCTCTTGCAGACAAAATAACAGATGGTTACATTGGTGAAGGTGTTGTTGTTTTAGCTGTTGATAATCTACCTTGTGAGTTACCTGCTGAATCCTCAAAATATTTTAGTGAAACATTAATGGATTTTATTCCAAAGATTATGAAAGTTGATTTCAATGTTGATAATTTTGAAAATCTGAAATTACCTTCTGAAATAAAAAAAGCAGTGATTCTTTTTAAAGGTAAACTTACACCAGATTATAATTATATCAATAAATATTTATAAGATTCATTTTTTTCAGGGCTAATAATTTATGTTATTAAAATGGAAGTGATTTAAGATGAAAAATGTACTTGTTCTTGGTGCAGGGATGATCTCTAAACCAATGATTATTTACCTGTTAAATCAACCAGATTTTTTTGTAACGATGGCTAGTAGAACAGTTAGTAAAGCTGAAAAAATTATTCAAAACCATCCACATGGTAAAGCATATGAGTTGGATGTTAATAATGATAAAGAACTTGAAAATTTTGTCTCTAAATCAGATATTGTTGTTAGTCTTTTACCTTATACTTATCATTTTAAAGTTGCACAAATGTGTTTGAAACATAAAAAACATCTTGTTACAACATCTTATGTTTCTGATCCTATGAAAAGCCTGGATGAAAAAGCAAAGGATGCTGGTGTTTTATTATTAAATGAGTGTGGTTTGGATCCTGGTATTGATCACATGTCTGCTATGAAAGTTATACATAAAATTTATAGAAATGGTGGAAAAATTATTAGTTTTAGATCAACAACTGGTGCTTTACCAGCTTTTGAATCAAATAATAATCCTTTTGGTTATAAATTCTCTTGG
Source organism: Thermoplasmatota archaeon (assembly GCA_050410885.1). Lineage (GTDB taxonomy): Archaea > Thermoplasmatota > E2 > DHVEG-1 > DHVEG-1 > JBNVCE01. The sequence continues at coordinate 23,499 of JBNVCE010000007.1, read as the reverse complement.
TCCCCAAGAGGTGTTTTGCTTGCATCAAAAAACCCTGCTAGATGGCTTGAGGATGGGCAGGAAATAGTAATACCTGGTGAGCGATTATTTGAAAATTATAAAATGCAGGATGTATCAGGTGTTGGAACTTTTGAAAATTATCCTAATAGAAACTCAATACCTTATAAGGAAATTTATGGTTTAAAGGATGCAAAAACCGTTTATCGTGGTACATTTAGAATGCATGGTTGGTGTGAAACTTTACGTAAAATTGTTGCATTAGGATGGTTAAATGATAAACTAGTTGAAGGTTTTTATGGAAAAACTTATGCGGATTTAACAAGATTTTTTGTAAAAGCTAAACCTAAAGAGGATATTATTAAAGCAACATCAAGGTATCTTAATTTAGAAACTTATTCAGCAATAATTAAAAGACTTGAATGGCTTGGCCTTTTTAGTGAAGAACCTTTACCTAGGGATAAAGACAATCCACTTGATTATTTAAACGTTTTAATGTTAAAAAAAATGTCAATGAGTAAAGACGATAAAGACATGATTGTCATGCATCATGAGTTTATTGCTGAGTATCCATCTAACAAAGAATATATAACATCAACCTTGGTTGATTATGGTGAGCCTGGTGGTGATACTTCTGTTGCTCGAACTGTTTCTTTACCTGCGGCAATTGCTGTTAAAATGATTTTAAATAATAAAATAAAACTTGCTGGTGTTCAAATTCCGGTTATTCCACAATTATATAATCCTATTTTGGATGAATTGGAAAAAATTGGTATAAAATTTTTTGAAAAATCTCAAAATATTTAATTCATTATATAATTGCTGTTTTTAGTTTTTTTTCAATGATTTTAAATCTATTTGTGATCAACTTTTTTTCATACTGCTGGTATTTGAATAATCAAGATTTGATTTATTTATTATAAAAATGGGGATGTATAATGATATGTTTTTACTTTTATCATTTTTATACTTTTGATTGAAACAGGTTTTGTTTCATTTATAAAAATAGAAAGCAAGTCAGATCCGTTTTACATAATAATTACTGAGAATCATCCTCCTGATGAACCATATATTAATGGACCTGTAAATGGAAGATCAGGGACATACAAATAAAAATTCTAAGCAATCAATCCTAAGTAAGATAATGAATACATTGATTTGGGTAAGGGAACATTAAAAAATTGGAATTGCTGTTTTTCCTCTGGTGAAATATTAGCAAAAAAATATGTATTCTTAATACAAAACATATCTAGTAAAGGTTAAAGCCAAGTGACATTTATGATTTAGAGGAACCCGTGGGTACACTTGCAGTACAAATATCAAGATTTAGGATAATGTTTAATTTGTTTTTGTTAAAGTTTTTACATTGATTCCCAAAGGCGTTTCCAATACTACAATACATAAAATTTTAGTGATTAAACCTTATTTTTTTCTTGGTTTATATGTAATAATTTGGTTACAAAATAATTGTACAAGTTCTATTTCTTATTTGAAGAATATTTTTTTTAGATTTTTATGTTTTTTTTTGGAAAATAATAGTAATCGAAACCATTATAAATTAACATTTGTTAAATAACTTACAGTGGAGGTGAAATTTTGCGAAAAATAGTTAGGAATAAAAATTTTGAGGCAGCTGTGGCAGTTATAGTTGCCCTAGCATTTATTTTGCCTAGTACAGCTGTAATTGCTAACGATGAGCAACAAAATACAGTAGTTAAAAACCAAATAAAAGGATATACCATTATAAAACCAGCGGTTGGAAATAACAAAGCAGACAACATATTAATATCAAACTCACCAGGAGATGATGCAATACCTGGCATAACTAAAGATGCATCAGGTAATATAGTTATAACATGGACTAATAAAGAGGAGATATCAAAATGGAATATGGGAATTGCATATTCATCTAATCCAACAGACCCAACTTCTTGGCTTGGTTACATAATAGAATTAATGGGTACCACCATGATTTACTCCTCTGACACGGCTTATGTAGACGGTCCTGACCCAGATGATTATGATGGTCTATTTGGAGTTGATATGTATTATGATACAATGCAAGTTGGTTTCTATATGATACCAGATATTACAGCTGATCCTAGTACATGGCAATTTTATTCTTGGACTAATAAAGCGGATAATCCAACATACGCAACTATTGAAGATGCTGTTTACTATTACGACCCATATAATTCTCATTTTGGAGTAGTAAACATGTACATTTATCACTGGAACAATTCAGGTTTTGATATACAAGATTGCCCAATGTATTATTTAACAGATCCTTCTGCTGGGGCTACAACATTTTTTGATGCACAATCTCATCTACGGACTGCTCCTGCTAAGGATACTGCTATGGCAATGTTATCAGACTGGTTCCATCTGGCTTGGGAATACCATAATGCAACAGCAAGTAAAGACCAGATTGTATGGAAGAAAATAGATGCTGCTGTGGAAGCTGATATCGAGTTTACACCTTTTCAAAAATATGTAGCAGATGGTAAAAATCCTGAGATTGCTGCATATGTAGACGGCTTGGATTATCATGTTGCTATTGTTTATGTGGATGGTAGTAATGTGAAATGTGTTTACAGTGCTGATGATGGAGAAACTTGGTCAGCACCTGTTACAATCGCACCTGGTTCATACCCTGCTTTATGTGCAATTGGAACCAAACTATATTGTACGTACATACAAGGTGGGAATCTCTATCTTGTTATATCTGAGGACGGAGGAGAAACCTGGGGTGAAGCTGAACAAATAAATAATGTAGAAGGAACAGTTTCTGAGGAAGAAAACGCAGTTGACATACACTCAGCAGGAATAGTCTGGGTTGATACAAGAGATGGTGAAAAAGAAATTTATTTTGCTGCTCTTACTGGAGTAAACAATCCGCCATATAAACCAAAAATAGAAGGTCAAACAAAACTTAAACCTAACATAGAATACAAATTCAAATTCATTGGAATAGATCCAGATGCAAATCAAATATTTTATTATATTTATTGGGGTGATAATGAAACTGTTGTATGGGATGGTCCATACAATTCAGGTACGCCTTTAGAACTTGAACATACATGGGAGACAAAAGGTAAATTCATAATAAAATGTAAAGTAAAAGATGAATTTGATGTAGAAAGTGCTTTGGCAACATTTGAAATAACTATACCAAGAACAAGATTTTTTACCTTAAGGTTTTTAGATTATTTCCCAAAAGCATTTCCAATTTTACGTTTATTATTAGGAAATTTAAAAAAACCTTAAAACAAATCATTTTTTTAGATTTTTATAATTTTTGATTTTTTAATTAATAAATTTCCCTTATTTTTAATTAATAAATTATTAAAATTCATAGGTATATAAAATTTCATTAATTAATAATTTTTCAACAATTCATCTATATTTTTTTTACAGGACAAATCTTATAAATATAAAGTATATACGCTATCAAAATTTAAAAAATAAAATATATGAAAAAAACTATAAAGTAGAATAATATGTCTCTTTAAGGAGGAAAAATTTATGGCAACTAAACCACATTTGAACGTAGTAATTATTGGTCATGTCGACCATGGAAAATCAACATTAGTGGGTAGAATCTTGTTAGATACAGGACAATTCCCCGCTCATATGGTCGAAAAATTTAAAGAAGAAGCAAAAGCAAAAGGAAAAGAAAGTTTTGCTCTTGCATGGATCTTTGATCAATTAAAAGAAGAAAGAGAAAGAGGTTTAACTATAGATGTTGCACATAAGAGATTTGATACTGAAAAATACTATATAACAATCATTGATGCACCAGGTCATAGGGATTTTGTTAAAAACATGATTACTGGAACATCTCAAGCTGATGCAGCTATTTTAGTTGTTGCTGCTCAGCATGGTGTAATGGCGCAGACTAGAGAGCACATGTTTTTAGCTCGCACACTTGGTGTTAAACAAATGATTGTTGCAATAAACCAGATGGATGCAACAAAACCACCTTATGATAAAAATAGATATGAAGAGGTTAAAGCTGAGGTTGATAAATTAGCAAAAAGCGTTGGTTACAAAGATGAACAGTTACAGTATTTACCAATTTCTGCTTTTTATGGTGATAACATAAAGAATAAGGGTAAAATAACTTGGTGGGATGGTGATACAATACTTCAAGCAATTGATAAATTCACATTACCAGAAAAACCAACTAATTTACCACTTAGATGGCCTATACAAGATGTTTACTCAATAAAAGGTGTTGGTACAGTTCCTGTTGGTAAAATTGAATGTGGTATTATGAAACCTGGTATGCAATTAATATTTAAACCAAGTATGAAACCTGGTGGAGTTATTGGTGAAGTAAAAACGATTGAAATGCATCATGAATCCCTAAGTGAGGCTTATCCTGGTGATAATATCGGAGTAAATGTTAGAGGAATAGCAAAAACAGACATAAGAAGAGGAGATGTTGCAGGTCCATTAGATAGTCCTCCAACTGTTGCAAAATCATTTATTGCTCAAATAATGGTATTAAATCATCCTTCAGTTATTACAAAGGGTTATACACCTGTTTTCCATTGTTACACTGCACAAGTTGCATGCAGATTTGAAGAAATTCAGAAAAAACTTGATCCAAAAACAGGCGCAGTAAAGGAAGAAAACCCTGATTTTATAAAGACAGGTGATGCAGCTATTGTTAAGATTGTTCCAACTCGTCCAATGGTTATTGAATCATCTAAGAAATTCCCACAACTTGGCAGATTTGCCATACGTGATATGGGTCAAACCGTTGCTGCTGGAATTTGTATAGATGTTGAAGAGGCTAAATAAAATTAAAAATTTTTTCTTATCCCCCCTCCCCATTTATATTTCAATTAAAAGACTGGAGCACTAAAAAATGGCACAAAAAGCTCGGATATCACTAGTAAGTACTGATGCTAAAAAACTTGATGAAGTTTGTAATCAGATAAAAATGATAGCTGAGCGTACTGGTGTTAAAATGAGTGGCCCTGTTCCTCTTCCCACAAAACATCTTAGGGTTCCATGTAGAAAATCACCAGATGGCGAGGGTACAGAAACCTGGGATCATTGGGAAATGAGAATACATAAAAGACTAATAGACCTTGATGCAAGTGACCGAGCTTTACGTCAACTAATGAGAATTCAAGTCCCAGATGGTGTAAACATAGAAATTGTTTTAAGATCATAATATCAAAAAATCTTTTTAATTCATTTTTTATATGCTTTTTAGTTTTTTTTATGCTGAGGTAGCAAAGTCCGGCCTAACGCGCCGGCCTTGAGAGCCGGTTCTCCATACGGGGAGCGGGAGTTCAAATCTCCCCCTCAGCGTTTTTTTTAATAACGGTAAGTTTTTGAAATGTACTTTGTTTCAAGATAATAGATAACCATGAAAATTGATCCATGGAGTTCAACAACATATCAGGACTATTCTAGACTTCGTGATGAATTTGGAATAGAAGAATTTACAGAAGATTTATGGAAAGATTTACCAAACCCGCATAAACTATTAAGAAGAGGCGTTATTTTTGGTCATAGAGGTTTTAAAGAAATAAAAGAATCAATTAAAAAGAAAAAACCATGGTCTGTACTTACTGGATTGATGCCTTCTGGAAAAATGCATCTAGGACATAAAATGGTTATTGATGAAGTAATATATTATCAGGGTCTTGGTGCAGATATAAACGTTGCAGTTGCAGATATTGAGGCTTTTGCAACAAGAAATTACAGCTTAAAAGAAACAAAAGAGCTTGCATTAAATGAATACATTCTTAACTACATAGCACTTGGTTTAAAATCTGATAATTGTCGTATATATTTTCAATCGCAAAACCAAGACGTTAAGGATTTAGGTTATCTTCTTGGTAAAAAAATAAACTGGTCTGTTATGCAGGCTACATATGGTTTTAATGGTCAAACAAATATGGCGCATGTTTTTTCGCCATTAATTCAAACTGGTGATATTCTTCATGTACAACTTGAAAAATATGGTGGTATAAGACCAACCTTGGTTCCAGTTGGCGTTGATCAGGATCCTCATATAAGACTTAGTAGAGATATTGCACAAGCACATAGGTTGTATAATGTAACACTAACCAAGGACAATAAAATAGGAGTATTTGTTAAAATTGATCAAGATATTGTTAAACTATTAGATAATGCTGAAATAATATTAAAAAAACTAAATTTTAATAATTTAAAAAGAATTACAGAATATAAAGCAATTTATATACAAGATGCAAAAAATGATGACATATCAGAAATAGATGCGGTTTTAGCTAAATCAGAAAAAAAGTTTGGGGGATATGGTTTTTTACAACCTTCGGCAACTTTTCATAGATTTATAACAGGATTAACTGGTGAAAAAATGTCTTCATCTAAACCAGAAAGTGCTATTTTTTTAACAGATTCTTCAAAAGATGCAACAAAAAAGATAATGAATGCAAAAACAGGTGGAGCTGTTTCATTAGAAGAACAAAAAAAATATGGCGGCAAACCAGATGAATGCATGGTTTATGAACTTTTTTTATATCATTTGATAGATGATGACAAGGAATTACAAGAAATATTTATTAATTGTAAAAATGGTGAAAAGTTTTGTGGCCAATGTAAAAAATACGCTGCACAATTAATGGAGAATTTCCTTAATGATTTACAAGAAAAAAGAAAAGATGCATCAGAAAAAATTAAAAAATTTTTATCATAATTTATTCATATGATCTATAAAGACCTTCATCTGAAGCAATTTTTTTAAATTTTTCATCAATATTCTTTTGTTTTGTTAAAAGATTATCACGAATATTGTTAAAAACATCTTTTGAGGTTGATGCAAGCCCTCTTACAGGTAAACTTATTCCTAGATCTTTTTTTCCAGAAATTGCAGCATCAAATATTTCTTGTGGTTTTATCCCCTTTTTTAAGTTTCTAAAAATTTTTTTGTAATCACCTTGGAGTATGCCAAAATCACCAGCATATTTAGATATTTCTGCCTCTATGTCTTCATCAACATGTCTTGCAATTAATCCTCCTAAACCTTTTATTTCAAAAGGATTTTTTTCGTATTCTTTTAAAAGATAAATACCGATACTTGGGTTAATAATATAACAGTCTCTTGATAAAGCTACTTTATCCTGACCAAAAACAGCCTTCCAATCATTAGGATGTTTTTTGCCTTCCTTTATAACATCATTTAAAATATCATTTCTTGATTTTATTTTCACCATTATCAAATATTGTAATATTATTTGGTATTTAAATAATTATATCTAGTGTATCTATTTTTAATTTTTTTGATTATTGTTTTTTAAAAATTGTAAAACAATAATTACATCAAATAAATTATAAGTTAAAAGGTTAAACTAATTTCAAAATGTTAAATTTTTTAGATATTAACCCATTCTATTATTATCTCTTTTGGGATTATTTTTTTATCCTTTGTTTTATGATCAATTTTTTTATAATTCATTTTTAATCTCCAACTTTTTTCCTTTCTCTGCAAGAACTCTGGCTCTGTTACCAACAACTGCTAATTTAACAACAAATTCTACTTCTTTTGCTTCTTCAGCATTTGATATTGTTCCAACAATTTTCATATTTTTTCGCTCCTCAAATGATACTTTGTATGTTTAGTTTAAAAGCAGTTGTTGTACAATTGATATCAGCTTTCTTTACAGTTCTATACCAAATTATTTTTTTATTTTTATAAAATATCAATTTTTATTTTTCAAAAATCTTTTTTATCATCCAATCAGAATCAAAAGGAATCTGATCTTCATAACCTTGACCAACACCAATAAAAAGTAGAGGTTTCCCAATAGTGTAGGCAACAGATAACGCACTACCGCCTTTAGCGTCTGTGTCTACCTTAGTTAAAATAACACCATCAATACCAACAACCTCATTAAAACGTTTAGCTTGCTCAACAGCGTCATTACCAGATAAAGCATCCCCAACAAAAATGATTAAATTAGGCTTTGCAACTCTTTTTATTTTAGCCATTTCATCCATTAAATTAACATTTGTTTGAACTCTTCCTGCTGTGTCTATTAATACAACATCTTTATGTTTTGCTTTAGCATGATTAATTGCATCATAAGCAACAGCAGCAGGATCTGCACCAGGTCCATGTTTTATGATTTTAACACCGATATTTTCAGCATGAATACTTAACTGTTCAATTGCACCAGCTCTAAAAGTATCGCCTGCTGCAAGTACACATGATTTACCGTGCTTCTTAAGTAAATTTGCAATTTTACCAATAGCTAGTGTTTTACCACTACCATTAACACCAACAAACATTATTATAACAGGTTTTTGACTTTTTTCAATAAATTCTAAAAAATCAAATTTATTAGATTCCAAAACATGTGATATAGCATTTTTAAGAACATTTTCAACAACCTCACCTGCTTTACCACGTTCAAAAGATGCATGTTTTAATTCATCTTTAATATCCTTTTTAATAGATTCAATAACAGAATAAGCAACATCTGATTCTAAAAGACCAAGTTCTAAATCCCATAAAAGATCATCAAGTTTTTCTTCGCTTACACCAAAGGTTGCTTTTTTCTCAAGTTTTACAACCTCTTCAATGCTTTTTCTAGTTTTTAAAGTATGTTCAAGTTCAATTTCAATACTTTTTTCAATTTGTTTATCAATTTCTTCTTTTCTTTTACTTTTTTCTAGTTCAATTTTTTCCTCTGGTTTTTTCAAAACTTCTACCTTACTTATTGTTTCTGGCAAAGCATCAGCTTTAATTTCATAAGATTTAGATTTGGATATTTCTTTATCTAATTCTTCTTTAAGCTCAGATTCTAGTTTTTCTTCAAATTTTTTAAGTTTATTTTTTAAAAATTTAAACATATTTTATTACCAAGACATTAGTTTTTATTTTCTTCATTTAAAATTTTTTGTGCTTTTTCAGAAACTTCCGTTGCTTCTTTTTGTAAATTTTGCATGATTGTATAGAGTTTTTCTTGAGTTTTTTGTAAATCCTCGATCCTTTTATCAATTTTTTTAATGGCATTATCTGATGTTTTTTCTACGATTAAACCTGCTCCAATGTCAAAAAGAACTTTTGAAGGGTTAATTATACTTGCTTCAATATAGGTACTTCCACCAATTGGTAATAAAACTTCTGATTTTTTATCAATTTTCATTAACTGCTCTAAAGTAATCTTGACTTTACTATATTCATTGATAATAGCTTGTAAATAGGATGATTGCATTTCAGCAGAATTCATTTGCTCTTTGTATTGTTCTATTAATGCTAAATATTTTGTTAATTCTTCATCTTTAGACATTTTAAACCTCTTTAAGTTTTTTTAACCTTTAATCAAGGATGTATTATTAATGTATTTCCTTTGATAAACCATTGTTCAATTATAGAAAAAAAAGAATTTAGAAAAACATCTATGATATTTTATCAATAATTTCTTTTACCTTTTTTTTGTAAATTAACGAAATTTCCTCAGCCTCTTTTTTATCTTTAGATTCAGAATATATTCTAAAAATTGGTTCAGTTCCAGATGGTCTCATTAAAACCCATCCTTCTATAAGATAAAGTTTCACTCCATCTGTTTTATCAATCTTAATAACATTTTTATCTTTCTTTGAAATTTCAACTAATTTTTTCATCACTATTTTCTTTTTATCATTTGAACAAGGTATTTTTGTGTCAAATGTTTCATATTTTGGTAATTCATCTATTAATTCTGATAATTTTTTATCCTCCACGGCCATTATTTCTAAAATTTTGGCTATAGTCATTGCTGAATCTCTACAATACTGAAATTCAGGGAAGATTAATCCACCATTTGCCTCGCCTCCAAAAACAGAGTTTTTCTCAATCATTACACGAGCAATAATAGGGGATCCAACAGCAGTACGAATAACAACTCCATTATTTTCCTTAACAACAACATCAAAAGAACTAGATGATGTAACAGGGGTTACAGCAACACCACCATTATGTTTTTTTGTAACATATTTTGCTCCAAGAGTAAGTGATTGATCACCTCTAATATAATTACCTTTTTCATCAATAAATATTGCTCTATCAGCATCTCCATCCTGGGCAACACCAAAATCTGCATGAACTTCTGGTACTTTTTTAATGAGTTCAACAAGATTCTCAGGCAAAGGTTCAGAATTACGACCTGGAAACGTTCCATCTGGCCAACAAAATATTTCAGTTACCTTACAACCTAATTTTTTAAGTAAAATTGGTGTAACAAGGCTACCAGCACCGTTTCCACAATCTAAAACAACATGATATTGTTTCTTTTTTATAAGAGGAACATCAACATTTTTTAAAATTCCATTTATATAAAGATCTATAGCTCCATCCCATTTACTAAATTGACCAACATCTTTCCAATTAGCAAGTAAAAATTTTTTCTTAAAATAAATTCTTTCTATTTCATTTTCAATATCTTTTGAAAATTCTGTCCCATCATTAGAAACCCCTTTTATTCCATTAAATTGTGGTGGATTATGAGAAGCAGTTATAATAACACCTGAATCAAATTTTTTTTCTTTAACAGTGTACTGAAGAGTTGGTGTTGGTACAAGCCCAATGTCAACAATATCACAACCAGTTGCTAAAATACCGGCCGTTATTGCGTTTTTAAGCATGTGATTCGAAAGCCGAGCATCTGTTCCAATAACAATTTTTGGTCTGGCTATTGTTTTTTTAAAAAAAGTACCCCAGGCCATACCAATTCCTAATGCAAGCTCACAATTCATATCCTGATTTACAACGCCTCTAATACCATTTGTTCCAAACAATTTTCCCATATTCAAACACCATTTTTTTTCTTGATTATTTAAAAACAAAATAAATAATAATTTTGTTAAATCATTTCTCACCTATAACATTACCGATTTGTTTATCAGGATAACCTTTAGGTATAGGTTTAGACCAAATTATTTTATTATCTAAATATGTTTGTTCAGTTATTGTTTCATCATCTCCTATAACCGAATTTGTAATATTTGAAAAACTCTCTATTCTACATTTCTCACCAACAACACAATTTGATAAAATAACATTTTTGCCAATAAAAACATCATCAAAAACTATTGTAGAATCAATCATTGAGTTTTTGCCAATATATACATTATTACCCAAGCATGATTGCGAGATAGTACCGTTTATTTCACAGTTTTTTCCACAAAGATACTCAATTTTATTTTTTTTCATAAGAAATTTATGAATGTTTATATAACTACTTATTCTTCCTATATCCATCCAATAACCTTTTATTTTGTAACCAAAAAATTTTCCTGTATCTTTTATAATTTTTGGGAAAATTTCTTTTTCCATTGAAACCAAGCGTCCTGTTTCAATGTAATCTAAAACTTCTGGCTCTAAACAATAAGCACCAGCGTTTATAAATTTTGAAGGCGCTTCTTCTGGTTTGGGTTTTTCAATAAATCCAATAATTTGCCCGTTTTTTTTGATGTCTACAACGCCAAATTCAGAAACATTTTCAACAGGCCATAGAGAAATTGTAATAATTGCATTATTTTTTTTGTGGAATTTTATCATATTTTTTAAGTTCAATGAAGAGATAATGTCGCTGTTTAAGACAAGAAAACGACCTGTTAAATATTTCTCAGCAAATTTTGTTGCCCCTCCAGTACCTAATGGATTTGGCTCATCATTAATTATTATTTCTTTATTAAAATAATTTTCTTTGAAATATTTCTCAATCTGATCTTTTTTATAGTTAACAGCTAAAATAACTTTATCAACTTCTTTAGGTAATGATTCAATAATATGTGAAATCATAGGTTTATTAAAAATTGGTAGTAATGATTTTGATCTTGTATAAGTTAATGGTTTAAGTCTTGTTCCAAAACCACCAGCAAGAATGATTGCTTCCATTTCTAACCCCAAATTTAAAAACTATAAGTACAAGTTTTCCTAATAAGTTTTTCTAGTTTTTTTGTATCTAAAACATATAAATAATCATTTTCATAAAATAAAAAATTTACATTGAAAAAACGTAAAAAATATATTTAAATAAATCAATAAACTTTAATTTATTATAGTAGATGTTTTAACATTAATCTCAGATAATGGAAAAGCTTATAAGATAAATAATAGTATAGTCTTTTGGGTATCATGGGAGAAGAATTATTTGATGCAGAAGAATTTAGCAAAATGTTTTGCGGAAAAAAAGGAACACTGACTCCTGATCAAGAATTAGCAATAAATATAATACATAGATTTAACATTTGCAGGGATTCATTTGAAAGTATGCCTGCTTTAGAAGAACATATTGAATCCTTATTTTTAAAACCAAAAGATGAATCATCTTTATAAAAAAAATTATTTTTTTATCCTATTTTTTACGAAATAAATATAAAACTTTTTCTTATTATGTGTTCCAGGGGAATTTAATGATAAATTTCAGTCATTTATATGCAGATAGAGCTGCTAAAATGAGAGGATCTGTTATAAGAGAATTATTAAAAGTTACTCAAGATCCTGAGATTATTTCTTTTGCTGGTGGTTTACCAAATCCACAATCTTTTCCTATTGAGGATATAGATAATGTTATAAATTCTGTTTTAAAACATTATGGAAAAACTGCTTTACAATATGGAACAACTCCCGGTCTTGATCAATTAAGAGAATCCTTAGCTGAAAGAGCTTCGAAAGATGGAATATATACAACAAAGGATAACATAATTATCACAAATGGTTCTCAACAATCCCTAGATGCTGTTGGTAAAATTTTTCTAAATCCAGGAGACACTGCAATTGTCGGTTTACCAACCTATTTAGGTGGAATTAATGCTTTTAGGAGTTATGAATGCAATTTAATTGGTGTTCCTTTAGATAAAGATGGAATGAGGGTTGATATTTTAGAAGAAACAATCATAAAGTTGAAAAAAGAAAATATTAACCCAAAATTTATCTATGTTATTCCATCTTATCAAAATCCAGCTGGAGTACTAATGCCAGAATCAAGAAGAAAAAAACTTATCGAGATTGCAAATGAGTATGATCTTGTTATAGTTGAGGATGATCCTTATGGTAAACTTAGATTTGATGGACCAGTTGTAAAACCAATAAAGGCATATGATGATATACAACGAGTAATTTATATTTCGACTTTTTCTAAAATTCTTGCACCAGGTTTTAGGATTGCATGGAATATTTCACCAGATGATATAAGTCGAAAAATTATTCTTTGTAAACAAGCTCTTGATCTTTGTACAAGTACTTTTTCACAATATGTTGTTAACGAGTTTATGAGGCTTGGATCACTTGATTTACATATTATGAAAATCTGTCAAATGTACAAACCAAAAAGAGATATTATGATAAAATCCATGGAAAAGTATTTTTCTAAAGGTTATGTTTGTTATAAACCAAATGGGGGATTATTTGCTTGGGTAACATTACAGGAGGGTATTGATACAGAAATTATGTTTTTAGATGCAATAAAACAAAAGGTAGCCTATGTGCATGGTAAAGCTTTTCATGTGGATGGTGGTGGTGCAAGGTCAATGAGATTAAATTTTTCTTATTCAACTGATGAGCAAATAGAGGAGGGTATAAAAAGACTAGGAATAGTAATTAATGAAAAACTTGAAAAAATAAAAACAGTTGCATAATCTTAATGCATCTTAAAAAAAAGATAGTTTTGATAATATTTATCTGTATTTTTCTTTATATCATTTTCACCTTTTTTATTATTCAATTTATAGTACCTATTTTTTTTAGAACCAAGTTTACTTTGTTAGAGCCTTATACAATTTTTGATGACAATGGTTTTCCAAGTTTATCTGTTAAATTTACTTGTTCTAATATAATAACAGTTAAAATAATTGGACCTGATTCAAAAGTTATATATTCAGATTTTTTCTTTAAAGGAACCCATAATACATCTCTTCATATAGGAGAATTTAGACATACTATTAAACCTGGTAAATATGTTTTAAGAGTTTCAAATAATGATGATCAAGAAATTTTTTCAGAAAAAATTTATTTTAAAGGACCAAATATTTCTATTTTATCTTATGAACAAAAATGGCTTAAAAAATCCACTATTGATGATTATTCTCTTTTTGGTCTTAAATTTTTTGTGAAAAATTCTGGTGATATTCCAGTATATCCTTATCAATTAACAACCATTATTGATTCAGAAACAACAACTGCTTTAACTTTACCATGTGTGGTGATGCCCGATAAAACCCAATATATTGAATGTTTTATTTATAAAGAGTCTGAACCGAAAAATGCCTCATTTTCAATAGAAATAAAAGATATTAATAATAACATTTTAGTTAGTGAACCTATTTTGAAAAATGTTGTTGATGATGTTTTTACCAAACAATTTATTTGGAGTTGGAATAATAAAAAATACAAAGTTAACATCCCAAAATCAGATTATTTATATGATTACTACTCAAATCTAAATAGAAATTTCAATAAAGATTATAGTTTGTATGTTTTTGATCCATATGATGATCAATACATAGATGTAGTAACAAATTATTTAATGACTGGATTTACAGGGCACTCTGATGTTGATAAAATAAACTATATAGCTTCTTTTATACAAAACCTTGAATATAAAAAAGACAATGAAACCAATGACTCTCATGAGTATCCTAATTATCCAATAGAATCGTTATTTAACGATAACATAGGACGAGATTGTGAGGATAAAGCTATTTTAACTGCAAGTATTTTAAAAAATATGGATTATAACGTTGCTTTACTTCGTTTTCCTGATCATATGGCAGTTGGTGTAAATTTAAGTAAAGAAGCTATTGCTAATTTTCAGTATTATGTGGATAATTACTATTTTTTAGAAACTACAACGCCAGGTAACCCTTGTGGATTTGTTCCAAGCGAATATAAAAATCTTGTGTCAGATGTAATTGTTTATCCTGTAACAGCTAGACCTTTACTTACCCATAAATGGAAAAATGACTCAATAACAGTTTATTCTAACACAGAAAAAGGTGATTTTGTAAAAGTACAAATTATTATACAAAATCTTGGAAATGATATTGCAAAAAATTTCAAAATTGAAGCTGGTTTTTATACAAACTCAGATATAAAAATTAATTATGAGAGTATAAACATTACTTCATTAAATCCTGGTATGAAGAAAGAAATAACTTTTTCTGTTACAATTCCAAAAAATATTAAAACCTTATTTAAAACAAAAATTTATATTAATAATGAAGTTGTTGATGAAAAAGAATCTGCTTCTTTCTTTCCATGATGAAAAATGATTTTAAAAAAGTTTATAAACCGTTATCTTTAATGTTTTTAATGCTGGGCGTAGGTGAACGGTTGACGGTAAACCTTTTGGTTTGCTGAGGAAAGTCCTCTCTCGTTCTGGATCAGGGAACCGTGCAAACGGTAAGGGTGAGAACCCTTGCAGAGACACAGAAACGATACAGCCTTTGAATTATGCGATGATTCATTTGATGATGAGGTCTTCAAAGGATTTGTTGAAACGGTCAATCTGCCCCTGGAGCAAGTCCAAATATTGGGATCAGTTATCCAGACTGCTCATAGGTAGGACGCATAGTAGAATACCGTTTAAAACAGAAAGAGGCTTACGGCCTACACCCAGCATCTTCTAATATCAAGAGTTAAAATTTTATTTCTTCTAGCTTGATAGAAATTTTTAGTGAGTTAATGTGGAAAATTTAACGAAGTTTTTAACGAAAATGCCATTAATATTTTAAATATTTAATTTACCAGATCTAATTTTAGCAAAGATATTTATTTATAAAGCCAATAAAAATGATATATAATTAAATCATTATTATAAAAGTTGATTGTTTTACTGCTTATACTATTTTATGTCTTTGTTGAATAATACTATTTTTAAATTGATTATTTATTGATTTTTATTTAAAAAACTACTTTTATTTCTGTGCTTTAACAGGTTGCTTAGTGAAAGTCATTTTCTTATTTTTTGGGTTATAATCTACTTGAACAACATCACCTGCTGTTATTCTCCCTGAAAGAATTTCAGTTGCCAGTTGGTTTTCAATTTCACTTTGTATCTTTCGCTTTAATTCACGTGCACCAAATTCAGGTACATAACCTATCTCTGTAAGTCTTTCTATTACAGCATTTGTAAACTTTAATTCAATCCTTTGATTACGTGCAGTGCGTTTAACACGTTCCAATTGAAGTTCGATAATTAGTTTTGTCTGTTCCTTAGTTAATGCATGAAATACAATAATATCATCAATACGGTTTAAAAACTCAGGCTTAAAATACTGGCGGATTACATTCATTAGTTGGTCTTTAAGCTCTGAATACTGCTTTGGTTTTGCTGCTGTTAAATTGTTTTGTATAAGTTCAGAACCTATATTGCTGGTTGCTATTATAATTGTGTTAGTAAAGTCAACAACACGGCCTTTACCATCTGTTAAACGGCCATCATCAAAAACCTGTAATAAGATATTATGAACATCAGGATGAGCTTTTTCAATTTCATCAAGTAAGATTACTGAGTATGGTTTTCTACGGACTGCTTCAGTAAGTTGACCTCCTTCCTCATACCCAAACATAACCTGGTGGGGAACCTATTAATTTACTAACAGCATGGCGTTCCATGTACTCAGACATGTCAATCCTAATCATAGAGTTTTCATCGCCAAACATAACCCATGCTAAAGATTTTGCTAATTAAGTTTTACCAACACCAGTTGGACCAAGAAACATAAAAACAGCTATAGGTCGATTTGCCTCTGTAAGACCTGCTCGACTACGTAAAATAGCATCTGAAACGGCTTGTACTGCTTCTTCTTGACCAACAATTCGTTTATGTAAAAGTTCCTTCATTTTTAACAATTTTTCCTTCTCTTCCTTGCTCAACTCAGTCACAGGTATTCCTGTTATTTTAGAAACAACTTCTGCAATATGCTGCCTTTTAACCTCAGAGGTAGTAACTCCCTTTTCTTTAAGCCATTTATTACGCATCTCATTATATTTTGTTTCTAGCTTCTTAATTTGTCCCTCTAAAGTTTTTGCTTTTTCAAACTTTTTATGCTGTGTTGCAAATTCAAGTTCTCTTTTCAACGAATTAATCTGTTTTTCAAGATCTTTTAATTCTTGAGGATGAGAGGTTAACCCAATCCTTACACGTGCAGCTGCTTGATCAATAAGATCTATTGCTTTATCTGGAAGAAAACGGTTGGAGATATATCGATCTGACAATTCTGCATCTGCAACGATAGCCTCATCTGTGATTTTAACTTTATGATGAGCTTCATAACGGTCGCGTAAACCTCTTAATATTTCAATAGTCTGTGGAACTGTGGGTTCAGCAATAAACACAGGTTGGAATCGTCTTGCAAGAGCTGCATCTTTTTCAATATATTTTTGATATTCATTTAATGTAGTGGCACCAATAAGGTGTAATTCCCCAAGGGCTAAATAGGGTTTAATAATTTGAGAAACATCCAGACCACCTTCTTCACCTGTGCCACCTGCTTTCATAATAACATGCAATTCATCAACAAAAATAATTATCTCATCTTTATGACTTAAAATTTCATCAATCACTTTCTTGATTCGTTACTCAAATTCACCACGATATTTAGAACCCGCAACTAATGAATTTATGTTTAATTCTACAACTCGTTTACCCTGAAGTACTTCTGGAACCTCACCTTGTATTATTCGTTGAGCAAGACCTTCAACAATAGCGGTTTTACCAACTCCAGGTTCACCAATTAATACGGGATTGTTTTTAGTCCTGCGAGATAAAATCTCTATAGTTGTTTCAATTTCACTTGCACGG
>JBNVCE010000007.1:0-5697 GCA_050410885.1 Thermoplasmatota archaeon | reverse complement strand
CGGCCAATAACAGGATCAAGTTTTCCTTCTCTTGCTAATTTTGACAAATCTCTAGAATATTTATCAAGATTAGGTGTTGTGCTTTGGATTTCAACGCGTCCTTCTTGAGCTCCTTTACCAACGACTTTAATGATTTTTTGTCTTACCGCCTGAGGAGTCAAACCATACTTCATAAGAAGGTCACTTGCCATACCTTCTTCCTCAATCAACCCGACAAGTAGATGTTCAGGTCCTATATAGCCGTGACCAAGTTCTTGAGATATTTGAAAAGCAATCTCAAACACCTTCTTTATTCTTGGTGAAATACTTAAATCAACTTGCTCCTCATTAATTTCTTTAACTCCTTTCGGAGCATTATATTCAATGTAATTCTTTATTTCCTCAGGATCTATTTTGAATTGTTTATAAATTTCTTTAATCACATCACTGTTTGAAATAGCATAAAGAAGATGCTCTGTGTCAACCTCTTTGCGGTTTAGTTTTAAGGCAAATTTTGCAGCATCCTGAACCAATTCTTTGGTGTGGTCTGAGAGATATTGATCTATATCAATAGCTTCTCGGTGCCTGGGTAAAGGGTAACCTAATCTAGAAGAAAAATCACTAAAATCATCAAAATCTGAAAATAGATCGTCAAAAATATCACTTCCTCCAAACATTTGATCAAAAGGTGAGGTGGATTGTTGTCACAGCCTAATTAAATCCTGTTGACATACATATTTTACACTTTTTTGTCCATTTCTAATTGTTGTAACTTGTGTTGTTGCTGGTCGTTTATGGCAAATATCACACATTCTTTCAGGCATTTCACTATCCTCCATTTTTCCATTTTAAATAAACATGTGACTTTTTTATTTTTATGGAATCTTTTTCATAATAAAACTAAACTATACTTATAATTTCCTTAAATTTTATTTCAATAAAGAACGCCAAGAAAATTAATGATTAAAAAAGTGTTTACATGTAGCTAAACTATATAAGTATGAATATTGTTACCCCTATAAAAGAATAAAATAAAGAATATCATACTTTCGTACAACCGATTTTTTTTGGATTTTTTATTTTTGTTCTTTTAAAATTATCAGATATTAAATCTGAAGAAGTGTGATATAAATGAAAGGAAATATAAAATGGTATAATGCAAGAAAAGGATACGGTTTTATCACTGGTGAAGATGATAAAGAAGTATTTATACACAGAACAGAAATAACTGATGGAATATCTCTAAACGAAGGCGATCAAGTTCAATTCGAAGTAGAAAACTCAAATAGAGGACTGCAAGCAAAAAATGTAAAAAAAATATAGTTTTTTAATAAATACTAAAAAAGTCATATTCTTAACTACTTTTTAAGATATTTTGTTGATAAAGATATTGTTGTGTTTAAATATTTAATCTTTATCAACAGTTTTTAGTGAAATTTAGTAAAAAATGATGTTTAAAAAAATTGTTATAAAATTTTTTTATAGGTGAAAAAAATGAAATTTAATGAACTCAATATCAATAAAATATTACTAGATAAAATTAATGAAAAAGGCTTTGGAGACATGACTTTAATTCAGGAAAAATGTGTTCCAATAATTCTAAAAGGAGAAGATGTGATTGGTCAAGCGGAAACAGGTTCTGGAAAAACACTTGCTTATTGTCTTCCAATACTTGATAAGATTATACCTGGTAAAAAAATTCAAACACTTATTCTTACTCCCACAAGGGAATTATGTGTACAAATAACCGAAGTTTTATCAGATTTTGGAAAAAAACTCAGAATAAAAACAACAGGTGTTTATGGTGGAGTGGATATAGATTCTCAGATAAAAAATATCGTTAAATCTGAGGTAATAGTTGGAACACCTGGGAGAATAATAGATCATATCCATAGAAAAACAATAAATTTTGATGATATTAGATTTCTAGTACTGGATGAAATGGATAAGATGTTTGATATGGGTTTTTTAGATGATGTAGAATATATAATAAATCATGTTTCTAAAAAACGACAGACACTTATGTTCAGTGCAACTGTTTCAAAAGATATTCAAAAACTTTTGTATAAACACTTAAAAAATCCTGTTATTATAAAGACTAAACCATTTGTTAGTAAAAATAAACTTAAACAAGTTTATTATGACATTTATCAACCAAATAAGAAATTCTCTTTACTTGTACATTTAATTAAAAATAATAAATCAGGTCTTGCTATAGTCTTTTGTGCAACAAGAAAAGAATCTGACATTATTGCAAAAAATCTTAGATACCAGGATATTCAAGCATCTGCAATACATGGAGGTATGAGCCAAAACAAAAGATTACAAGCACTTGATTCTTTGAAAAATGGATTTATTGATGTTCTTGTAGCAACAGATGTAGCTGCCAGAGGTTTAGATATAAAAAATGTAACCCATATTTATAATTATGATGTACCAAAAACATCCATAGAATACATTCATAGAATTGGAAGAACGGCACGTGCAGGTGAAAATGGTTCTGCAATTACACTCCTTACAAAAAGAGACCATGATAATTTTAGACGTGTTCAAAATAATGATGATTTAAACATAGAAAAAGCAGATTTTCCAAATTTTGATTCTGTTCCTTTTATGATTAAATTCAAAAAAAATCATTATTAAGAATAAGTATTTTTTTCTAAATAATCATTTTTTGATTTAAATATTTTAGAATAAGATACTTTGAAAAATACAAAACATTAATATTTTACTATCTTTTAATATTTTTTATATAATGTGCTTTTCAAAAATAAAATGTGATTAATATGCTTTCATTTATTATTTGGCTAATTTTTGTAGTTTGTTTAATGGGATGGATTTTATATTTTATAATGACAATTGGAAATTTTAAACGATTACCATTTCTTTCAAAAATATTTTCAAAAAATATAATGCAATCTTATCCCTTAGTATCTATTGTAGTACCTACTAGAAACGAAGAATATCGTGTAGAAAAATGTATTATTTCATTAAAAAAACAAACATATCCAAATCTTGAGATAATAATAGTAGATGATTCTACAGATAACACAATTGATATAATTAAAAACATAATTGGTAATGATCAGCGTTTTTCCATAATTAAACAAAAAAAACTACCTGAGGGATGGATTGGAAAACCATTTGCATTACAACAGGGAAGTACCTATGCTAAAGGTAAGTGGCTTGTTTTTATTGATGCAGACACGTATTTTGAACCTGAACTGATTATGAGCACCTTGGATTATGCTGTAAAAAATAACATAGATTTACTGAGTTTAATACCACGTCATGTCTGTCAATCATTCTGGGAAAAGGTTATACAACCTATTCCTCTTGGTTTAATACCTGCTATTTCACCACTTGCTAAGGTTAACAAAGAAGATAGTAAAACAGCTATTGCTTTTGGTCCGTTTATTCTTATAAAACATAGTGTTTTTGATTCTGTTGGAGGATATCAAACCATCAAAGGACAGATAGCTGATGATGCAGAAATAGCAAAACTTGTGAAAAAAGCCGGCTTTAGGTTACAATTAGTCAATGCCCAGAATATGATGAATATCAGAATGTATGAAAAATTTAGTGAAATTTGGGAAGGATGGAGTAAAAATATTTTTTTAGGTTTGGTTCAAAAACGTGATATTAACACAAAATTTAAACAATTATTAGTAACACTTGCTGGTTCTATAGGAATTTTTGGTTTAATGGTATTTCCTTTTGTAGCTACTTTTATCTCAGTTTTACTTGTAATATTTGTATCTTTTTTACAATTTCAACATTTTTTAATATTCTCGATAGCTTTATTAATAATTTCAATCTCTGTACAATATTGTATTCAAAAATATTATCGCATTGGTGATCCTAAATATGCATTATTATCTTTTCTTGGAGGTATATTAACAATAGGCATATTTTTAAATTCAGCAATAAAATCTCTATCTGGAGCCGGTGTTAGTTGGAAGGGAAGAATATATTCTTCAAAAAAACATTAATTTAATCAAATTTTTAAGATAAATGAATCTTTTTGAATTATAGCATTGGGTTGTATTGGTTTTACACTGTTTTTATCAGATATTTTACTAAACACCTTCTGGAAAAAATGGTTCTTCTTCATATGTAAAAGCAAGTTCTTCCTTGATTACTTCTGCTAATCTTTTTATACCTTCTTTTATAATTTCATCATCTGAGTATGAAAAGTTCAATCTCATTGAGTTAAAATTTTTTCCTTCAGGATAAAATGCATCACCTGTAACATAAGCAACTTTTTTTGCAAGTGCTTTTTGAAACATTAAACGTGTATCAACGCTTTTTGGTAATGTGATCCAAATAAACATTCCACCTTCTGGAACTGTCCATTTAACATTTTTTGGAAAATATTTATTTAATGATTCAAGCATTATGTCTCTTTTTCTTTTATACAATTTCCTAATTTTTTTAATATGATCATCAAGAAATCCGCCATGGATGTATTCATAGCCGATATACTGGGAAAAAACATTAGTGCATAAATCGGTTGCCTGTTTTGCAAGTATCAATTTATCCAAGATTTCCTTTGATGCTATTACCCAGCCGAGTCTAAAGCCTGGAGCAAGTATTTTTGAAAAAGTACTTGTATAAATAACTCTTCCTTTGGTGTCAAAAGATTTAATGGGTGGAATAGTTTTTTTCTCAAAAAAAATCTCACTATAAGGATCATCTTCTACAATTAAAAAATCATATTCTGAAGCAATATCAAGAATTTCTTTCCTCCTATTAATAGACATTGTTTCACCAGAAGGGTTTTGAAAAGTCGGGACTGTGTAGATAAATTTTGGGTTGACTCCAACGCGCCTGAGTCTTTCAATATTTCTTCTTAATGAATCTATGTCAATGCCTTCCTCATTCATGGGAATTGCTTCACAATTTGCTTCATAAGCAGAAAAAGCTTGTAAAGCACCAAGATAAGCAGGTACACAGGTTAAATAAGTATCACCTGGATCAAGAAAACATAATGCAATAATTGATAAGGCTTGTTGAGAACCACTTGTGATTAAAACATCATGTAAATCACAATTAATATTTTTTGTCTTTTTCATTCTTTCAGCTAAAACACTTCTAAGTTGTGTGAGACCTTCTGTTGTACCATACTGAAGAGCTTTTTCTATATCTTTTTTAAAAATTTTTTCTATACATTTATGTATTATTTCAACAGGAAAAGCCTCAGGATTTGGTAAACCTCCAGCAAATGAGATCATATCTGGAGCTTGCGTCAACTTTAATAATTCTCTTATTTCAGATGCATGTAAATTTTTTGCCCTTTTAGAAAATAGTCTTTCTATATTTACTACCATTGTGATACCCCAAAAAAACAGAATATAATAGGTATTATAAAGGTTAGTATTTTTTTAATGAAATCAAAATTTGTATCTAAGTGTCAATTTTTAAATTAAATAAATAATATTTAATAAAAAATATAATCTTAAGTATTTAATTGTTTAAGAGGACTGTTTCCTTCTTCCA
Organism: Thermoplasmatota archaeon; assembly: GCA_050410885.1. Classification (GTDB taxonomy): domain Archaea; phylum Thermoplasmatota; class E2; order DHVEG-1; family DHVEG-1; genus JBNVCE01. Next base: position 219 of record JBNVCE010000007.1, on the reverse strand, counting down.
TTATTTTAAGATAAGGTTGTGTTTTTTTCTCAATATATTTAATAATTTTTTTTAAAGACCAAATCTTCCAGGTGCTAATTTCAGATGGTGGACTATCCTCTACTATCTTATAAGACCATTTTATGAAATCCAAGCGAAAAAAACAAGATCTTTAGGTCTTGGATGAATCGCATGTAAACGTTAAGTTTAAAACGCCGATAAGGTGTTTTCTCCCCCTTG
>JBNVCE010000077.1:0-7066 GCA_050410885.1 Thermoplasmatota archaeon | reverse complement strand
CAAAGTAAAATATTGTTCAAGAGATGATTCTTCGACTCATTTCGGGATGTAGCCTTACCTCTAAAATCTTACTTTGAAATTAAATAAAAAAAATCATACATTTGATTTTAAGAATTACAAGCCAGTATATGATTATTTCAAAAAACAAGGTTACATAATAAGATTTGAAGTAAGAATAGGTTTTTGCCGTGCTGATATAGTAGCTTATAAAAAAGAAGAAGTAATTGGAGTAGAACTTAAAATAAACAATTGGAAAAAAGCAATTATTCAAGCTAAAAATTATCAACTAGGCTGTGACTATACTTACATTGTATTTCCACTAAATAGAGTTTTTAATATAATGCGTAAAGCTGAACATATTTTAAAAAAAGAAGGAATAGGATTACTAGTTGTAAAAGAAAAAAATTGTGATGTTTGTAAAATTATTAATGCTGAAAAATCAAGTAAAAAAATATGTAGTATATCCAAGAATAAGTTTTTATAAACCTATTAATGTTTATGATAAGATAAAATGGATTGTTTATGTGTTACAGATACAGTGTCCCTGGTCCTGAAACAATTAAAAAAACCTATCAGGTTAAACTAGGGGGAAAATTTGAAAGAAGGTATCATGTTGGTGCTTTTGAAAACATAAAACTACCTGTAATTACAAATGAAAAACCAAAACAGGTTCAGCTTTTTAACTGGGGGCTTATACCCTTTTGGGTAAAAGATGAAAAAAGTGCCAAAGAAATAAAAGAAAAAACAGTTAATGCAAGAGCTGAATCCATTTTTGAAAAACCAGCTTTCAGAAGCTCTGCTGAAAAAAAACATTGCCTTGTTTTTGCTGATGGCTTTTTTGAATGGAGATGGTACAAAGGTAAAAACTATCCTTATTATATTAAATTGAAAGATAGAGAAATTTTTACAATGGCTGGTTTATGGGATCGCTGGGTTAACAAAGCAACTGGTGAAGAAATTTATTCTTATTCCATAATAACAACAGAAGCAAATCCTTTAATGGCTATGATTCATAACAAGAAAAAAAGAATGCCAGCGATACTTTATGAAAAAGATGAACAAAAATGGATCAGTAACACAATTACTAAACAGGAAATTATTGATATTTTAAAACCATATGACGAGAAGAAAATGACTGCGTACACAATTTCCAAGTTGATAACATCAAAAGATACAGATGTTAATGTACCTGAAGTTATAAAACCATTTCAATATAATTTTTTAGAGCCATTGCCAAGTCAAAAAAGTCTTTTTTAATATTTTATTTTTTATTTTTTTGTAAACCAAGTAAAAATAAATAATACTAATAATAGTTTAAATTAATTGTTTTTCAAATATTTAATTAATAGAAAATATTGAAATATAAAAAATATGATTGTAAAATTGTTGATTTGAATTGAAATATGATGTAGTTGTTGTAGGAGCAGGACCTGCAGGTTCTATTGCATCTATTTTTCTTGCAGAAAAAGGTTTAAAAGTTGTAATGATTGATAAGGATAAATTTCCAAGAACAAAACCATGTGGTGGTGGAATACCGGTTAGTATTTTTAAAAGATTCCCATTTTTAAAAAAATATGAAATCGTTGATTCATATTGTTATGGTGGATTTGCTTATTCTCCTTCTTTGAAATATTGTGCAAAATTACAATCAGATGAGCCTGTTGTGATACTTGTTTCACGAGAAAATTTTGATTATAAACTTGCTTTGAAAGCACTTGAACTTGGCGTGGAGTTTATTGATGGAAAAAAGGTAAAGGATGTTCATATAACAAGCGATAAAGCAGAAGTTGTTTTAGCTGATGAAACAGTAATTACTTCAGAGGTTGTTGTTGGTGCAGACGGAATATGTAGTATGGTTGCTAAAAAATCAGGACTTTTACCCAAGAATAAATTGGTAAACATCTGTGTTTATCAGGAATATAAACTTGATGAAAAAACATTAAATGATTATACAAATGAAAAACATTTATGCCATGTTCATCTATTGTTTAATAATATTCCAGGTTATGCATGGTTGTTTCCTAAAAAAGAAAGTTTTAACATTGGAATAGGTGAATTTACTTATTATAAAAAGGGTTTAAAAACAGATTTAATTGATGTATATAAAAATTATTTTAATCTACTGCAAAAGGAAAAACTTATACCTGGTGATTTAAAAATAGGGAAACTTAAAGGTGGTTGTGTCCCAGGTTGTATACTTGAAAAAACATATTCAGATAGAATTCTGCTTTGCGGGGATGCAGCAGGCTTTATTAATCCTGTTAGTGGTGGTGGTATATATTATGCAATGTATAGTGGAGAAATTGCAGCAACTATTATAAATAATGCCTTTGAAAATGAAAATTTCAGTTCATCTTTTTTATGCAATTATCAAACTAAATGGATGCAAGAATTTGGAAAAGATTTACAAGTCTTAGCAAAAATTTCACACATATGGTTAAAAAATTCAGAAAAAATTATCAAGTTTATTTTAAAAGATAAAAGATTAATTAACATTGCATCTGATTTTTTATTTGGTAATATTAAAATGAGAGACCATCGTAATAAAATAATTGGTTATTATTTACAAGATAAAATAAAAGAAGTATTAGGATTATTATAAAACTTTATAATTTAAACATAAAAAATTTAAAAACCATATACTACTTAATTAATAAACTATTGTAACATAACATAGAAACATATATAGATATCCTACGTTATATATTATTGTAATTTAAAATGGGGAAAATAAAATGAGTAATAAAATAATTGGACTGTTAATATGTCTACTATTTATACTCAATTGTTTCCCAGTTAAAGCAGAAATTTATCCAACCCAATCTGTAACATACAAAAATTGTTACATAGTTTCTTCTGGAACAATGGTAAACAGATTAGTGATAGGATTATTTAAAATAGGAAACAAAGCACTTATTGTTTACATGAACATTGGATTTAAAGAAGATGGTAACACTTCAATTTATGATGAAGAAAATGGAAAACTGCTTTGGCATCAAGAAGGAGAGCACACTGTAATAGTTTTCTTTTACAGAGGAAATTATAGTTTTATTAAAGACCCTGAAGACGGATCTATTTTTGTAGCACTTGATGGGTTAACAATTATTACAAGAATCTAATTACTAATTAACAAAAACTAAATCAAACATTTTCATAAAAAAAGACTATACATGATTTTAGCATTTTCAAGCATAGCATGATTATTATTAAAAAAAACATAAACTTTTTCAGGATTAACCATCAATATTTTATTTTTAATTTCTAAAAGTTCTTTTTCACTATAATTATGAGAATACCAAGCTGTTCTGCCATGAATACGTTCGTAAACAATTTTTTCACTCATGATCTTATCTGGCATACCTGGTGCGTCAATACTAGCAATCAAAATACCATTTTTTTTACCCCATTGTATAATGGTATCATTAAACAAGGATTTTTCTCTAAACTCAACACAAATTTTTTCACAACCAAACTCATCAATAAACAAATCAAGAGCCTCGATTTTGTTAAAGGAAGGTGGTAATTGAAATAAATAATAATGAATAGAATCTTCCAATGGTTTGAATATTTCTTTAAACCTTTTAAAAAGGTTATAGGAATCCTTTTTTAATTTTTTATAATGAGTAATTGAACGATGCACCTTAACAACCCATGCAAGGTTTTTACCTTTTTTAAACCATGATTTAACCATATTAGGATATGGAAACCTGTAAAAACTCATATTCAACTCAATAGCATTTAAACCAGAATTATTAATGTACCAATCTAAAGAATTTTCTTTGTTCCAGCTATACGCCCAACCAGAGGTTCCAACAAATACTTCCATAAATAAATTTTTAAAGAAAAAACACGTATTTATTTTTTTTCTAAATTTTAAAATTTCATAAATAGTTGGTTTATATAATAAGCTATTAACATAGTTAATTATTAATTTAAAAAAATATTTTACATAATAAAATTTTATTAGATAATATATTATAAAATTATAATTTAATTTAACATATATTTTATATATAAATTTATTTTTTTAAAATCTAAAATTTAGTAGATTATATTAATATGTATTGACATTAGTATTATAAAGATAAAAAAAAAGTGGGGCTTTTAATGAGCAAGAATATTTTAAAAACAAGGAAAAAAATAAAGATAAAAAATACAGTCCTTTTCATATTTTTAATTTTAATTTTATCAAGCGCATCCTTAACACAAGGATATCACCAACAATCTGAACAACAGATCATGCTGAATTATTCTTTTAAACAACCAAAAATTCAATCAATTAATATTTTAGAAGATAGATATGATAGAATCTTTTTAGAAGATTGTGTTACCGCAGGCAACCCTGGTGAGCCAAATATTCCATCAAAAGGAGCTTATATTTTACTTCCACCAAATTCTAAAATAGACAATATAGAAATAACAACTGGTAAAAAACATAATCTAGGTTATAATTTTAAAATTGATCCTGTTGAAAAATCATTACCAATGACTTCTTCATCTGTTTCACAGAAAATATTTAAAAACATGGAGATTTATAATGCAAACAAGTTTTATCCAGACAAGCTTTATACAGAGGTTGGAATTTATTATTTCCGAGGGTATAAAATTTTAGTTCTTTTACTACATCCAATTCAATATAATCCTGTTACAGGTGAACTATTTTTCTATGAAAACATGTATGTTAATATTAAAACAAGTTCAGATAGTTTGTTAAATAATTTATTCAGAGGAACTGAAAAAGATGAAAAAGAAATATTGAAAAAAGTTGATAATCCAAATATTGCTAGTCAATATATAAACAAAATAAAACCTTTGTATAAAACTACTGATAGTTATGATTTACTTATTTTAACCACTGATTCTTTAAAATCTGGTTTTGAGCCATTAAAACAAGCCCATGACGTAACAGGTATTAGTACTGTAATTAAAACACTTTCTGATGTAGGTGCTAGTGATCTTGAAAGTATACGTAATTACATTAAACAAGCATATATAAACTGGGGGATAGAATATGTTTTAATTGGTGGTGATTCAAATATTATCCCAGCCCCAATTTTATGGGTTTCTGGAATGGATGAGAATGTAACTTATTATGAAGAATATATGCCTTCTGATATTTATTATGCATGTTTAGACGGTCCATTTAATTACGATGGTGATAACAAATGGGGAGAACCAACTGATGGAGAAAATGGTGGCGATGTTGATCTAATTGCAGAAGTTTACGTTGGACGTGCATGTGTTGATAACCTGGCAGATGTTAACAATTTTGTAACAAAAACAATAACATACATTAATAAAGATCCAGATGATGAATATTTAAAAAAGGTTTGTTTAGCAGCAGAATACCTTGGTAACTATGGTATTGCAAGCTATGGTGGTACTTACTTGGACCAATTAATAAACACCTGCACCGATGATGGATACACAACAATTGGTATACCTGATGATGAATATAATATTACCAAATTATATGATTCACCAAGTTATAAATGGGATTATTCAGAAATAATGTCCATTATAAACAATGATGTACACATAATAAACCATCTTGGTCATTCATCTTATAGGTATAATATGAAAATGTATATATCAGATGTAAATTATCTAACTAATGATAAACCATGTTTTATTTATTCCCAAGGTTGTATGGCTGGTGGATTTGACAATCCAGAAGGATATGACTGCATTGCTGAACAGTTTACCGTAAAAACCAGTCATGGTGCATTTGCTGGTATATGGAATGCTCGTTATGGATTCTTTTGGTCATATAGCACTGATGGGGACTCACAGAGATTCCACCGTCAATTCTGGGACGCAGTATTTGGTGAAAATATAACCCAAATAGGTAAAGCAAATCATGATTCAAAAGAAGACAATCTCCCAATTATTGGTAGCTCATGTATTCGCTGGGTTTATTATGAAACAAATCTTTTTGGAGATCCCTCTTTATCTTTTTTTGAAACACCAGAACCTCCAAACAATCCTCCTGATAAACCAAGCATAACAGGCCCAAACTCAGGTAAACCAAAAGTAGAATACGAATTTACTATTGTAACAACAGATCCAGACGGAAATAATGTTTACTATTATGTTGATTGGGGAGATGGTAATAATACAAACTGGACAGGGCATTACACCTCAGGTCAAGAAATAAAACTAAAACATACCTGGTTAAAACCAGAAGTATACACAATAAAGGTTAAGGCAAAGGACATTTTTAATCAAGAAAGTGAATATGCAACATTAGAAATAAATTTACCAAGAAGCAGAATATTAACAAACTTGTTTTTCTTAAAAATTCTACAAGATATATTACATCGATTTTCGATAATTGAAAAAATAATAAATATTGTTTAAATTTTTATTATTTTTAGTCACACTATAATCTAAGCAGATGAATAATCAATGAGAAATAATATGAAAATTTTTGTGATAATCTAGATATTACTGAATCAATCAATGCCCTGTTTCTTGGTATAGTAACAGATAAAGCATCTGACCATGAACTTTCTAGCCCATCTGCATCCCTTGCTTTAACTTTTATATCATATTTACCTTTGGTACTCCAAGAATGACTTGCGTTAACTACTTCGCCTGTGTTATATGGCCCTAGCCAATCACTAAAGTTACCATCGCCCCAATTCCATTTATAATATATTTGATCACCGTCGGGATCATTTGAACTAGTTGTAAAAAAATATTCAACATTTATTTTTCCATTTGTTGTACCAGAAGGTTTTTCTGGTGTTTCAGGTGGACCACCTTTAACCTTCACATGAATTATTGAACTGTACCACCAATCCTGACCAACAATTGTTTCTAAACCATCTATGCCATCAAGTTCTTCATAATATGAGCCATTAACTCTTTCTTTCACAATGCGTAAATAAGGGTTATTCCCATAAACATCAGGACGTAAAACATTTGCATAAACCTGATCAACTTGTGCTTTTGCTACAAAATAATAATCACCAGGTTGCGTTAAAACAATAGATTCAGTATACTTAACTCCATTAGTTGAACCACTCTCTGCATTATCCCATCCTGTTCCACCATAATAATC
>JBNVCE010000076.1:0-7262 GCA_050410885.1 Thermoplasmatota archaeon | reverse complement strand
GCTACTATTTTGTCAAAGGAATATTTAGAAACAAAAGGAAACATTGCAAGTATAAGATCAAGAAATTGTGTTGGTTGTAAATTATGTATTGAAATCTGTCCATATGATGCAATTTCTTTTGATGAAGAGAAAAAAATTGCTGTTGTGAACGAAATATTATGCCAAGGTTGTGGTGCTTGCGCCTCAATTTGTCCAAGCGGTACTACACAACAAAATACGTTCACTAAACGTCAGATTTTATCCATGATTGATGCTTGTTTGGAGTGTTAAAAAATGGTTGAAGAAAAAAATGAAGAATTTGAACCAAAAATTGTAGGTTTTCTTTGCAACTGGTGTTCATATGCTGGTGCTGATTTAGCAGGAACTAGTCGTATTCAATACCCGCCAAATATAAGAATAATACGTGTTATGTGCTCTGGCTCAGTTGACTCGGTTTACATATTACGTGCTCTGCTAGATGGTGCAGATGGTGTTTTTGTAGGAGGATGTCATCCTGGAGATTGTCATTATATAGATGGTAATTATAAAGCTCGTCGTAGAATGGTTTTATTAAAAAATATACTTGAAACACTTGGTTTAGAACCTGAAAGAATATGGATAAGATGGATATCTGCATCTGAAGGTCAAAAATTTGCTGAAACTATGAAGGAAATGACAGAAAATATTCGCAAACTAGGTCCAAATCCTATTTCAAAACACTGGAATTTATGAGGATGGTGTAAAAAATGACTTATAAAGTCTTAAAAATTAAAGATGGCGACATTACAAAATCAATTAATGAAATGTTTAAAGAAATTCTAAAATCTGGTAAGGTTAAAGCACTTTTGATCCCTCAAGAAGTTCCTTCTAAAAAAATGGTTTTTCATGTTTTGGTTTCAAATCCTGAAAAACTTAATGCTGATATCATTACACCAGTTTTAGCAAGCTCAACAGCTACAATTGTTTCTCATATGACGAAAATCAAACAAGCAAATAAACCAATTGCTGTTGTAATGAGGCCGTGTCAAATCAGAGCCTTGTTAGAACTTGTTAAATTAAACCAGGCTAATTTAGAAAACATAGTGATAATTGGTGTGGATTGTCTTGGAACTATTCCTATAAAACTATTTTCTGATTTTCAAAAGAATAAAACTCCAACACATTTTCTTATAGATTCTTTTAAAAAGAAAAATAATGAGATGGACAATTACATGCGCACTTCTTGTCTTGTTTGTAAAGAACCAGTTCCAAATAATGCTGATGTTACTATTGGTTTATTTGGTGTTGATATTGAAAAAGAAATACTTGTTGAAAGTCATACTGACACTGGTAAAAAACTTTTAGAAGATTTAAAACTAGAAACTATTTCAAAGGAAGGGCATGTTCGTGAAAAAGCAGTTAAAGAAATTATTGAAGAAAAAAACAAAAAACATACAGATTTTATTAAACAAAAAAGCGCAATAAAGGGAATAGAAGCATTAACTAAATTTTTTGATAAATGTATTAATTGTCATAATTGTATGAAAGTATGTCCTATTTGTTATTGTAAAGAATGTCTTTTTGAATCAACTGTTTTTGACGCAGAAGCATACAAGTTTTTAAGAAAAGCAGAAAACAAAGGCCTTTTTAAAATGCCTACTGACACTGTGTTATTTCACTTGGGTCGTATGAACCATATGATACTCTCATGTGTTGAATGCGGTTTATGTTCACAAGCTTGTCCTGTTGATATTCCTTTAATGGAAATTTTCATACCTGTTGCTGATAATGCACAAAAAGAGTTTAATTATCATCCAGGTAAAGATCCAAAAGAAAAGATTCCAATGATTGTATATCGTGAAGATGAATATAAGGAGGTTGGAGAAGCATAGCTATGGATGTTATTGATTCTCAGAAGATTGACCCTAATTTTAAATTTCAAATAGCTAAAGAAGAAGGTGGCGAAGGAATACTAAAATGTTTTGCTTGTGGCTCTTGTACAGCATCTTGTCCTGAAATGGATGTTAAACAAGAGTGGAATCCTAGGTTAATTATTAGAAAAGCCTTAATTGGATTAAAAGAAGAGGTTTTAACAAGTGAATTTGTTTGGATTTGTAGCGCTCATTATAGATGTTTAGAAAAATGCCCTCAAGGGGTGAATGTAAAAGAAGTGATGAATGCTGTCAGAAATGCTAAACTAAAAGAAGAACAAGAAGAAGATTTAACTGGTAAAAAAACAAAAAAAATACTTGATTTAAATTTTAAATACAAAATCGTGGAAGATAAATCTGGTAAAGATCTATATGAATGTTTCTCCTGTGGAACTTGTACAGCCGGATGCCCTGAGCGAGAACTAGATTCATTATATTCTCCTAGAAAAGTGATTAAAAATGTTTTATTAGGAATGAAAGAACCAGTGTTTAACAACAAGTTTGTTGAAATTTGTTCAAGGCATCATAGGTGTTTTACTCAATGTCCGCAAGGAGTTGAAATACCAAAATTGATGAACGCAATAAAAAAAATAGCTGAAAAAGAAAAAATTACAAAACCAATGTGAAAAAATGACAAAAAAATCTGAAAAAATAGGAGCAGTTGCGGTTGTAGGTGGTGGTATTACTGGTGTTCAAGCAGCACTAGATTTGGCTGATATAGGTTTTAAGGTTTATCTTTTGGAAAAAACACCAGCAATTGGCGGTGTTATGGCACAACTAGATAAAACGTTTCCTACAAATGACTGCTCTATGTGTATACTTTCACCAAAACTAGTTGATTGTGCAAGGCATCCTAATATAGAATTATTAACAAATACAGAAATTAAAAAAATTGAAGGAGAGCCAGGTAATTTCAATGTTAAAATAATTAAAAAACCTAGATTTATTAATATAGAAAAATGCACTTCTTGTGGGGATTGTGCTGCTGTTTGTCCCGTTAAAATACCAAATTCTTTTGAATACGGTCTTGTAGAACGAAAAGCGATTTATAAACCATTTCCACAGGCAATACCAAATGCATATGTTATTGATAAAGAAAAAGAGGGTAAAAAACGAGCTTGCGTTAATTGCATGAAATGTGTGGATGCCTGTAAAGTTGGTGCAATAAATCATGATGAAAAAACCATAGAATTAGACTTATCAGTTGGCGCTGTAATTATAGCGGCAGGTTCTAAACCTTTTGATCCTATTATAAAACCTGAATTTGGTTATAAAAAATTTCAAAATGTTGTAACAAGTATAGAATATGAGCGGATTTTATCTGCTTCAGGTCCATTTGATGGAAAAATATTAAGAATTAGTGATAAAAAACCACCTAAAAAAATTGCATGGGTTCACTGCGTTGGAAGTAGAGATACAGCAATTGGCAAAGGTTACTGCTCTGCAATGTGTTGCATGTATACTGCAAAAGAGGCAATTATTTCAAAGGAACACGACTTTAATATTGAACCAACTATTTTTTATATTGATATAAGATCATTTGGAAAGGATTTTGATACCTATATTAATAGAGCAAAAAAAGAATATGGTTTAAATTATATTCGCTCTCGCATTTCTGAAATAGTTGAAGAGCCAACAAGTAAAGATTTGATCATTAAATATGAAAATGACTCTGGTGAATTTAAACAAGAACGTTTTAATTTGGTTGTTTTATCTGTTGGTTTGTGTATTGCTGAAACACAAAAAAAAGAGTTGGTTGAACAACTTGGTCTTGATTCAAATGAATTTGGATTCGTAATTACTGATCCACAAGATCCAGTTGTTTTAAAACCTGGTATTTTTGTAGCAGGTTCATTTTTAGAGCCTCAAGCAATTCCTGAATCCGTAATGCAGGCATCAGCAGCAGCAGCTAATGCAGCAGCACTTTTAAAAGATGCAAGAGGAACACTTGTAAAAGAAAAAAAATATCCTGTTGAACGCGATGTTTCATATGAAAAACCAAGAATTGGGATTTTTATCTGCCATTGCGGTATTAACATTGGCGGTTATTTAAATATTGAAGATATTGTAAAATATTCAAAAGAATTACCTGATGTTGTTTATGCAGATTCAAACATTTATACTTGCTCTGAAGACACCCAAAGAAAAATTGTTGAAAAAATAAAAAAACATAATTTAAACAGAATAATTGTCGCAGCTTGCACTCCACGCACACATGAACCCTTATTTAAAAAAAGCCTTAGGGAGGCAGGTTTGAATCCTCATTTATTAGAAATGACTAATATCCGTGAGCAATGCTCATGGGTTCATGGTGATAAACCAAAAGAAGCAACTGAAAAAGCAAAAAATCTTATTGCAATGACAGTTGCAAAAACAAGATTTTTACAACCTATATATGAAACAAAAATCAATGTAACACAAAAAGCATTAGTTATCGGTGGCGGAATTGCTGGCATGACAGCAGCACTTTCACTTGCAGGTCAAGGTTTTGAAACAGCTATAATTGAAAAAGAGCAAGAGCTTGGTGGTTATTTAAGAAAAATACATTATACTGTTGATGGGATAGATATCCCAATTTTATTAAAAAATATAGTAAAAAATGTTGAATCTAATTCCAAAATAAAGGTTTTTAAATCTTCAACTTTGGATTTTATAGATGGATATGTTGGAAATTATGAATCCAGAATTCAAACTCCAAATGGTACAGAGAATTTTACTCACGGTGTTATTGTTGTTGCAATTGGTGCTGAGGAATATAAACCAAGCTCGTATTTTTATGGTAAAAACCCAAATGTTTTAACACAAACAGAACTTGAAAAAAAATTAAGTGACACAAAACCAGATGATATAAAAAATGGTGAAACCTTTGTAATGATTCAATGTGTGGAATCCCGTGAATCAGATCGGTCTTATTGTAGTCGTATCTGTTGTATGCAGGCTGTTAAAAATGCATTAAAAATAAAACAGTTAAATCCTAAAGCTGAGGTTTTTATTTTGTATCGTGATTTAATGACTTATGGTTTTAGAGAGAAATACTACAAAGAAGCTCGGGAAAAAGGTGTTATGTTTTTACAATATGATGTAACAAAAAAACCATCGATTTCTAGTAGTGAAAAATTATTTGTTAAAATATTTGAACCAATGCTAGCAACAGATTTAGAAATCCCTGCTGATTACTTAATTCTTTCATCAGGTTTAGATCCTAATAAGTCCAATGAGACCATTTCAAAAATGTTGAAAATACCAGTTAATAGTGATGGATTTTTCTTGGAAGCACATGTAAAACTAAGACCTGTTGATTTTTCAACAAGAGGCGTGTTTTTAGCTGGTAACTGTCACATACCAAAATTTATTGGCGAATCTATTTATCAAGCCCAAGCTGCAGCAGCCCGCGCTGCAACGATTTTGGCTCAACCTAGTTTAGAATCAGAACCTAATGTTGCTATAGTTGATAAGGATTTATGCTCTGGTTGTAAACTTTGTATTTTGATTTGTCCTTATAAAGCAATAGAATCTGTTAAGGAAGAAATTAATGGAAAAATTGTTACTCATGCTAAAGTAAACGAGGCTCTTTGTATGGGTTGTGGTGCTTGTGTTGCTACTTGTCCTTCTGGTGCGATGCAGCAACTTGGGTTTAAAGACAAACAGATAACCCCTATGATTGAAGAAATTTTTTAATAAAAAAAATTTTTTAATTAAAAAAATAATACCAATTTTAAATGAATTGGACTAGAACTCTTTTGTCAAGCTACTTTCAAATCTTGGAAGAGAACAAAACTGCAAAATATCTTCAATCTAAAAAAATTCCAGTTGATTTTAATAAATCTGAATCTATTGATGATTTATGGAAGAAACATAATGATAAAACCAGAAAAATGAAAATTAATGATAACGAAATTAAACAATCTTTACTGGATTTGAAAATTGAAATTGCGTCTAGAATTTTTAGGTCATGTTGTTTTTGTGAAAGACAATGTATGATGGATAGAACAGTAAAATGTGGTAATTGTGGGGTTATGCAATCAAGGGTTTCATCTGAGTTTTTACATATGGGTGAAGAAACTGTTTTAGTACCATCTCATACGATATTTTTTTCAGGTTGTACTTTTCATTGTGTTTTTTGTCAAAACTGGGACATTAGTCAATTTAAAACCGGTTCTTATATTGAACCATCAATTCTTGCAGAAATTATTAGTAAAAGAAAAAATCAGGGTTCAAAAAATGTGAACTGGGTTGGAGGTGATCCTACTCCTAATCTTCTTTATATTTTACAAGTTTTAAACATTTGCAATGTTAATATTCCTCAGATCTGGAATTCTAATATGTATTGTTCAACTGAAACATTGAAACTTCTGGAAAATATTATTGATGTGTACTTAACTGATTTTAAGTATGGTAATGATAAATGTGCAAAACGCCTTGCACTTGTTGATAATTATTTAAACGTTGTTAAAAGAAATCATATTATAGCTTATGTAAATGGTGAATTAATAATCCGTCATTTAGTTATGCCTAATCATATTGAATGTTGTTCTAAACCAATTTTACGATGGATCGCTGAAAATATTCCTAAAGCTGTTGTTAATATAATGGGGCAATACCATCCTGAATACCACGCTGCTGAATATAAGGAAATATCAAGAAATATCAGCAATGATGAAGTTTTACAGGTAAAAGATTTTGCAAGTGATTTGGGGATTCATGAAATTTAATTTTTATGGTATTTTTGAAAACTCTATAATATTTTCTGCAAGTAATGTTTTGTTTTTCTTTTTTTGATTCCCAAGTGTATCAAAAGGTTTTTCTCCATAATCATGTCCTGGGTAAACAATTATTTTATCATTTAAAGGTTTTATCTTTTCTTGTAAAGATTTGTACATTTGATTGATATTTCCACCAGGTAAATCTGTTCTACCGCAATCTCCAATAAATAAAGTATCACCTGTTAGTATTGCTTTGTTATCAACAAGAATGCATATTCCACCAGGAGTATGGCCTGGGGTTAAAATAAATTGTAAAGTTATTTTTCCTAATCTTATTTTTTGCCCATCTGTAACAAATATGTCAACTTTTTCATTTAATTTTATTCCGTCCAGCTTTGAAGCAATAATTTTTACATAAGGATATAATTTTTTTATACTTGTTATATCTTTTGAGTGGTCAAAATGATAATGTGTAATTGCAACATATTTTAATTTTAGATTTTTTTGTTTGATAAAATCAAGTATTTTTGTTGCATTGTAACCTGGATCCACAATTAAAGCCTCTTTTTCATATTCACAAAATATTACATAACTAAAATTATCAAATCCAACCTTAAACTGTTTTATTTGCATTAAAAGATAGTAATTAATTTTCTTTATAAAATTATCT
>JBNVCE010000075.1:7221-7738 GCA_050410885.1 Thermoplasmatota archaeon | reverse complement strand
TAATAAAATAAATGATTGTAAATGTTTATTTTCAAATGATGATGCACAATTTCAACAACAGATAGATGGTTATGGGGCTGGTTTTTTATCACCTGAAATGGATTTATCACATTTAAAAGGTGAAAAATTACCAAAAAAATACATTAGTTTAACACCCCCAATTCAGTTTTGATTGGCGTACGCTTGGTAAGGTTACTTCAGTAAAAAACCAGGGTGCATGTAATGCATGTTACGCTTTTGCATCACTTGCTTGTTTTGAGTCAAGAATTATGATACAAGGTGGTGGAACTTTTGATTTATCTGAGGATAATGTGAAAGAATGTGAATGGTATCATTCTTGTTGTAATCCAAGTAATTTCTATAAAGTTGCAAGTTTTTTATCACAAGATGGTACTGCTTTGAAGTCATGTGATCCTTATCAAGCAGGTCATAATACTAATCCACCTTGTGGTAGTTGTGCTTTTCAACAAACCTTACTTGACTGGCGTGTAATAGCAGCTGACTCTGTTCCAAGTAC
>JBNVCE010000075.1:6900-7211 GCA_050410885.1 Thermoplasmatota archaeon | reverse complement strand
AAGTACTAATATTTTAAAAAATTATATTTACAATAAAGGACCGGTTTATGCTTCTTTATGGAGTGGTATTGATCCTTATGATGCAAGTTGGAGGAACGAGTTTGTAAATTATGATGGTACTTATACTTTGTATAAACCTTGGAGTGGTAATACTGATCATGCGGTTTTAATTGTAGGTTGGGATGATAGTTTTTCTCATGCTGGTGGAAATGGTGCTTGGATTTGTAAAAACAGTTGGGGTACAGGCTGGGGTGGTAGTTGTGGGTATGGTAGTGAAAAAGGATATTTTACAATAGCTTATGGTTCTGCTG
>JBNVCE010000075.1:0-6890 GCA_050410885.1 Thermoplasmatota archaeon | reverse complement strand
CTGCAATTGGTAAATATTCCTCTTTTGTTGATCAATGGGGTAAGTATGATACAAATGGCGGTATTGTATATTATGATGAAGGTGGCTGGAATTACAACTGGGGTTATTCAAGTAATACTGCTTGGGGTTTGTGTAAATTTGGTTTTATGATAAATACTATTGTTACACGTGTTGAGTTTTGGACTAATGATAAAACAACAGATGTTGATGTTTATATTTATGATGATTTTGATGGGTCAAATTTAAATAACCTATTATACAGTAGTCTTAATCATTCTTTTGATGAAGCTGGTTATCATGGTGTGGCAATAAATCCACCTTTATCTGTTATGGGTATGAATAGTATTTTTGTTGCTATAAAATTCACAAATTCAAATTATCAGTATCCTGTTGTTGTTGATAAAAATGGTCCCACTGTCACAGGTTGTACTTATACTAGTGCTAATGGTAACCCTGGTACTTGGTCTGATAGAGGAATAGGCTCACCAAAATGTGATGTTGCAATACGTATACGTTACTCAGCAGATAATCCCCCAAGTAAACCAACAATAACTGGTAGTTCAGAATGTAAACCAGGTAAAACATATGCTTATGATTTTATTTCAACTGATGTAGATAATGATAAGCTTTCTTATTATATTAAATGGGACGATGGTACTGAAACAGATTGGACTGTTTTTCAAAACTCTGGTGTAATATTCACCCAGGAGCATACATGGACTTCATCTGGTGTTTATACAATCAAAGTAAAGTCTAAGGATATTTATGGTTTGGAAAGTGATTGGTCAAGCCTTGAAGTAACTGTTCCAAGAAACAAAGCAATGTTTAACATGATTTTTTTTAAAATCTTTGAAAAATTGTTCTTAAGACTAGCTGATATAAAACATTTATAAAATAAAATAATAATTTTTCTTTCTATACTATGCTATATTAAAAGTTTTATAAAAATGATTTTTAATAGTAATATTTAAATAAAACTAAGTAATCATTAAAATAAAATTTTAAGGGGCGGTAAAGATGAAAAAGAAAATAATTGGATTTTTTTTATGCATGTTTTTAATTGGAGCAACAATCTCAGCTGTTGCTGATTGGGAGCCTGGTGATGATTATAAGATGCATTTTCCGCAGATGCCAGATACAACAGGTTGGGATGTTAATTTTAATGATTGGTTTTTAGCAGATGATTGGCAATGCTCTGAAACAGGTCCTGTTACAGATATTCATTTCTGGATATCATGGAAAAATGATGCAGTAGAAGAAATACCATTTTTCCAGGTTTCTATATATTCAAACAACCCGCAGGGATCTTATTCAAAACCATTACAGGAGTTGTGGACAAGAACGTTTTCTATTGATGAATTTGTTATAGCAGGTCCATGGACTGGTGATCAAGGATGGTTGGAACCAAATGGGCAGTATTTCTTACATGATCATACAAAATATTATCAGATAAATATTAAAAATATTGAAAAACCTTTTATTCAAGAAATTGGAACGATTTACTGGTTAGTTATACAAATGCCTACTTTTTATCCAAATGAGGTAGGTTGGAAAACATCAAAAAACCAGTTTATGGGTGCAGCGGTTTGGGGTTTTCCAGGTCAATGGTTTTCCATAACAGATCCTATAGGGCAAACACCTATTAATTTTGCTTTTGTAATAACAAGTAATGTACCCAAACCAAATTTAGATTGTAATGGTACTCTTAAATGGACTTCGGTAAAAACTAATTCAACTGTAAGTGGTTCTTTTACTGTTGGAAATACTGGTGAGCCTGGTTCAATGCTAAACTGGGAAATTTCAAACTGGCCTTCATGGGGTACATGGTCTTTTTCACCTTCTAGTGGCACTGGGCTTTCTACTGGTAATTGGGTTACAATAAATGTTAATGTTGTTGCACCTAGTCAAAAAAACAAAAAATTCACTGGCGTGGTAGAAATTAGAAACAAAAATGATTATTCTGATAGTTGTTCCATAGATGTTTCATTAAAAACACCCAGAACTAAAACAGCAGATGATCAAATATTTAGTATGCTTTTACAAAGATTTTTAAGTCAATTTCCCGCTTTATTTTGGATGTTAAATCTAAATTAAACCAACATCTTTTTTTCTTTTTTTTGTAGAAATTTTTTTATTATTAAAAACATTTAAATTTTTTATGTTAAAAGGAAAATCAACTCTTATAACTGGTGCATCAAAAGGCATTGGTAAAGCAATTGCTATTAAGTTTGCAGAAAATAGATCTTTTGTTGGTATTAATTATAACACTGATGAGCTAGGTGCACAAGAAGCATTAAAAATAGTAAAAGAAAAAGGCTCAGATGGTGTTTTATTAAAAGGTGATGTTTCAAACAATGATGATGTTGAAAAAATTGTTAAAACCTTTATTAAAAAAACAAAAACTATTGATATTTTGGTAAACAACGCAGGTATTTACAAAAGACAAGAATTTAATGATATTTCTTTGGAAGATTGGAATAAAACCCTTTCTGTTAATTTAACAGGATGTTTTAATCTTTGTAAACAGGTTTTACCTTTTATGAAACCTTGTGGTAAAATAATATTTATCTCATCACAACTGGCGTTAAAAGGATCGGCTCATGGTGCACATTATGCTGCTTCAAAAGCAGCAGTTCTTGGACTTGTTAGATCCCTTGCTTTGGAACTAGCCAGTAAAAAAATTAATGTTAATGCTGTTGCTCCTGGTACAATTGACACAAACATCATTGCTGGTTATACACAGGATGAAAGACAAAGAAGGATAAATGAAATCCCTCTTAAAAGACTTGGAACACCAGAAGATGTTGCAAATACTTGTTTGTTTTTAGCTTCAGATTTATCAAACTATATAACTGGTGAAACAATTAATGTTAATGGCGGTTTATACATTCAATAACAAATTAAAAAAAACTTGAAAAATTGTACCAGTTATTCTTAAAATAATATTGTTTAATTACATTTTTATTTATTTTCTAATTAATTTTTACTTTTTAAGTGAAATTGTAAATAAAATTAGTTTTACAAGAAAAATTTTTTTTATAACTGAATTAACACCTAAAAAAATAAAGATTTATTTTTGTTAAAAGTATTAATTAAATTTTAATAAGTTTTTATAATTTTATTTTTTTCTTTGCTGGTTTTATTGCTTCTACTACTTCTAAATTAATTACGCCAATTCCTTTTTCTGATTCAACTATTATAAAACCGCCTTCATAATCTATCTCTGTTATTTCAGCATAAAAAACGGTAACGCCAAACTCTCCTGGCTCTTGTGTCACAATTTTACAATATTTACCTTTTAATTTATCTAACCTACAATTAATCATTTTTTTCCTTCTAATATTTAATGATTATTTTGTTTTATTTTTCCCTTATTATTCCTATTATTTAACATTTCTATATAATAAAGCCAGTTATCCACATCCTTTTTCTTGGTTTTCATACATTGCTCACCTATATCATGGTATTTTGTGACAATATGTCTATTTAAGATTATCGTGTTAAAATAACAAAATGCAAAAATTAATTCAAGAAAATTATTTGTGTTAATTTTTATAACCAAAAAAATTGTAAAAAATGAAAAAAAACATCATTAGTTAAATATTTTTAAAAATAATTTAATAGGATTATGATGAAAGTTATAAAATAATTTTTCTAAACTTTCTTTCTTGTGTGCAATAAAATGAAATTTATCATTATCAATTTTAATTGTGTGAAAACCATAATCTTTTGATTCCATTTTATCAATATCTCTTGCTTTTACAGTTATTGTATAAGTGCCTCTATTGTTATAATTATGAGCCCTATAAACAACCTCCCCACTATTATAAAAATCAGAGTAATCAGAAACCTGACCATCACCCCAATTTATAATATATTGAATTTTATCATTGTTTGGATCAATACTTACAAAAGAAAAAGTATAACTCCCTGTTTTACCAGAGCTAGGGCCGTTAACTTCAGGTTTAGCTGGTGGAGCAATACCATCAATTTTAATCTGTGAAACAAGCCCCATGGTTACTGCAGAACCGGTTCCAGTTAAACATCCTGATGAGGTTGCTCTTAAACCAACCCATATGCTATGCCATCCTGGATTTAATGAAATATTAAACATTACATGAATAATTTCAGCATCATCATTTTCAAGCATGTCATGCATTTGAGCAGCAAATGCTTTAAAATTGATTATCTGACTTAAAAGAGTTATTGCTTGTGATATACTTGTTGGTGTGAAGCCAATAAGTATTGAAACCAAAGCAATAATTTTAAATGTGATATCATCCCAGTTCCACCATGGATCAACATCAGCTCTATGATAATTTTTCTGAAAATCATCCCATGACCATGTCTTTTCTGTTCCTGCAAAAGCAGCAAAACCAAAAGTTGATTTTCCACCAGTTCTAATAATCTCTGCATCAACCTTAATAATTTTTATTCTACCAATGTAAAGATTTAATTGCTGCATTGCTTCAGCTGTTGCACCACCAACAAAGGCATTAGTATATGCTCCAATACTACCTGATTCTTTGTTACTTCCATAAGAACATTCATTAACTCCTGGCGTGCCATAACCCCATGAATAACAGTTAGAATAAGGTGCAGTAAAAATGGTACTTGTGTCAATATATGTAGCAGCTTTATAAGCTAATTCATAATCCTTAAAACTGAAATTTTGTTTTAAAAAAACAGTATTATTCATAAAAATCTTTTTTTTAACAAAATGATAAAATTCAGCTGATAACTCTTTTAAAACTTCATCATTTACCTGGCCGTCTTCAATTATACTAAAATTTTTATTATCATTTAAAGATAAATTATACTTTTTAGAAACATTTAATGATGCAGCACAAAAACAATTAGTAATAATAACTGTGCTAAAAATAATTGATAATATTTCTTTCCTCATTCATCCACCCAAATAATGTTTTTAAAATATGATTCTTTCTTGTTTATTATAGGTTTTGTCACAATTTAGATTAAAAAATATTTTGAAAATAATAAAATATCAAATTTTGTTTTAATTATTAGAGAAACAAATTTCTTGTTTATTTTTGAAATAATTATTTTTATTTTACAACAAAATGTTATTTATTTTAATTTTCAAATAAATTTTTCAGTTTTTATTTTTAATCAATTTTTTAAAAAATTATTAAAAAAGTTTATACTAAATTTTGATAAACTGTGGTAATAATCTTGCAAATTGGTTTACATTATTTTTTAGATAATAAACAATATTTTTTGATATAAGCAAAACCTATTAATTCAAAAGTTAATAACAAACAAAAATGGATCTGTGGTGTAGCTGGATATCACAGAGGCCCCCGGAGCCTCTAACCCGGGTTCAAATCCCGGCAGATCCGTTTATTTTTCTTGGAGTAAATCTGTTCAACAAAGCCGTTTTCAGCCAGTTGTTGTGCAAAATCAGGAGAGACGTACATTCCTCCGATTGAACCACGTTTAAGGGCACGGCTTAATTATGACTAATTATTGTCATTAAAATAATAAAGTAGAGAAATTCCTGTAGTAATATTCACTTAACCATAAAAAATAGTTAATTTAATAGTATTTTAGTTTCAGAAAAAGCAAGTTGTACTTTTTTAGTTGATAATAGTTTTGTTAAATCAATAATTTAAAACAATTAGAAAATAAAAGTGGGGGTCTAGTGAGAGTTTGAGAGGGAGGAAATAGAAGAATAACAAAAAAATATTTCTTTTATTCTAATTTTCCAATACTAGAACCCCGAGTTATCACTAATATGCTTCTAGTATAAAAACATTTTTCCCAATTTAAATCCAAATTTATAAATTTGAAACTAATAATAAATTTTTTTTTATGTATTTTTATTATCATTTTTAACAGTAAAATTGTTTAACTTTGTAAAAATTTAAACATTAAAAATACTATAATGTTTCTTTTAATAAAAGAATTGAAACTGAAAATAAAATCTCTATTTAGCTTTGTTGTAAGTGAAACATGAACAAGACATGAATTAATGTTATTATTAATATCAACAATTTTTATATAACCATTGAAATTTTTATTTTTCTTATTTGGTACATTAACTGAAACATTTATTGTTAAAGGACCATATTCAGTAGTTAAACTCTTACCTGATGCAGGTTTAAAAGACCAAGACCCCAAAGAAGGCCATGTAAGTACTTCCCAGTCTATTTCTGAACCTGTTTCACCAACATTTTCTATTGTGAAACTTCCTTTAACAGTTGAACCTGCTTTAACATCTGGCCAATATAAAACACCTTTAGCATGTAAATCAGAATTAGAATTTTTGTTTACTATATCAACAATAACTCCTTCAATTACATTAAGACCATATGGAATATCCTCAGGAAGTTTATACCATCCATCGTAGTATCCTTGCCAACCAAAGTTAAGATGATAGTATCCATCAGTTTTATATCCATCAATAACAAGGTTATGACCTGTTTTCCAATCCTGGTCAACAACCGCAAGATGCACAGGTAAACCATTTATTATATTACCCTGTACTCGTTCATATAAATCAGGATCAGATTTTATTAAATCACAATCATCAAAATAAAACCTATGATAAACTTTATATGCTTGGTTTACACCAAAAGTGCCTGAACCATCTGGATGATAAACCTGTTTGGCTGCAACACCGCAAGCAAAAACAAGTGCTGCTTTGTTTT
The DNA here is from genome assembly GCA_050410885.1 of Thermoplasmatota archaeon. Classification (GTDB taxonomy): domain Archaea; phylum Thermoplasmatota; class E2; order DHVEG-1; family DHVEG-1; genus JBNVCE01. The sequence goes on along the minus strand of JBNVCE010000075.1, from coordinate 219 downwards.
CATCAGATAATGGTTTTTGGTTTTGATAATTAAAAACAAGTTCATCTAGGTATGAGTTTAATTGCGTGAAAGAAGGAAAATCATATGTTTCAAAATCATCGTCTATCCAAAAATTATTACCAGCATAAGAATGGTAATAATCATCAGAATCATTAAATATTATGTTATTGGTTGTTTGATGATAATTTAGTATCTGAGCCATTGCAACTGCAGGGCAGC
>JBNVCE010000074.1:0-7751 GCA_050410885.1 Thermoplasmatota archaeon | reverse complement strand
AGTCGGAGTAAAAATGAATATGATTGTTGTTCTTCTTTACTTGCCTAACTACTGATCAAGAAAAAACAAGATTTCAACAAACTAAGGATTTTATTGAATAAAACAGGGTTTCATTTAGTAATGTTTCTAAATTGTATTTTTTACCAATTTCAACTAACTTACCATTTATTGATTCTATTTCTGTTCTACCATCCTTTTTAATACTTTGTAACATGGATGAATAATTTTCTGAGGTGTTTCTGATTACATCCTTTGTCTTTTCAAGAGCTGTTTTATAAGATATATGAATATCATTTGCCCTTGCAATATTTGAAGATTCCTTACATATTTTATTCACAAGTGTTTCAAGAATAGGGTTTTTTAGAAGGTAACCATTTTTACAATTAAAAATTGCAGTTAAAGGATTAATACTAGAATTTATTATTGTTTTGTACCATATTTCTTTTATAATATTTTTACTAAAAATTGTTTCAATTCCAGATTTATTAAAACAGTTGATAATATTAGTTAGTCGTTTAGTTTTTTCACCATTAATCTCACCCAGGATGGTAATTCCTTTACCGGTATGCTTGATAACACCAGGTTTAGAAAAAAAAGCACCATGAGTGGTGACACCTGCTATAATTTTATGATAATTGATATATTTTTTAATCTTGTCAATATTATCCAAACCATTTTGTAATGATAAAACCGTTGTATCTTTGTCAATGATTTTTTTTGCTTGTTTAATTGCAGATTCTGTATCAAATGATTTAACAGTTAAAATCAAAAGATTTGGTTTAAATTTTATGTTATCAACCGATTCTTCAGCATTAATTTTTATTTTTAGATTTGTTTTAACTTTAATAATTAAATTATTTTTTTTAATTGTTAACACATGAGCTTTTCTTCCAATCAATGTAACAGTATTATTTTTAGAAAGAAAAGCACCTAATAACGAACCAATAGCCCCTGCACCAAAAATTACAATGTTCATAATTCAATCCCAATCTTTCTACATTTTTTACTTATATTTTTTGTATCCATTATTACAAGCGGATGCAATACAGGTAAACTTATAGATTTTTTAATTTTTTTAAGGTATTGTAAAGTTTTTTTTGGATTAACAAATAAACTATTACCTGTTACAACAGCATCACAATTTTTTTCATGCGCTATTTTATTTATGTTTTTAAAAAAATTTTTATCTAAACTGAGTATAAATATTTCAGAATCTAAATACCAGTTTTCAATAAAACTATTTAAAATTTTTAAATACGATTTTTTTGTAACTGCGAAAATTACATCACAACCACGACGTACTAAAAACCATGCTGCTAAAATAGAATACATGCTGTCAATCAAAGCAAGTACCCTGCCCTGTGTCTTAAAAGGCATACCACAAACCCCACGGATTTTTTTAGTAAAAATAAAAGCTTTTTTATTTCTAATTTCTATGAATAATTCAAAATCAGGTTTTGTTAAATTTACAATAGCTTTTGTCGTTTTAACAATATCATTACCAACTCTCACTGCAACATCTTGACTTGTAAAATTATGTTTTCCTGTCCTATTTACTCTTACTGCAAAAGATCTATTTTTATTCAACTTTTCTTTTGATACATTAACACAAAGTTTAGATATCATATTCATTTGAGCAATGGTTTGTATAGCAGGGCTTATAGAGGTTATCCCAAAAATTTTTTTTAAAATAATTAATGCTTTTTTTATTTCTTTTGTATAAATATAAATTCTACCCCATTCTCTAACAATTTTATTTTGAATATTATCTTTAATAAGAGCATTTTTAATATTTTTAATAAGTATGTTTTCAAAATGCTTACGTGTTTTTTTACCTTTTAAAGCTATTTCACCATATCTGATAATTATTAATTCGTAGTTCACCATTGTAAAACTGAATAATATTACTTTAATATTTGGTAAAAATAAAATGTTAAAAAGTAGGTTTGATTTTTATCTAGGTTTTGGATGTTAACCACTTTTTTTGTTTTATTAAATAATACATAATAATTGTTGCAAAAACTGTTGGTGATATTATCCAAAAGTAAACCCATAAAGGATCCAGATTTTCACTAATTTTGGAAATATTAAGGATCGTTGCAATAGTGTTTGGTACCATAACAGCTGTTATGAGTATTGCTAACCATGTTACTGCAGATGAAAGCCGATCATTTAATATCTGCAGTTGGTTGTTGTGTATTGTTTGGAATACTTCAAATCCTGAAACAAGAACCTGACTCATATGCTCACCCAATGCAATTTGTCTGCTGATATCATCCCCAAGAATGCCTATTCTTTGTAAAAGTTTTGGATTATCAGATATTGTTTCAGCATCACCATAGCGTAATGAGTTAATAACTTCCCATGAAGCCCAAAGTGTATCAAGATATGTAGTTAGAGCATGTTTCATTTTATAAATATCTTTACCAATCTGTTCTCTATCAGTTTTTAAATCGATTATGTATTTCCCAAGCTCGTCGCCCTCATCTTCAATGAGTCTAAGTCCTGAAAAATTTATTTCATTATTTTCATCTAAGATTCGTGTAAGTAGAATGGTTAATTTATCATTCCAGGGTATATCTTGTCTTATCTTTTTCATAAAAATGTTGGCATATCGATAAATTTTTTGTAAACGTATAACCTCTTTTGGATGAATAGTGACGATAAGATTTTTTCTAATTAAAATGATAAGTGGATACACATTCACCTCAAATTTTTCAACCCTTACAGCAGGAACCATCAGTCCAAGCTCAGTTTCCAAGTCTTCATAAGCTGATAAACGATTTGACAAAACACTTGCAATAAGTTGGAGACTGAATTTTAAAGAAGATGCGATAAAATAACAATCTTCGTTTATATTTTCTACAGAAAAATCAAGCCATTCAAGTGCATCTTCTTTCAGTTTACCAATGATTTCAGAGATATCATCGCTTTCAACTTTTATTGGTACACCATCTGTACCAAGCGAAACATAGTATGCACATTTTTCCTGACATTTTTCATTTTCTACCATAAAATATCTTCAACCTTAAATTAATTTGTGAAGTCTCTATATTATTAATACTACATATAAAGTTACAGCTTAAATGAGTTATTAATAATTACTAATCTCATGATCTATAAAACATATTAAAACAGATAAAGTAATAAAAAAACAATAAAAGGAAGTATTATTGTAATTATTGCGCCATATCTGTTAACATATTTAGTATAATCAACATCTTTCCAATATTCTTCATCAATATAAATAAGAGTTGTAGCAAATAATGAAGAAGCAAGAAAAGCATAAACTGCTATCATAATCTTGTCAATAAGAATTAAGGATGGTAAAGATGGAAGTGATGAAGTTTGACTTAAATGAAACATAACAGCTGAAATCAACATGCTTGTTCCAAGTCCAATTCTATGAGTTATTTTATCTGCTTTGAAAAAGAAGGACAGTCCTGAAACAATACAGAATATTATTGGAGGTAGTAAAAGTTTTACAGCATTAGGCCCTAACGCACGAACAAGTTTTATAATAAAAACAATTTGAGAATAATTCTCCCCCCATGGATATTTATGAGTTATCACATTGCAATTATAAGATTGTACTTCCCAACCAGCAAGCTGAAAATTTTCATCAACATAAACCATATCATCCATTATATTGTACATTAAAACAGAATTGTTGAATTTAGAATCCTCTATAACGATTTTAATATCCTGCGAATCAAAAGGATAGTTGGTTAAATCAGGAGTTATAAATAAATTAGCTTGAATTCTATACCAAATTTCTGATGAATCATTTGTTATTTCTTCAAATATTTTTTCTTTTGTAACAGGTCGACCGTTCATGAACTCGAAACTTGTTGGTGATAAATTCTGGTTTTCCCATTTAAATATTACATAAAAATCAAGTAGATATGTTCCTTTATTTAACTCAAAATTACCAATTGATAAAACATAGACACCTACATTAATCATTGAATTTTTTTGAGATATTAGATTTGGTTGATCCTCAGCTAATACATTTATATTTATAAATGAAAAAATAAAGGAAAAAAATGCAATAAATAAAAGCAATACGCATATTTTTTTTGAAAGCATAGTAAAAAGCATAATAATTATTTTTAAATATTTTACTTTAATTTATGATAATAAATATAAATTATATGTTGAAGTTTAATCATAATAAAGGATTAAAAATTAATTGTTTTAAAAAATTATTTTATTAGTAATAAATGTTTTATGATATTTATTAATGATGAATTTATAATTGATTTATTTCTTGGCATTGTAACTTGATAACTAGCCCATTCGCTTTCGATATTATTAATGTCTTTTGATTTACAATGAATATAATATGTTCCTTTCTTGGACCATTTATGTGATTGCGTTATAATTTCACCTGAATGAAATGGCCCTATCCATCCGCTGTTATTACCATCACCCCAATGGATATAATAGAATATATCATCACCATCAGGGTCTGTAGAATTAAAGTTGTAATCATATTCTATTTTTACACTCCCTTTTGCTGGTCCTGAAATATTTGGTTTCTCTGGCGGATTATTTGGATTTTCAGAAAATGGATGACCAACTGGTATTACAAACCATGGTTGAAGATTTGTTTGTGAAGATATTCCTAATGCTGAACGTAAACCACTTACATCAGAAATATCTGTGATAATATTAGAACTTAAATTTAAAGCAGTTGCTTCTAAAATAATATTATGTGATATGGCTCCAACCTCATAATACCACCAGACTATATATTGCGGATTGGTATTTGTATTATAAAATGGTATTATAATCCAAGTTGCCGAGGCTGCCCAAATGTCGTTTGATCCAAGAGAGTTATTGATTTCTTCTCTTCTATCTTCCTCAACTATTGTTGAAATTGAATGTGTTGATGGATTGTATAAATACACCCCATCTTTATTGGCAGCATATATTTTAAAAGGATAAATACCAACAGCGCTAGGAACAGTACGATGCCTATCATTAGTGTCATCAAGTAAATATGAATACCCGTAAGAACTCCAAATTAATTGGGATTCCTCAATATCAGAAAGAGGATTATTATCCCATTTTTTACAAATAAGTCTATTATTAATACATTTTTCAAGAGTATAAGTATTATTTACAATACTTGGTAGATTTGATGGAGGAAGCGGTCTATAAGTAAAATTATAAGGTGGAGAAGGATGACCTAGAGGCATTATTATCTCTGGTTTTTCATTTGATGGAAGTCCAAGTACATTAAGCTCTTCAACACCATATCCTGTAGTAACTGTTCCTAAATCTAGAGCATTTGCATTAAAGTAAATATTCTGCCCAATCATTCCAATTTCAGACATACCAAAAAGTTCATCAGTTGTAATACTTTTATTCCAGACAAGACCAAATTTTATAGGTGCATTGTCATATTGACCAATATATAGATAATTACCAGGTTTAAATAAAGATAAAGAATGATTTTCTGGTATATATTTATAAGTAGCATCACTTCTAATTACGTAAATAACAGTTGAATATATCTCATCTGGATTATAAATTCCACGTTTGCCATCATCTGTATAACCATAGGCGGCCCATAAAATGGTAGATAATTCTTCATCAGTTACTTGCTCACTGGTAAAACTTCTTACAGACATTCTCCTGCAAATAGATTCTTCAAGTATCATATCAATGGAAATAGGTGGTGGAAGAGGATACTTATTATTATTAGTATTTTTTTTAATTTCTAAAATTGTTGATCTATTTAATTCTCCCGAAACAGTTAAAATAGAAATTAATATTAATAACATACTTATGGAAATACTTAATATTTTTTTATTCAAAATTTAAACCTCTTAATTTTTATATTTGCTAAATGTAGAATAAAAATCGGTTAATTTAAATGTTTTGTATAAAATAAAAAATCATCATTTTATTAATTAATTTCAATAATTTTTATCAGTTATTCATTGTTTAAAAATATATTTATGAATTATTTAAATAAAACTTTTTAATAAAATTCAAAATAATATTTTATTCAGAAATTTTTACTTATAAAAAATAAGTTCTAGAGATCATATATTAATTTATCCGATGATTGGTACTGAAGTTAAAAAAATATAAATAGAAAAAAAAGATTCTTATAAATACTCTAACAGATTGGGATGCAGATGGGACAGATAATTACCAAGGTTTTAAAAAACTACAGTATAATTTTTCTAATTCTTTTAATAATTTTCACACCATTTACAATAATAAAAGTAGAATCCTCTGTTACCTCTGCTCCAATTATTATCAAAAGTTCAGTAAATCCAACTAAAGTAAAACCTGGTGATGTATTAACGGTTTCTGTTTCTGTTGCAGATTTTTTTGGCGTAAAAAATGTTAAAGCCCATTTTTTTCATGAAAAAGGTTTTGATATTGTTAATCTTTCACTGGTCTCAGGAACAGTTTTTCATGGTATTTGGGAGGGAAAATGGATTGTTCATGATACTACTATAAAAGAATATTGGACTACAGTATTTGTTTTCTCTAAAGCAGGTAGTTTTTCTTATATTAATTTAAGCTGGTTTGATCCTGCTAGTTGGTGGGATACAAATTGGAAATACCGAAGAGAAATAAACATTAGTGAAAATTCTGGTTCATCTTTAGAGAATTACCAAGTTTTAATTACTTTAAACACACAGAATTTAATTTCTGAAGGAAAAATGAAAGAAGATTGCGCTGATATAAGATTTATTGATTCAGACAGTTCAACTAAACTAAGTTATTGGATTGAAGGAGATTGCAATACCAGCTCAACAAAAATTTGGGTAAAAATTCCTGAAATTCTTGCAAGTTCAAATAAAATAATTTATGTTTACTATGGAAATCCGAATGCTGATAGTGAAAATAATGGGGATTCAACTTTTGAGTTTTTTGATGATTTTGATGAAGCAAATTTGAATGATACAAAATGGGACTTTGATGGATTTGGTGGATATTCTAATATTTTTTATTCTATTAACAATGGGGTTTTAGAAGTTTGGAGTAATAACAACTGGCGAATTTTAAGAATGATTAAATCATTTACTCCACAAGATAAAATTATGGCCGAAACAAAATTTAAAACCGATGGAGCAAGTTCTTGGCATCAGAATTATTTAGTCCAAGAGACAAATGTTAATAGGAACCGTTTTGGTCTACAAGATAATGGAGGTCTTGGTTGGAGAGTTCAATACAGAATAGATGATGGGGGGGGTTGGCTATATTCTAGTGTTCTTTATACCTTAACAGCAAATGAATGGTTTATTGATTCTATTCAAAAAAAGTCTACAAATACTTTACAAGCAATAATATACGATACTCAATATAATCAATTGGGAAGTTCATTTACTTACACAGCTTCTCAGTGGGCTGATGAGACTTGGACATGGGTATGTTGGAAATATAGCGCAACAAAAGGATATTTCGACTGGATAAGAGTTAGAAAATATGCAAATCCAGAACCAAATATAACAGAAATTGGAGATGAAGAAATTGCAATTCCTACCAAACCAAATCTATTATCTCCTGGTAACAATACAGCTTTAAATAATACTAGACCAACATTTCGATGGGAAGATTGTGAAAACCATGAAAAATATAATCTTTTTGTTAGTAATACATCTGATTTTTCAGATATACATATAATTCTTTTAAATCATTCCACTAACTATTATGTAACACCAGTTGGAAAAGAATTGTCTGAAGGGCGATGGTATTGGAAGGTTGTTGCAAATAATTCTCAA
>JBNVCE010000073.1:216-7789 GCA_050410885.1 Thermoplasmatota archaeon | reverse complement strand
TGGTAATAAATTACCAATATTTTAAACTAATCTGACAAAGTCAAGATAATCAGTAAATTTTTTATTTTCATTAATATAAAATTCTACTTTTTCAATATTATAAATACCAGTAGTTACTTTTGCTTCAATATTATTTTTTCCAATTATCAATGTAGTAATAAATGGAAATTTTAATTCAAACCAATCGAGAAAATTAAGATAAAGAAATCCAGGCCGTGGGTTAACAATTTTAATAGAAGGTAAATAATTTTCAATCCAAGGATTATATGTTACATAATCTGTTACTTTATTACCTGTTCCATTTGGATTGGTAGACGGATGATAGGGACCTGTTGCATCACCCCACCAGTTATTTATTGCATCTAGATTTTCGTAAACATATTTTGTTCCATCCCAATAAGGGTCACTAATGGCTCCAAAATCACTATTATTAAAAATTTTATTAAGATTAATATGTATATTTATATTTGGAACAATTTGTACACCCATCATATTATTATAAATATTATTATATTCAACTGTTGCAGAACATTTATCAGATGTTACTTCATAATATCTCCAACAATCAATTAAGATACCTGCTGAGCTCCATGTAGGATTTCCTGTATGAGCATGATTATAGATATCATTATGTCTAATTGTTGCAATTGATTTATTTCCAAGATTTTCAACTTCTATTCCATAAGAAACAAAATCTCCATCAGCTGGTGTATAAATTTGTCCAATTATTTTATTTTTATAAACATTTAATATTGTTCCAGTTTTACAATAAATTCCTACTCTTCCATAATTTTGAATTGTTGAATTTTCAATAGATAAAACTGAATTGCATTGAGTACGAATACCTATAGAATTCATATTACCTTTTTGATCAGGAGAAACAATACAATTGTCTATTTTTCCAGATGATCTACTATAAAAAATCGCATAACTCCGACCTTCTAAGTTATCACCTTGAATATTTAATTTATTTATTATTATATTAATAGAATTATTAACAAATATTACACATTTTATTGTTGAAGGAGTAATCGTTTCATCTAATGCTATTTGATTTCCTACAACCATTGATATAGGTATTTCAATCGATTCAATTTTTATATTTGATCTTGATTGAATTTTAAAAGGATCATAAATGCCATAATAAACTCTTACCTCCCCATAATCTGAGACATTATCTATTGCATCCTGGATATTATCAAACTTATCATAACCCCATCCAGGAGTTGATGGTGTAAAATCATCATCTACCCAAACAACATTTGGTTGACTTGCATTATCTATTATATTTTGCTTAAAAGCATAGGAAAGGTTTATTTGATTAATTAAATTAATTATAATAAAAATTAGAAGTATTTTGTATGTTGTTTTCAAAGCTTTTTACCTCCCTATGTATATATATGTAATGATTTAATCAGATTTTAATTTTTCTATTTAAAAATATTGTTACATATAATTTTTGATATTTAAAAAAATTATTAAAAGCTTATATAAAAAAAAAACACTCAGTCATAAAAAAATAATTTTAAAAAGTTGAAAAATTATTGGATTTTATCAATTAAAATTATTATTATAAAAATATAAAATTGTTGTTTTTTAATCGTATATTTATATTTTTCGAAATTAATAAGCGAAAAAGTTATAAATTAACATGTGTTAACATTATTGGGAGGTATATAAGCAAATGAATAAAAAAACAATATTAAAGACGCTGGTAATAGGACTACTAATGACACTTGTTATATCCAGTATAACACCATCTGCAAGTACTCAAATAAAACAGATAACCAATATAAAACCACTTTCAATGAGAAACTGGTCAGACAATTTTGATTCATATGAAAATGGACAATTTTTAGATGGTGGCCCTGATGATGGCGGATGGAAAGGCTGGGATAATGATCCAGCAGCTGGTGCATATGTAACAGATACTCAATCATTAAGTGCACCACACTCTGTTGAAATAAAAGGAGCAACAGACCTTGTTCATGAATACACAGGATGTACAGCAGGTCAATGGACATACATAGCCTGGCAATATATTCCTGATGACTTTGTAGGGCAAACATACTTTATACTTTTAAGTGACTATACAGATGGTGCAGGACAAGGCAATCAATGGGCAGTACAAATACGATTTGATTCATCTCTCCAAGTGGCAGAATCAGAATACGATAGTGTTAATCTACCTTTGATAACAGGAAGATGGGTTGAGTTAAGAGTAGAAATAAATCTAGATACAGATTGGTTTGAATTCTATTATGATGGAAATTTACTCATTGAAAAAGCCTGGACAGCAGGACCAAATAACCAAGGAACAGGATACAAAGTAATTGACGCTGTTGATCTATATGCAAACGGAGCATCACCAGTCTATTATGATGATTTATCATTAGAAGGAGAAGCACCACCAGCAGGTGATCTAGACTGTGATGGATCATTAAACTGGGAAAAAGTGAAAGCAGGCTCAACAGTTACAGGTGATTTCCAAGTTGGAAATGTTGGTGATGAAGGAACATTAATTAACTGGGAAATAGCGTCATACCCAACATGGGGCACATGGACATTCTCACAAACAAATGGAACAGATCTAGCAGCCGGTGATTGGATAACAATAAACGTATCTGTTGTTGCACCACCAGATAAAAAGAAAGAATTCACAGGTAAAGTAAAAATTATTAACTCTGATAACCCAGCTGATTTCTGTGAAATAGATGTTTATCTTAAAACACCAAGAACCAGAACAAATTATTTACTACAAAATTTACTAGCGAGATTTCCAAATGCATTTCCAGTGCTTCGATATTTATTAAATATTTAAAATATTTAAATAATATCTCTTTTTTTCTTTCCTATTTTTTAAAACAAGGAATTTAATAAAAATTAGTTTTAACCAAATTTGTTTTTAAAAATAAAAAAAGTATTAATAGTCAATCATAAATTAACCAATTTCATAATAAAGAAAGTATAAGAGGATAATAAAACATGTACATAGTGATTGTTGGAGCAGGCGGTATTGGTAAAAAACTAACAGAAATTGCTTTAAAAGATGGAAACCACAATGTCATTGTTATTGATAAAGATGCTACAAAATGTGAAGAAATAGCAAGAAAATACGATGCAATAGCGATTAATGCAGATGCAACACAAAAAGAAACTTTAGAAGAATCAGAGGTTAGAAAGGCTGATGCTCTTATAACAACAACCAGAGATGATGCAGTAAATTTAATGGTTATTTCATTGGCTAAAAACATTGGAGTAAAAAAAATAGTATCTGTTGTTAATAGGGATGAAAGTAAACCAATGTACATGGAAAAAGGGGTGAAAATGATTAAAAGTCCAAATTTGGTAATAGCAGAACTTTTATTTGAGTCTGTTAAACATCCTAATATTGAAGAATATATGAATGTTGGTTCACATGCTGAAATTTTTCGAATACAACTACCTTTAAATTCACCTCTTTCTAAAAAAACTATAAAAAGTATTGGATTACCTAAAAAATCTTTAGTAGTAGCAATAGAAAGAGATAATAAGTTTATTATTCCAACAGAAAATGTTGAACTTTTAGCAGGCGATGAAATTACTATTTTATCTCATAAAGATCAAGTAGATAAAGTCGCTGAATTACTATCTCAATGATTAATAAATATTTACGTAAATTATATATAAAGGTTGTAAGATTCTAACTCGTTATCTTTCCTAATTTTGAGGAGTTATTATGGATGAAAATGATATAACAAAAACAGGTACAACAACTCTTGGTTTAGTCTGTAAAGACGGAGTTGTTGTTGCAACTGAAACAAGAGCAACAATGGGCACATTAATTGCTCATAAAACAACAAAAAAATTATACAAAATTGATGAGCATATAGCTCTAGCAACAGCTGGACTAGTTGGTGATTTACAAGTTCTTGCCAGATATTTAAATGCTGAAGCAAACTTATATAGACTTAAAAGAGAAATGAAAATGCCTGTAAAATGTGCAGCAACTCTTATGTCAAATATTTTGAATCAAAGAAAGTTTTATCCCTATTATGTTCAATTAATTTTAGGAGGATATGACGAAACAGGGGGACAAGTTTACTCACTTGATGCAGCTGGTGGAGCAATACCTGATAAGTATACTGCATGCGGTTCTGGTTCACCATATGTATTTGGTGTTTTAGAAGATAACTATAAAGACGGATTATCTGTAGATGAAGGTATTAATTTAGCAATAAGATCTATAATAGCTGCGACAAGTAGAGATTCGGCCTCTGGAGGAGAAATAAACATAGCGGTTATTAATAAAGAAGGATTTAAAGAGATATCTTCTGAAGAAATTAAAAAAAGAATTCAAAAACTTGCGAAGTAATTTATAAATCTTAATTATAATCATTTCTTCAATACTCAAGTGATTTAAGAATTTGTTTATATAAAAAATTATAGAAGGTATACAATGCCTATAGATGATGTTCTAAGGGAAATTAAAGGAAAAGTACGTGGAGTACTCCCACCTAGTATTGATGTTACTGATGTTGAATTTGAAGGTGCTTTATTAGTTATTTATACAAAACATCCTGATAAATTCGCAAAAAATGAAGATATTGTTAAACAACTTGCAAAATTGCTTCAGAAGAGAATAGTTGTTAGACCAGATCCATCTGTTATAACAGACATAGAAACCGCTGAAAAAAAGATAAAAGAAATAATTCCTAAAGAGGCAGAATTAACAAATATTTATTTTTTACCAGATGTTGGAGAGGTAACTATTGAAGTTGTAAAACCAGGAGTTGCTATTGGTAAACAAGGTGCTTTGTTAAATGAAATAAGAAAAGAAGTTAATTGGTCTCCAAAAATAATCAGAACTCCTCCTATTCAATCTAAAACTGTTAAAGAAATACGTGGTTATCTTAGATCAATGAGTGAAGAACGAAAGGAAATTTTAAGAAAAGTTGGAAGAAGACTCCATAGAGGATGTTCTGAGGGGGAGAAATTTATTAGAGTAATTGCACTAGGCGGGTTTAGACAGGTTGGTAGGTCATGTGCTCTCCTTCATACTCAAGATAGTAAAGTTATGATTGATTGCGGTGTTGATGTTTCTTCTGAAAGTAGCACACCATATTTGCATTTACCTGAGGTCTTACCACTTGAAACACTTGATGCTGTAGTAGTTACTCATGCTCATCTGGATCACTCTGGTTTAGTACCTCTTTTGTATAAGTATGGTTTTGATGGACCTGTTTATTGTACAACTCCAACAAGGGATTTATCTACTTTACTACACATGGATTATCTAAAAGTTGCAGCTGCTGATGGGAAAAAAATACCTTATTCTGCGGAAAATATTCGTGATATGATTAAACATTGTATTACCCTAGATTATGGCGATACAACAGATATTACTCCTGATATTAGGTTAACTTTTCATAACGCAGGTCATATTTTAGGCTCTGCTATTGCACATTTTCATATTGGTGAAGGACTTTATAATATAGCTTTCAGTGGTGACATAAAATATGAAAGAACTTGGTTATTCAACCCAGCTATTAACCGTTTTCCTAGACTTGAGGCTGTTTTTATGGAGGCAACATATGGTGGCAGAGATGATTTTCAACCAAGCAGACAAGACGCAACAGAAAGATTAAGTGATATTGTACAAAGCACTATTAAGAAAAAAGGTAAACTTCTTATTCCTGTTTTTGCAGTTGGTAGAAGTCAGGAAGTTATGATTGTTTTAGAAAATCTCGTTAAATCAAAAAAAATACCTGACATACCTGTTTATTTAGATGGTATGATTTGGGAAGCAACAGCTATACATACAGCATATCCTGAGTATTTAAATAATAAACTTAGAGCACAAATATTTCAACAGGGCGATAATCCCCTTTTATCAGATATTTTCAAACGTGTTGATAGTAATGAAATGAGGGAGCAGATTTTAAATGATCATCCTGAATCCTGTATTGTTCTTGCTACAAGTGGTATGATGAATGGTGGACCTGTTATGGAGTATTTTAAGGAATGGGCTGAAAACAAAAAAAATACATTAGCTTTTGTTGGTTATCAAGCAGAAGGGACTCTTGGTAAAAGAATTCAAAAAGGTTGGGAGGAAATACCATTAAACGAAGGAGGAAATATTGTTAATATAAAAATGAAAATGAATATTGAAACATGTGATGGTTTCTCTGGTCATAGTGATCGTAGGCAGTTATTAAATTACATTAATAATTTATCACCTAGACCTGAAAAAATTATCTTTGGCCATGGTGAAGAAGCTAAATGTTTAGATATTTCTTCAACTGTTTATAAAAGATATAATATTACAACAGCTGTTTTGAATAACATGGAAACAATAAGATTTAGGTAGAAGTTTTTATTGTGATTTTATTGGTTTTGCTAAATCCCATAAACTTTTAAATTTATAATCTAATGCTTCTATATCTTGTAGGTTTACATATGCTGTTCCAATATAGGATGGTTCTTCACTGTTTTCAGGTAATATTTTAATTCCATTTACTGCCATTTCTTTGCCAAAAACGATATTTCTCATAGTTCCTGTTGCTTCTTCTGAAAAATATCTAATTTCTAATTTATCTGAATAAATTTCTGTTAATTTTTTGATTGTTTCCATATTATTTGTATTATCTATTATTAATTGTATTTTTGTATCAAGATCTAAAAATTTTTTGAAATATTTGATAAATGGTTCATCAAAAAATCTATCACCGCCTATCTGCATTTTTAAATTATTGTTGTTTTCTAGACAATTACCTAAAACATTATACATTATCCATTTACCACTATATTGTAGTGTTACATTACCACTTCGTTTAAGTTTTATTCCATATTTTTCAAAGTTACTTGTATAAAATTTAGTATATTCATTTATACGATTTTCAATTACATGGTAAGTATCCTCAGCAATTACTTGTTTTAAATCATTTTTAACATCCTCCCAAATTGCTCTTGGGTGTGCTGGTAAATAACTTTCTCTTCCAAAATCTTCTTTTGTGTCATTTGAAAAAAGTACTTTGGCAATCAATCCATTTTTTAGTAGCGAAGCTCGCCCTGTTTCAAGTGGGCGTCTTGTAATATTTGCAAATTCTTCGGCAATTTTTAAAAAATCTGAAAATTCTTTTGGGCAGTCAACTATTAATGTAACATAGTAAACTGCTGCTTCCCTAGGACGATCAATTTTCATCCTTTCAAACATCATTTCAAAATCTTGGATATAATCTAATTTAATCTGTGTTTTGAATTCACATCCCATCAATTTCACCATTCCTTTTATAAATATATTTAATTAATCCTGCTTTTAAAAAAAATGTTATGAACTATTTATATAATTTTTGGATGCATAGGTACCTGCATAATTTTTTTACTTTATTTATTATTTAAAATATATAAATTATAAATTTAAATGTTATTAATATCATAAAATATTTATATTAAGATAACAAATATATATCTCAATTTAAATAAAAAATAAAGGTTAAAAAATGGGATTTAAAAATTTAAAAAAAATTATTGTTATTACAAATTTTTTAATACTGTTAGTTATATTTATTTTTCCTTCAATAAATGCTGATAC
>JBNVCE010000073.1:0-206 GCA_050410885.1 Thermoplasmatota archaeon | reverse complement strand
AATCAGAATAAAATAAACATATTTAAAATAAATTTAAATGGTGAAATTACACCAATAAATTACATATTAAAATCAGAAGAAAATAATACAAGCATAAACATAACACGAACATTAGATGAATTATGTAAAAATGATAAAAATCTTAAGGAAATCATAAAAAAAAATAAAATCATACCATGGGTTGAAGTAGAATCAAAAGGAACAGG
>JBNVCE010000072.1:0-7972 GCA_050410885.1 Thermoplasmatota archaeon | reverse complement strand
GTTTTAATTATGGAAAACATTTATTGTGTTACTTTAAATAAAAACAATTTGTCAAACTTTTTAACTTTTCAAAAGGAAAATCCAGGGTTTATTAAAGAAGGTGAAAAACTCTATATTTTAGATTTAGATGGAATTGAAAAAAATATGCCAAATCTGGAGTTTTACCAAAAAATTTCTTCATTGTATGATTTATGGATTGATTGTGGACCAAGAAATATTGGAGATATTGTTGATATTTTTATGACAGGTGCAACTAGTGTTACAATAAGAAGACAACTTTTTCCTCTGTTGAATTTATCTGATATTAGGGATATTTCTGAAAATAGTGTCTTTTTAAATATTGATCATCAATATCTTGACATTAATGATATTTTTTTAAAAGAATTTGATGGTTTTGTAAATTTTAATAGTAGAGAAGAAGTTGAGCAAGATATACGTTTACATGAATTAATAATCAGGATAATTAAGCAAAACAAAGTATATTGTTATGAAAACAATGATAAAAATTTTTTATTTTGGAAAGTATTAGGTGTAACAGGGTTATTGGTTGAAATAGATAAATTAAAGGTGCTTAAAAATGGCATCTGAAAATGAGATAATACTTGCTTTTTTATTCAAAAGAAGTGGAAAGGATAAAATGAGTTTTTCTGAGCTTTATTTAAACCTTTCAATAGATTTAAAATGGTTTTCACCAGAAGAAGCAAAAAAATTTTTAAATAATGCAATCAAGGATAATTTATTAATAAAAGAAAATGATCAAATTTCACCTTCATTTGATGTAAACAATATAAAAATTCCAATTGGTTTTACTCCTTCTAAAAAAGTATTTACTGAGAAAAAAAACAAGGAAACAACAATGGAATTAAATGTTTTAAAAAAAATTGTTAATAGAATTTGCGAAAAAACAAATCTAAAAGAATCACAAGTTTTTGATAAAATTAATAATATTTCAAAAGAAAAAAATATTATTGAGGAGATAGCTGCGTTACTTGTTTTAAAAGAACATAATATTGAACTTGATGATTTTTTAAAAGAAATTGAAAATAGTATTTTTTAATAACATTAGTTCTAAATAAAAAATAGTATAATTGGTATTATCAAAACACCCATGCAATGACTTCTTCTTACACCCCAAAGTACTGGTAAAAGCCCAATAACTGTTGCGAT
Source organism: Thermoplasmatota archaeon (assembly GCA_050410885.1). Taxonomy (GTDB): domain Archaea; phylum Thermoplasmatota; class E2; order DHVEG-1; family DHVEG-1; genus JBNVCE01. The sequence continues at coordinate 6,805 of JBNVCE010000072.1, read as the reverse complement.
AAAAAATATAAATAAACCAGTAAACCCTGTGAAGATAAAAACAAGAATACTTACCATAAAAATTGTTAACTTAATTAATAGTAAATATGGAATGTTTTTAAATTTTTTAGCAAAAAATTTCCCAATTTTTAATGTTAAAAAAAATGAAAGAGTTCCACCAAATAAAATAGCTATTAAAAAATAAGCAAGACTTTCTGGTGGAAAAGGATTTTCCCATTGGGAAATAGAAATAAGATTCATTACAGCAAGTGCAGCTCCACTTCTTGCCTTTAAAATAATAAACATAACAATTACAACAAAAAAAGCACAAGCAGTATTTACAGCAGAAAGTGTGATAATAGTTTGTCTTTTATCTGATTCTCCTCTTACTATTAATGAAAAAATAGTACCGATTGCAGAGGTTATTCCAGGTATTATTGCAACAATAATACCGCTTATACTCCCTGTTGCAATAGACAGAATTGAAGATTTTTTAGCCTTTTTATTTAAAACCGGTTCTTCAATATTTTGCTCTGGGATTTTTGGCTTTGCCAAAAGGGAGGTGATAAGTGTTGGTGTACCAAAAAGACCTGCAAGGGCTGGAAATAAAACAGATGAATTTAGTCCAATAGGCGAGTAAACTGACATTCCAAAAATGATAATACCAAAAAAACCTGAAATAAAAAAAACAGTAGCAGCAAATAAAATGCCGCCAATATAAGGAATAACACCATTTTTACCAAATTCTTTTATTTTAGATTTTTCTGTTACAATCATAAGTATTGAAATAGCAATTAAAATAAACAGCATAATTTCTTTTAATGTTTCATAAAAAAACAACGGCTCACCAATAATAAAACGAATTGGATAAATTAAAATAAAACAAAGTAAAATCGCCCCATAACTACCCAAGGCAGATAAACTAACAGCGTCATAGCCTTTTCCTTCTAATAACAGAGAATGAGCAGGTAAAACAGACAAAGCCTTGTCTTCATCTGGTGCACCCAAAAAAGTAGAAGGTATTATTCCAACAAAGGTATGGCAGATAGAAGTTGAAACAATATAAATGCATATTAATATTAGTATAAAATCACTAGAAATTCCATATTCAAATAAAAAATCAAGTGACGAAATAATACTTCCAGAGATTGATAAAAGAATTAAAACAATATTGTTAACATGAAGCCCAGGCAGCAGCCCTGTTACAACACCAGTTAACACACCTAGTATACAAAAAAATAGTATAAGTAGTAAAAGAAGCATAAAAAATTTATTCCTCCGTAAGTGGATAAATGTCATGCGATTTTTGATTTATTTCTAGTTTGTATCTGAAGTTTTTCTCGTCAAAAGAAAAACGTCCTAAAATACTAACTTTTTGACCTGGAGTAATTGTTAAGTTTTTATTAAGTTCATAAAATACAGGTAAAAAAAATTTTTTTTCTAAATCTGCGAGATAAAAATATGAATTTGAAATAGATTCAACACATCCTGTGACATTCACATTTAGATTTAGATATCTGTTAGGGTTTTGGGCAATTTGCCATAAAGGTATAGAAACATTTTTTCTTTTTTCTAATATTTTTAAATTGTTAACATCTTTAATTACTAATTCCCATTTTTCCTTGTATTTTTGAATTTCTCCAGCAGCCTGTATTTTGTCACCATATTCTACCTCTGTTTTTTCTTCAGAAAATATCAAGGTTGTTGAATTTTTATCTTCTATTGTTATTATTTGGTTACCATATTTGTTTATTTGATATTCTATTACTGTTCCTTCTATTATGACTTGTTGCCCGTTATAATTTGGCATTTCGTTTATATTGATTAAAGGCGCAGAAGAAAACTTTGATAAAAAATATAAAACAAAAACCCCTGTAATTGATATTATTAATGTATAATATTTTAATTTCATTTTTTTCATTTATTATAATTTTTAAAAATTAATATAAATATTATGTTGTGTTTATGCCTGATTATTTTTAAAAACATGCAAATTTAAACAATTTGTACTCCATAACAACAGAAAAAAATATAATAACAGCTTGTTTATTAGCCCTTGAATGTTTATTTGGCGGGAGTATTTATGAAACCAAAGGAAGCTGAATTAAAAATTGCTGAAGCATTCCAGCAAGATGTAGGTTATGGTAGAGCACGAATTGATAATCAAACTAGGATAGCCTTAGATTTATCTATAGGGGATGTAATAGAAATCGAGGTTACAAAAATAACAGCTGCTGTTGTTTGGAGAGCTCATCCTTCTGATGAGGGTAAAGGAATAATCCGTATTGATAATTTAACCAGAAAAAATAGTGGTGGGGGGCTTGGTGATCGCGCTAAAATAAGAAAAGCAGATGTGAAAGAAGCAAGAGAAGTAACACTTGCACCTTTAATTTCAAAAGGCCAGCAGATTCAATTTGGTGAAGGAATTGATATTCTTATTAAAAAAGGTTTACTAAAAAGACCATTAACTAAGGGAGATAGTGTAATAATCCCTGGTATTGCTTTGTTTGGAAGTTCACTTCCTTTCATTATAATAAATACAAATCCTGGTGGTATCGTATCAATTAGTGAGTATACTTTTATCAAAGTAAAAGAAGAAGCAGCAAGGGCTGTTGAAATAGAAGGTCCGCGTGTTAGTTATGAGGATATTGGTGGTCTTCATGATGAGATCTTAAAAGTAAGAGAGATGATAGAACTTCCTCTTAAACATCCTGAGCTTTTTGACCGTTTAGGTATTGATCCACCTAAAGGTGTTCTTTTACATGGTCCACCTGGTACCGGTAAAACACTTATTGCAAAAGCTGTTGCAAATGAATCTAATGCGAATTTTTATACTATTAATGGACCAGAAATCATGAGTAAATTTTATGGTCAGAGTGAAGAAAATCTAAGAAAAATTTTTGAAGAAGCAGAAAAAAATGCTCCTTCTATTATTTTTATTGATGAAATTGATGCTATTGCACCAAAAAGAAGTGAGGTACATGGTGAGGTTGAGCGAAGGGTTGTTTCTCAGTTGTTAACTCTCATGGACGGGTTAAAAGGGAGAGGAAAACTTATTGTTATTGGTGCCACAAATATTCCTGATTCTATAGATCCAGCACTTAGACGCCCTGGGAGGTTTGACAGGGAAATTGTTATTGGTGCACCTGATAGAAACGGCAGAAAAGAAATTTTACAGATTCATACTCGTGGTATGCCCATGAGTAAAGATGTTAACCTTGATGACCTGGCTGATATTACTTATGGTTATGTTGGTGCAGATCTTGCTGCTCTTGCTAGAGAATCTGCAATGAATGCATTAAGAAGGTATTTACCAGAAATTGATCTTGAGAAACCAATTCCTGTTGAGCTTCTTGAAAAAATGGAAGTTACCATGGAAGATTTTAAAAATGCCCATAGAGGTATTGAGCCTTCTGCAATGAGGGAGTTTTTGATTGAAATTCCCAAGGTTTCTTGGGAGGATATTGGCGGTCTTGAAGAAGCAAAGCAACAATTGCAGGAAGCAGTTGAGTGGCCTCTTACAAAACCTGATGTTTTTAAAAGAATGGGTATAAATCCCCCTAGAGGTATTTTACTATATGGTCCGCCTGGAACTGGGAAAACCTTGCTTGCTAAAGCTGTTGCTAGTGAATCAAATGCTAATTTTATTTCTATTAAAGGACCTGAGGTTATGAGTAAATGGGTTGGAGAAAGTGAAAAAGCGGTTAGGGAATTATTTAAAAAAGCAAAACAGGTTGCTCCTTCCATTGTTTTTCTTGATGAGATTGATTCTATTGCCCCACCACGTGGTACATATGTTGGTTCACATGTAACCGATAGTGTTGTTAATCAACTTTTAACCAGTATTGATGGGCTTGAAAGTATGGAAGGCGTTGTTGTTATAGGTGCAACAAACAGACCTGATATTATTGATCCAGGTCTGCTTAGACCTGGTAGGTTTGATCGTTTGGTTTTGATTCGCGCTCCTGATAAGAAAGCAAGATTAGAAATTTTTAAGATTCATACTAAATCCATGCCCCTTTATAAAGATGTTAATCTAGAAGAATTAGCAGAAATTTGTGAAAATTATTCTGGTGCGGATATAGAGGCTTTATGTAGAGAAGCAGCTATGCTTGCAATAAGGGAAACTCCTGATGCTAAAAAGGTTAAAAAAATGCATTTTGAAAAAGCAATGGAAACCGTTAGAGCATCCATCACACCAAATATGATTAAGTTTTATGAAAAAGTTTCAGAAAATCTTGGTAGTGGAATAGCCAAAAAAGATAAAAGTGAAAAAGATATTCAATATTTGTAAAAATATTAAAATAAAAAGGATGGTAAAAAAATGAAGTTAACTGAAAATCAGCTTAGAGGAAAATCAGTCATGAGTGAAGAAGGATTATATTTAGGGATTATGAGGAACGCAACAGCTGATAGTAAAACGGGTAAACTAGTTGGAATTTTAGTTGAACCATCTGATGATATTGATCCGAGATTATATCATTTAGATAACCAAGGCAACCTTGTTTTTCCTTTTGAATCCATTAAATCTGTTAAAGATGTAATTATTATTGGGGCCCATTAATTTTTTATAATTCTTATTATTTTTATTTTTTTTATTTTTAAGATAGACCCCTTTATTTCCACTGGAACTTTTTATTGTGAGTATATTTTATTAAAAAATTATTGACGTGAGTATATCCAGAAATGTATGAAATTTATAGTATTTTAATATTATGATTTTTAAAAATATAAATTTAAAAAAATTTAAAAATTTTTAATTTATTAAAACAATTTTCCAATAGAAATAAGGGTCTGCCTGTTCATTAAAATTAACAGGAGAAAATATGGAGAAAAAATCATTTATTTTTTACACAAATTTTTAATATATAATCATTGATTACAAAGACCCGGGAGGTTTAACTTTTACGATCAAAAAAAATACAGTTAATAGCGATATATTCGGTCATTTACTTAACGCTAATGGCTTATTTTTAAATAGAGAAGCAATGAGACCTTCATACATACCAGATTTATTACCGCATAGGGATAAGGAAATTAATCATCTTGCCTCAATTCTTGTGCCGGCTTTGCGTGGTGAAACACCATCAAATGTTTTTATATACGGAAAAACTGGTACAGGCAAAACAGCTGTAACAAAATTTGTAGGCAAAGAATTATTAAAAAAAGGAGAAGAAACAAAGAAAAAAGTTAATTTTATTTATATTAACTGCGAAGTTGTAGACACACAATACCGTCTTCTTCAAAATATTACAAATCATTTTGTTGATAACTGGTCTGAAAGAATTCCTTTTACCGGTTGGCCAACAGATGAGGTTTATTCAAAATTAAAACAGATGATTGAAAAGGAAGGTGGAGTAACAGTCATAATTTTAGATGAAATAGATAAATTAAAAGGAGACGAGGCATTATATAACCTAACTCGTATTAATTCCGAGCTTGAAAGATCTAAAGTTTCTATAGTGGGTTTATCAAATGATTTGAAATTTACTGAATTTTTAGATCCCCGTGTTAAATCTAGTCTTGGTGAAGAAAATTTGATTTTTTCCCCATATAATGCCACAGAACTTCAAGATATTTTAAATCAACGTGTTTCACTTGCTTTAAAATCTGATGCAATTGATTCGGATGTTGTTCCATTATGTGCAGCACTTGCTGCTCAGGAACACGGTGATGCAAGGCGCGCTTTGGATTTGCTGAGAATATCTGCAGAGATTGCTGAAAGATCAAAATCCCCAAGAATTACAAAAAAGCATGTGCAACAAGCTCAAAATAAAATTGAAATAAACCGTATTATGGAAGTTGCCCGTACTTTACCAACCCAATCTAAAATATTACTTTTTGCTATTTTTTTGCAAGAAAAATATAATAAAAAAACAGGTACAACAGGCGCAATTACAACAGGTGATGTTTATGATGTATACAAGGACCTATGCAAAAAAATAAGGGCAGATGCATTAACACAAAGACGTGTTGCAGATCTTATATCTGAACTTGACATGCTTGGTATTATTACAGCAAGGGTTATTTCAAAAGGAAGATATGGTAGAACTAGGGACATCAAAATCTCGCCCACATCAGAAGATATAATGAAAAGTTTACAAGAAGATGAAGTTTTTAAAGAGCTTTCAAATTATAAACTAAAAGGGCAAGCCCGTCTTATATGAATAAAATATTTTACAATTATTTTAAAATTTTAAAAAAATATTGTTAAATTAAGTGGGGGAATCAGGCGTTACACGTTTTAATATGTAATGCACATTTTTTACTGATTTTAAAGTTATTTTTTTTCAATTTCAATTAAATATTTTTAAATTACGGAATCGGAAATGGAAGACCCATCCTTTGCCATTGTTTTTTGGTCCACCAAATTCCCCCAAATTCTTAAATAAAGTTTTAATACATAAATTTTTAGAAATTTTCAAAAAAAAAGTAAATTAATGAGAAAAATTTTATTATATTAAAACTTTATATAATTTTATAAAAATAACTTAAAAGGAGACGCATTATGACTAAAGAAACAAAAAATGAGAAATCATCTGAGAAAAAAGAAGATACTCAAAACGTAATATATGTTGGAAACAAACCGCCTATGACTTATGTGCTTGCAGTTGTTACAAAATTTCAAAGTGGCGGTTTTGATGAAGTAATTATTAAAGCCAGAGGTAAAGCAATAAGCACAGCTGTTGATACTGCTGAAATTGTGAGAAATAGTTTTGTCAAAGATGCAGATATTAAGGATATAAAAATTGGAACTGAGAGTGTTACAAATGAAGAGGGTAAAACTTTGAATGTTTCATCTATCGAAATATGTTTATCAACTAAA
>JBNVCE010000071.1:0-8100 GCA_050410885.1 Thermoplasmatota archaeon | reverse complement strand
AGCGTGCCTATGTTATTGTTTTAAAAAATTGATTTTCCAATTTTGTCCCAATGCCGTTTTAATATAATAAGTATAAATAAGTATGGGTGCAATTAAATATAATGGATAGTAAATCTACAAAGATGGGGCTAGTGATTATGTTAATAATTATATTACTCATTTCTGCTATAACACCTGTTATAGTTGGATACAAAACTATGTCAAATAATGAGAAGTTGAATATTGAAAAACGTAATTTTTATAGTTTTCATGATTCCGAGATAACAGGTTATGATCCAGTTCTTAGTTATGAATATAGTGATTTTATTGATATTGAATCAGAAGAGGCAACAACTTTTAAGAATGTTTCTAAACCTTTAGATGATCCTATGGATTCACCTTGGCCTATGTATTGTCATGATGCTCAGCATACTGGTAGGAGTCCTTATAGTACTGCTGATAATCCGGGAATTGAAAAATGGAGGTTAAAAACAGAAGGTTGGGCTGATGGAGATGTTGTCATTGATGACGAGGGTACTATATACATTGGTTCAACTTCTCTATATGCTGTTTATCCAAATGGTACATTAAAATGGAAATATCTTACTTATTATTATATTGAGGGTGCTCCAGCAATTTCTGAAGATAATATTATTTATTTTGGAACTGTATTTGGCGGTGACTATTTGTTTGCAGTTTATACAATGAATGGTACTCTTAAATGGAAATTCTTTGTTGGAGATAGTATATTTTCTTCTCCTTCTATTGCTGATGATGGTACTATTTATTTTGGTTCTTGGGATGGTTATTTATATGCTGTTTATCCTGATGGTACGTTGAAATGGAAGACAGGTGGGAATCTTGCTGGGACTACTCCTGTTATTGCGCAGGATGGTACGATTTATGTTGGTAATCGTTATCTGTCGGCAATTTATCCTAATAATGGAACTGTGAAATGGAGTTTTGATCCTGGTCCTAAGAGAACGATACGTGGTAGTAATCCATGTATTTCTGCTGATGGTACGATTTATTTTGGTACTTATGATGGTGGTGAGCTTATTGCTGTTAATCCTGATGGTACTTTGAAATGGCGTGAATATATTGGGGGTGATGTTGCTTCTGCTCCTGCGATTGGTGAAGATGGTACTGTATATATTGGATCATCATTGTTAAATGGAGGTTTTCTTCATGCTTTTGGCTCTTTAGACCCTAATGCACCATCCGCACCAAATATTAATGGTCAGACCAGCGGAAAAGCAGGAACATCATATGAATATACTTTTAAATCAACTTCTCCGCTTTGTAGAGATATCTATTATTATGTTGACTGGGGTGACGATACTATTACTGACTGGACTGGACCATACACATCTGGACAAACTTTGGCTGTCAATCATACCTGGAATATAATGGGAACCTATACTATTAAAGCTAGATGTAAGGATACAGAGAATCTCTGGGGACCATGGGGAACTCTTGCGGTTACTATGCCTAGAAATAAAGTTTTAGATAATTCCTTGTTTTTTAAGTTTTTAGAACGTTTTCCAATTTTACGAAAATTACTTAGTTTTTTATCTATTTATAATTAAACACTTTATCCTTAAAATCAAAAATTTTCTTTCACTATTATTTATGAATAAAGCAGCAGAATATAGATTTTAAATGTAAAAATTGAATTGAAGCAAAAGGTATCCTTAAATAAAAAAAAATTTATTTGATAAAATAAATTTTAAAAATAGTTATTAATAAAACAACAATTGGCACACATACTATTGTTGTCCAGGTAACAGCATGTGCAGTTGATTTTTTGTCAATGCCATATGGGATTAAAAACATATTAGTACTAGTAATAGGTAAAATAGAATTAATTATTATAACTGCAAACCATGAGCTATTAATTACTCCAATTATAAAAAGCAGTCCAAATATAAGAGTAATTATTATTGGAGTAATTATCACTGTTAAAGTAAAAATATTTCTTACCCAAGACCAATGATTAAAATCTTTTTCTGTTTTATCTAAACCAAACAATTTTTTTAATTCAGATATTTTCAAATCAGACGGGTGAATTCCTGATCCAACATAATACAACGCAGCAGGAATTGTTAATTGGGTAAAAAACTCAAAAATAACACCTATTCCATAACCAAAGCTTTTAGGAGTAATACCAGTTAAACCATGAATTATAACAGCAGCAAAAGCAAAAGATAATAAATACCATGGGAATAATTTTAGATACCATGGTAAAACCTTTTGGTTTAAATTTTCATCTAATTTTTTTAAATTTTTTTTATGTAAATGTGAAAGTATATATGGGATTAATGCAAAAAGAAAAATAGCTCCAATACTCATGTAAATAGTAGCAGGAACTCTCCACTCAGAAATTGCAAGCATTGCTCCGCCAATAAAAGCTGAACTTCTGCCTTGGTTTGTCAAAACTGTTTTAATAAAATTATTTTTTATTTCTTTTTTTAAATGTGTTTTATTTACTTTAAATAATGCAAAAAAATAAGCAATAATATACATCAAGGTTAAAACAGCAAAACAAATTACTGTAAATATTATTTCATTTTCACGAAAATCAACTCCAAGAAATATCCTAAAAAGTAAAAATGGCAGAAAAAAATAAAGTAAAATTAATCCAATTTTTTTCATTATATTATTTATTTTTTCTTGCCCAAAAAAACGTGAAAGTATAACTGTTACAATAAAACCAATTAAAATCCATGGAAGCGTCCATAATCCTTTTATGTATTCTAATATAATATTTAATGTTTCTATCATTTCTGATTTTCCTTTTAAAAAATAGGTTTTTTTATCTTTCAATAACTCTTTTTGCTTTCCCTGTACTTCTAGGTAAGGTTTTAGGTGGAAGTATTTTAACAGGTATATGTAAATTCAATATCCTGTATATTTCATTTTCAGCTTGTTTTTCAAGTTCATCAAGATGCCCTTGTTTATACCGTTCCTCAGAAGGTTCAACTTCAACAGATAATGATGTTATCTCACCCTTTTTTGTTTTAACAATCTGATAATTATCACTTATTCCTTTTACTTGCATAAGCGCTGTTTCAATCTGGGATGGAAATACTATAACACCTTTGATTTTCATCATATCATCACTTCTACCTTTTATTCTGGATTGAATAGGAAGTGTTCTTCCACATTCACAGGTTTCATGTGTTATAGAAGCTAAATCTCTTGTTCTAAATCTAAGAGCTGGAAATGCTTCTTTTGTTAAAGTTGTATAAACTAGCTCTCCTTCCTGACCATCTTCTAATGTTTCTCCAGTCATTGGGTCTATAATTTCAGGAAAAAAATGATCAGCATTAATATGCAGTTTTTTATGCTCGCATTCAGACACAACTCCCGGTCCTATAATCTCTGTTAAACCATAATGTTCATGAGCTACAATATTCAAACGTTCTTCGATTTTTTTTCTTATTTCTTCACTCCAGGATTCAGCGCCGAAATGACCAAGGCGAAGTTTAAAATCTTTTTTAAAATCATAACCTTTTTCTTCTGCAACTTCTGCAATATGTAATGAATAAGATGGAGTACATGCAATTGCTGTTGTGCCAAAATCTTTCATAATATCAATCTGTCGTTCAGTGTTACCTGAACCAATTGTTATAACCATTGCACCAATTTTCTGTGCACCTTTTTCAAAACCATGGGCACCTGTGAATAAACCATAACCATAAGCATTTTGTAAAATATCCTTTTTTCTTAAACCATTAGCATATAAAGATCGAGCCATTACCTCAGACCATAATTCTAAATCTGTTTTTGTATAAGGCCCAACAACAGGTTTACCTGTTGTTCCTGAGGATGCATGTACCTCAACAATATCATCCAGTTGTGTACAAACAAGACCAAAAGGATAATAGTTGCGTAAATCTTGTTTTGTTAAAAAAGGTAGTTTTTCTATATTTTTTAAGGTTTTAATATCATTGGGTTTAACATGTACATCTTTTAATTTTTCATGATAAAACTTATTATTTTTATAAATATATGAAACCATTCTTTTTAATCTTTTAAGCTGAATCTCCTTTAATTTATCCATTGGTATTGTTTCAATTTTTTTATCCCAGAAATCATTTAACATAATAAAACTCCCAATTTTTTTTTGGTTTGAATAAATTATTTAATTATAATGATTTCTGAAAAAAATTAAGAAAAATATAAATTAAACAATAAGTTACCAATAAAAAAAATTAAAAAATTTGGGGAGGCAAAAAAATCATGGACCTAATATTAGGTATGGATGTTTGGGTATTTGCAGCTTGGATTTTAACTATATTTTCTGCAATTTTTTGTGTAATTTATGGAATTTATCATGAATTTTTAAAAAAACCATTAAAAAATAATAAAACTGATAATAAAAAAGAAAACATTGTTGAGCAGGAGGAAAAATAATGGATATTATTTTATTCATAATATTCATGGGTATTTTTGCAGCTGTATTTACTTATCTTGGATATCTGGGTTACAAAAAAACGAAAACAAAAGAAGATTATTATGTTGCTGGTAGAAAGATGGGCCCAGTTATTATTGCATTTTCATATGGTGCGACATTTATCAGTGCTGTTGCCTTAATTGGTTTTTCTGGGATGGCTTCAATATACGGTTTTTCACTTCTTTGGCTTGCATTTTTAAATATTTTTGTAGGTATAATAATCGCTTTTATTTTTTATGGTTTTAGAACAAGAAAAATGGGTCTTTCTTTAAATGCTATGACACTTCCAGAGTTACTAGGTAATAGATTCAATTCAAAAAAACTACAAGCTACATCAGGTTTAATTATTGCAATTTTTATTATATTTTATACAACAGCTGTTTTTTTAGCAATTGCATCATTATTTGAAATTACTTTTGGAATTCCATATTGGGTTTGTGTAGTAATTTTCACACTAGTTGTTGGTATTTATTTAATAGTTGGTGGGTTGTATGCTGTTATGTGGACACATGCTATCCAAGGTGTTTTAATGCTTATTGGTATGCTTATTTTAGGTATTAGAATTTATGGAATGCTTGGCGGTATTGGTCCTGCTCATGAGGCTGCTGCTTCAATTACTACTCAACAATTACTTGATATGGGATGGAAAAGCGTACCAGTTGGGTTCACAACATTGACATCAATGCCTGAGCCATTTTCACCTGCTTTTATGTTTCTTTTAACATTAATATTTGGCGTTGGTATTGGTGTTCTTGCTCAACCGCAGCTTATTATAAGATATCTTTCAGCAAAAGATGAAAAATCCTTAAGACAAGCAATACCATATGGTGGTATTTTTATTCTACTAATGACCTTCATTGCATTTTCAATAGGTCCTCTTTGTAATGTTCTAATGATAAACAATGGTTTACAATACCCTAGAACACCAGATAAGGTTGTTCCTTTGATTGTTAACGAATTTTTTCCAACCTGGTTTGTTATACTTTTTCTTTTTGCAATACTATCAGCTGCAATGTCAACAGCTAGTGCATTGTTTCACACAGCAGGAGCATCCATTGGAAGAGATGTTTGTGAAAAAGGTTTTATGAAAGAGTGCTCAGAAAAAAAAGCATTAACAATTACACGTGTTGCAACATTTGGCATAGTAATTGCTACTTTATTACTTTCAATATATCCACCAGATGTTGTTGCTGTTTTAACATCATTCTTTTTTGGACTAATGGCTTGTACTTTTCTTGCACCATATACACTTATGCTTTATTGGAAAAAAACAAGCAGAGCTGGTGCATGGGCAGGAATACTTGGCGGATTCATTTTTACAATGATTTGGTATATCTTTGTTTATTATAAAACAGCTCCATCCTTAATTGGTGGTTCAATAACAAATAATTACATTATAAACATGTTAGATCCAATTTTTATCGGGTTACCACTATCGTTTATTTTGACTTTTGTTTTTAGTATAACAATAAAACAGGATAAAGCAGAAATAGAAACCATGAATAAAGCATTTGAAAGTATTTAATATAAAAAATACATTTTATTTTCTAATGGGGGACAAAATATAATGCATATACTGATTCTTGGTGCTGGAATGATGGGTCGCGCCATTGCTTTTGATTTGTTTCATTATTCAAATTTTGAAGAAATTGTAATTGCTGATAAAAGTAAACAAATACTTGAGTCAACTAAAAAATTTCTGAAACATAAAGAATTTAATTATCAAAAATTAGATATAGAAAAAACAATTACATTAAAAAAATATTTTAAAAAATTTGATTTAGTAGTTTCTGCTGTTCCCTATAAATTTAATTACATTTTAGCAAAAATAGCGGTTGAAACAAAAACTAATTTTATTGATTTAGGAGGAAACAATGATATTGTTAAAAAAGAGCTTAGTTTATTTAAAAAAGCAGTTGATAATGGTGTCACAATAATTCCTGATTGTGGTCTTGCACCTGGTTTAACATCTGTTATTACAAAGGATATTGTTGAACAAATGGATCATGTTGATTATGTTAAATTGAGAGTTGGTGGTTTGCCGCAAAATCCAAAACCTCCTCTTAATTACCAGATAGTTTTTTCACCTTATGGACTTATAAATGAATATGTTGAAGATTCAATCATTCTTGATCATGGTAAAATTTTAAAGAAGAAATCAATGACTGAATTAGAAACAATAAACTTTCCAAAACCATTTGGAGAACTTGAAGCTTTTCTTACATCAGGTGGGTGCTCAACACTACCATACACATTTAGAAATAATATAGATTATCTTGATTACAAAACAATTAGATACAAAGGTCATTGTGAAAAATTTAAGATACTCTTAGAAATAGGTTTAGCAAGTCAGGAAAAAATAAAAATTGGGAAACAATTTATTACTCCAAGAGATTTTTTTTCCGCAATTTTAACAAAAAATTTATTTTCTAATCAAAAAGATGTGGTGTTGTTAAAAGTATTTTCTAAAGGCGAAAAAAACTCTAAAAAAACAAAAATGGAGTATTCAATGATAGATTTTTATGATAATAAAAATTATATAACATCAATGATGCGTACAACTGGTTACCCAGTTTCTATAACTGCTCAAATGATTAAAAAGGGATTAATAAAAGAACATGGGGTTTTTTGTTCTGAAAAAATCATTCCTTGTAAAATTTTTTTTGATGAACTTAGAAAAAGAAATATTGTTATTGAAAAACATGTTGAATATGATTAAATTATGCCATTGGAAAAAGAATTTTTAAAATCAAAAGAAAAAGCAATTACTTATCTTAAAAAAGCAAAAATTAATGATATGGTTGATAAAAAAATCTCAACTATTCTTGAATTAATAAACAATTCCAATGAATTTTTTACTTCAAGTAGTTGTGCTGGTAGAATAGTACTACTTGAAATACCCAAAATTGGTGATAAAAAAAATGCTAGATTCTTAGGTATATGGCATAGAAAAATAAAATCTTTTGAGTTATTGTCTGCTTTAAAAGAAGCAAAAACAGGTTTAATTTGGATAATTGCTCAATCTCCGATAATACATGTTTATGCAAAAACATTAGATGATGCCGATAAATTAGTAAAAATTGCAAATGCTAGTGGTTTTAAAAATTCATCTTTTAAATCTTTTAATAAAAATATTGTTATTGAGATTTGTAGTACAGAACGCCTTGATGCACCAATAGGCAGAGACGGTGTTTTATTTTGTAATAAATCTTATTTAAATCTTTTAGTAAAAGGCACCCCAGTAATTCAGAGTTGGTGAAACATCAGTATTTCATACAGTGATAATGGAGCCGTGGTCATACCGCATGCCATTGCTGGAGTAACCATTTCCTTCAACCAATTCTTACTGGAACGTTTACTGAGATGCCAATGCGGTCTTACAAAGTTACGGAAGAAAAAATATCCAGCTAACGTCTGGATAACCCACTCCAAGCTCTGAGCAACTCTTTTTGTTCTTCGTACCAGATACTGAACACTATCTCGAATGAACGAGTTCAAATTCTCGATAAGTGCGGTAGAGATCTCGTTTCCTATGCCAAGCTCCTGGATGATCTCATCAATGGTTTTTCCACTGATGCCAAACAATCCATAGGTATAGAACTTCCCGGTTTTCTTGTTAAATTTGCTTTTGTTGATGACGCCGGTCAAGGGTTTCATGCGTT
>JBNVCE010000070.1:2974-8194 GCA_050410885.1 Thermoplasmatota archaeon | reverse complement strand
TCTAATAGGAAAAAATGAATGTTTTTTTCTTTAATTTTTTATTTCGGGATGAAGCTAAAATAGCCAAATCCTTTATATATAACTATTTATTTGACGATTAAGCCTTTTTAAGAGGTGTTTATATTTGAAATTATTTAAACGTAAAAATAAAGAACCCAGTAACAAAACCTTCATGGAAAAAGCCTGGGATTTACAACGTAAAATAGAAGAAAGGCGATCCAGAATCGGGAAAGGTAAATATGGTCGAGTTTTCAGAATGGCTCGCAAACCAACAAACGAGGAATATTCAAAAACATCAAAAATAACAGGTGCAGGAATTTTGGCAATAGGAGGACTAGGTTTTTTGATTTTTCTTTTAGCAAAACAAGTTGCCCCATGGATTGCTCAAATGCTTGGTTTAACATAATTTAGGTGTATTACTATGCAAGGACCAAATTTTGAAGAACCCATTGAAGAAAAACCAAAGATTTTTAGTATAAAAGTACAAGTAGGTAAAGAACAAAATACTGCTGATTTAATAAACAGTAGAGCATCTAAATCAAAAATAAAAATATTATCAATCCTTATAACCCCTGAACTAAGGGGATATGTTTTTGTAGAAAGTTATGATATACAGCGTATTAAAGAAATGATAAAAACCATTTCTTATGCAAGAAGCATGCTTGAAGGAAATATACCTATTGAACAAATAGAGCATTTCCTAGTACCAGCATCTTCTGTTGCAAAAATTGCTGAAGGAGATGTTGTTGAAATGATAGCAGGACCATTTAGAGGTGAAACAGCAAAGGTTACACATATTGATGATACAAAAGAGGAAATAACTGTAGAACTTTTTGAATCTGTTGTACCAATACCAATTACTGTTCGTGGTGAACAGGTTAGGGTTATTAAAAGGAAAGAAGAAGATAAAAAAGAGGAAAAGGAGAAATAGATTTTATGGTAGATACAGTAAAAGCACTTGTTGATGGTGGAAAAGCAACAGCAGGCCCACCACTTGGTCCAGCACTTGGACCTTTAGGTGTTAACATAATTCAAGTAATAAATGCAATAAATGATAAAACAAAACAGTTTGAGGGAATGAAAGTTTTAGTAAAAGTAATTGTTGATCCTAAAACAAAAAAATTTGATATTGAAGTTGGTACACCACCTGCTTCTTCACTTATTTTAAAAGAAATTGGATCTGAAAAAGGATCAGGAGCACCATCAACACGTAAAATTGGTAACATAACTATTGATCAGGCAATAAAAATAGCAAAAATGAAACATGATGCGTTGTTAGGTAAAGATTTAAAAAAGAAAACAAAAGAAATCATTGGAACTTGTATCTCATTGGGTGTTACTGTTGAAGGTAAAAAACCACAGGAGATTCAAAAAGCAATAGATGAAGGTAAATACGATTCTAAATTTCAAATCTGATTTCATTTTCAATTTTTTTTATTAATTCTTCTTTTCTTTTTTGAGAATTTTCAAGCAGTCTTTGCCTCATACGTTCAGTTGGTGAGCCTGATAAAATATCCTCACATATTATTCTTTGTTCTTTTTCAAGTGCCGTTAACCTATATTCAATGTTTTTTATTTTTTCCAGGAGTTGTGCTATAACATTTTCATCATTCATAAATTATTAAATAAATTAACAAAGTTTAAAATTTTTTGTTTAATAAATCATATTCTTTTAAAACCTCTTTTGAAATATTGCTTAATCGATTTAATCATTCTTTCTGTACGATAATTTAGTGGTAAAACATTTCCTTCTCCCCAAGTTTTTTTCTTGTTTATTTCTGATAAAACAGAATCAATTGTATAATCTGTTGAATCAATTATTGTGTAACCATATCCAACATATTCTGGAATATGTGAATCAGATCCACCTATACCTCCTAAATTAAAATTTTTAGCTATTTTAATTGTTTTCAGATTTGTTTTAGGATTACTACAAGAGTTAAAAACTTCTATTGCTGAGATTTTTTTATAAACTTTTTCAAACTTGTTTATTTTAATACCAGACATGGTCCTAAAAAGATGGGGTATTATTGGTATTCCATTAATGTCAATAATTTTTTCAATAGTTTCTTCAACAGGAAGATTTTTTTTGATGTTTTCTTTAACATCCAAGGCAATAATATGACCGTTACTTGTTGAAATTTCCACTCCTGGTATTACTATGAAATCTTTTGGTGCAACCTTCTTTGCTTGTAAACCTCCTTGTACATTATTATGATCAGTAATAGCCATACCTTGAAGCCCTTTTTTTTGAAGAATTTTTATTATTTCTTTTGGTGAACCTATACCATCCTCAGAGTATTGTGAATGAATATGTAAATCTAATTTCATCATTATTTTATTCCAACTTTTTTTTAAAATGGTAATTTACAATAGTATTAGAAACTTATGTTAATTTTTTAAAAAATTTTTTGATTATTATTTTAGTTATTCTGGTTTCAAAATAATTACAATTTCATTGTTTTCAGGATGTGGATCAGTAAATGGTGTCACAGCAATGATTTTCACATAACTATCCATGTTTAAGCCAAAAAGATTCATCAATATTTCATATACACATTCAGAAAATTTTTGCCATGAACTAACATTTCTAACCCATCCTGGAATATATGGTGGAGCATAATTACCAGGTTCAGGCCAGACTATTTTGTTTTTTAACCATAGAGTGTTTGTATCATCTCCGACTGCTATTACACTAAATTGATCCTGAGAAGGAGTTAAATTTAGTTTATTGATTAAATAATCACGTCCTTCTTCAGAAGTTGTTCTTCCAACTGTACAATTAACAAATTTTCCTGTATAGGTTTTTGGATCAACACTACAGTTGGGTTGTCCATCAGTTACCATGCAAATAATCTGTCTTTTTAAAGGGTTAAAAAACTGGGATTTATAAAGGGTATCAGCTGCAAGATAAATACCACAACTCATAGGTGTGTAACCACCTAGTTGTACTAAATTTTGGATAGTGTTTGCTATTGATAAATAATTATTTTCTGTAACAATAACTGGTCCTATTTCTTTTCGTGCATATTGTGTAAACCAATCCTTTTTACCAAACTGTAAAACTGTAAGCTCTATAGTTCCATCATGTGGGAAAATATCTGGGTTTTTAATCGCATTGGCAAGTCCTGTCCTCATTATTTTCCAGCTGCTAGAGCTTATACTTGAAGAACCATCAAGAATAATTGCTAACTGAGTTGGTTCAACAGTAATTGTAACAATAACTGTGATTGTTAAAGATACAGATTCACCGTTTTCTAAATAACTTATATTCCATATTCCTGTATCTGGGTTATAAAATCCGCGTGTTGATTCACTTTTGACATAAAGTAAATTTTTTGAAAAAAGGTTTAGTATTTCAATATCTCTTGCAGGTGTTCCTCCTAGATGATTCTCAACCGTTATTGTAATATTAACCATTGACCCAATGGATGGAAATAGATTATCACATGTTATGTTTATTCCTATATCGGTTTCTGGGTAAACATCAAGAGTTCCAATAAATATAAGTGAGTTAGTTTTTATATCAACAACATGAATATTGGAGGAGAAATAACTTTGAATGTTATCTATCGTAAAAGGTAGTGGATAAATTATTTTTTCACCTATATCCCATTTCCTATCTTTTTTTGCATTAGTATCTAGATAATTTTCTACTAAAAACGTTACATTTCCAATGTACATATTTATGGTTATTACTGTATCTAGAGGCAGTGAATCTCCTTTTTGATGTTCTAAAACCAAATTATTGTTTTCAATGTAACCAATAATTGATACATTAGGAGGATTAACAGGTGGTGGGATTGATAAAAAATTGTAATAAATAATCCCTATTGTTGATACAATTATACCTAGTAATAAAATTGATCCTACTAATTCTGTCACAGCCTTATTATATTTTAACCTATTAATAGTGTATTTAAATTTATAATTAGCATTTATTTTGAACATAATTTTTTTCCTTTCACCCATTTTAATAAAGATTATCATGAAAATCTTTGAAGAAATTGATATAAAAAGTTTTGCCGTCTAAATATCAATTTGTCATCTTATCATAATTAAATATTTTTTTAATAATTTGTTTTGGTTAATAATTTTAATACAAATATTAATAAACAAATTAATGATTTAATAAATTAAAAATTGGGATGCAATGATAAAGAAAATTTATTCAAAACTTGCAGTATCTGAAGTCATAGGTGTTGTTCTTTTGTTAGGAATGACTATTATACTATATGCTTTATTAAATTCCAATGTTTCCACCTTTTCTTTTAGCACCTCTGCTCCTTTTGTAAACCTTGTTGCAACAATTGATGAATCAAGTAATATGGTTTACATTGAACATAATGGAGGAGAATCTCTTGAATTAACAACAGACATAACCATTGTTATAGGATCTGATTCTTATACAAAAAAAGCAGGTGATTTATTAGTTGATTTAGACTACAATTGTAAATGGAGTTTTGGTGAAACACTTAAATTTAGTTTAGAAGGTATAAATATTCAACAAAAATATATTCAGGTTACTGTTGTGGAATCAAATACTGTATTATTGTCAGTAGTTCTTCAAAAAGGAATGAGTTAGTAAAAAAAAATGTTTATGGTTGTTAAATGAAAAAAATCATGATTAAAAAAAATGACCTTGGACTGGTTGGTATTGTTACTGCAATATTACTTATTGGACTTATTGTTATAGTTATTTCAATAGTTCAAATAGTATATGTTCCAATATTTATGAAACAACGTGAAGCAGAGCACATGGATAGAGTAGCAGAGCAATTTGGATTTCTAACCTCAGTTATCAATAACCAAGCAGCAGTTGAAAGAAAAGGAATTCCTGTTGCATCTTTTATAACTTTAGGAAGTAAAGAATTACCGTTATTAGTGTCAAGCAAGGCATATGGTACTTTAGAAGTTTTAGAAAATTCATTTGTAATAAATGTTCAAAATGAGTCAGAAACTTTTTCATTTCAAATCGGTACAATTGTTTATTCATCGGCTAATGCATATTACCTTGATCAATCATACATTTATGAAGCTGGTTCTATGATTGTAAGTCAGTATCAGGGAAATAAGATGATGGCTAAACCTAATTTTTTTATTGATTATAACAAGGTTAGTAATATAATAAATATTTCATTTGATATTGTGAATATCTCAAGCATTGGGCAAAAAAATATAGCTTCAGGTTTTGGAACTTATGGTATACAAACCCAATTT
>JBNVCE010000070.1:0-2964 GCA_050410885.1 Thermoplasmatota archaeon | reverse complement strand
AAATATTGTTTTTAATAATATTCATAATATAACCATTGCTACTAATTATTCAAATGCCTGGTTCTTTTTTATAAGTAGTTCATTAAAGGCAGCAGGTTTAAACCCTGTTGGTTTTCCTACTCAATATAATTTAACTAATATGGGGCAATTTTTAAAACTTGATTTTCAATCCACTTTAACAGTTAATTTAAATTTTAAAATTGTTGAAATTTTAGCTCAGATTGGTCCTGGTTGGATTGAGTGAAAATGTTAGCATTAAAATTACATTTTTATAAAATGATAAAGACCGGTTTTAATGTTTTTTATCTTTTTTAAAAAGCAAGAATTTTTTTTTTAATTATTATTTGAAATAGAAAAAATGCGGGCGCCGGGATTTGAACCCGAGTTGTAAGCTTGGCAAGCTTAAGTGATACCAGACTACACCACACCCGCAGATTAATTTTTAGAAATCAAGAAGCAACAATTACTTAAAAAGCATTACGATTATCTTTTCATTCTTTTTAATGGTTTACTTAAATGCCTTCTTGTACAAACAGGGACTTCATAAAAACCTACAGAAACTTCACGATCTACTTTTTTAAGTAATGGTTTTTTACTTTTCATTCCACATTTTACACATTTAAAACTTTGGTTTTTACCTTTTGATTTCATATGTTTACCACAATTAGGGCAAACTGGATTTTCAACTTTTTTAATGAGCTTTTTTAATTTTTTAACATTTATTTTTTCAAGATTAATTGTTAAAGGTTTTTCTCTTACACCGCCATAAACTTCAACAACATCGCCAAGCACTAAATTCCTAATGATTTTTCTAAATTGTTTAGTTGGCTCATAAGCTGCACAATCAACAATTCCAGTTGAATCTTTTATTTTAAAAAAAACATGCCCGCCTTTAATAGTGTAAGGTGATGTATAAACACTTCCTTTAACTATAACAGATTGGTAAGGTTGGATTTTACTGATATTTTTTTTTTGTAAATGATCATCTGTTCCTTGGTTTGTTTCAAATATTAACCAACCATCAACTTCTTCTGATTTAATCAATGATTTTGCTTTAATTAAGTCTTTATAATTTTCTCCTCTAATGCCATATAAAATAGGACAAGGAGAATTTGGTACAAGCCTATTATGATTATTTTCATAATCATAGTTGTCAAAGGTTGTTTTAATTTTTTTATCCATTTCTTTTGTTGAATTGTCATCTACAAATCTTTTTTTACCCCATTTATCTTTTTTTCTATAAGTTATTAACTCGAATGTTTTATCCTTTTTTGGAATCCATGCAACTGCTGCTGTGGCTCCAATAAGTCCTCTTTTGTTTTTATAACCCTTATAAAATGCTTTTGATTTATTTAATATTCTGATAATTTCTTTTAAGTTAGTTATTTCTTTAACTGTTTTTTCATATATTTTAAAAGGTGGTTGTTTTTTTAATAATACAAACCCTGAATTAGTGTTTTCATCTTCTAATCTTGCATAATCATCAACACTTTTTTCAACAATTTCTTCAATTTTAGAATCATTGTAGTTTTCTATTGATTTTTTATAACAAAAAATATCTTGATTGTTAATTTCACCAATTTTTGTTTTAGCAGCTACGCCTTTACCAACTTGTATGGAAATTGCTCCATTACCTCTTGTTTTCCATGGAATGTTTGGATTCAATCTAACCAACCTTGGAAAACCAATAATATTATAATTTTCATCAATTAATTTTTTAATTATAGTACAACCTAGATGGGTTGTGCATCCTCCAGTGGTAGAATCAGTATCATCTATTCCTATCCAGATGTTTTCACTCTCGATATTATTATATATCATATTATGTTTTAGCATTTTCTATAGATGAAAAGAATAGAACTATTGGATGAAGTGCATAAAATCCTAGTAAAAGCAGGGTTTTATGTATCTGAACTATGCTCAATTAGACCAGCTAGTTTTGATTTAGTTGCAAGAAGAGACAATTCATTACTCATTATTAAAGTTTTAACAAACATTGATGCAATAACAGAAGACGTTTCAAAGGAATTAAGAACTCTTTCAATCCTTTTAAAAGGTTGTCCTTTAATTATTGGGGAAAAAAGCGGATCTGGTAAATTAATAGACGATGTTATTTATGATAGATTTGGTATTCAAGCAATTACGCCTGAAACACTTAAAACCCATTTACTTGAGGGTTTACCTTTAGAGGTTTATGCTGCTACAGGCGGTCTTTACATTAACCTTGATAAGGATAAATTAAAAAAACTCAGAATGCAGCAAAATATTTCTCTTGGTTCTTTTGCAAGATCTTTAAGGGTTTCAAGAAGAACTATTCAAATGTATGAAGAAGGTATGAGCACAAGTGTAGAAATTGCACTGAGAATCGAGGAAATACTTGGTGAAAATATTACAATTCCTATTGATATCCTAAATAAAAGCTCTGATGCAGGGGAAATAAAACCTTTTTCTTTAGACACAGATGGTTTTAGAGAATTTCAAAGAGAGATATTTTCTATACTTGAGCAAGTTGGTTATAAGGTTATACCTTTAGAGCGTTGTCCTTTTGAAGCAGTTAGTGAGGATAAAAAGAAAATACTTTTAACCTGTGTTGATGAGTATAATAAAAAACTGCTTAGAAAAGCTCATGTTGTAAATAGTATTTCAAAAATAACAGAGAAACATGCTGTTTTAATCACAGATAAGGACGTTAATAAACCAAATATTGAAGGAACACCTGTTATTGTTAAAAAAGAGTTAAAAAAAATCCGTGATCCTGAAGAAATACTTGAGCTTGTTCTAGAACGACTTTATAAAAAATGATTAAAAGTTAATCTAACCAAACTTTTATAAATGAGGTTGTTATTTCCGAGAACTACATTTTCTTAATTATATGGAGAAAATGGCATACAAAACACTCAAGGCATATCTATGGCAGATAAAAAAACTACTGAGGTAGTTGAAAAAATCTTAGAAGAATCTAAG
>JBNVCE010000069.1:0-8416 GCA_050410885.1 Thermoplasmatota archaeon | reverse complement strand
ATTTCTTCTATTTTTTCGTGTTCAATTGGGCGTTTTTCTATTGCTTTCATAATACCGTTTTTGATTTTGTTTCTGTCAAATTTTTCTAATCGCCCATCTTTCTTTTTAACATATAGGGGGGATAATTCAATGTATTCGTATGTTGTAAAACGCCTGTTGCATTTGAGGCATTCTCTTCTTCTTCGAATTGACATGCTTCCTGTATCACGTGAGTCGGTTACTTTGGTTTCAATATGATGACAGTACGGGCATTCCATTTTTTACCTCCAGAACATCCTAAGATACAATAGATTGTATATTAAAAATCTTTCCATACATTATATTGTATAATTTGACCATATTTAAAATTTTTGATAAATTTTGAAATTGAAAAAAAATTTTTAGTATTTATTTATACAAAATGTCATATTTTATACCTTACTTTTTTGTATAAAACATATTCTATAAAAATAGTAAAAACTATTTATATCAGATATTCTTTAAATTAATTGCAGGGGTAAAAAAATTGAAAATAAAAAGTTTAACAAAATTAATGTTTATATGCTCTGTTTTTTCTATAATATCATTTTTTCCAGCAACCAACACAATTGGGATAAACAATGCTGATGTTAATTTATTTGATTTAAAAGTTGTAAGTATAAAATACACACAATCATCAGAATTAAATAAATTAATAGATCAACACTTAGATATAATAAATATTGAGGATTCAGAGGTTATTGCATATGCTAATACTGTTGAAATAAAAAAATTATACAATCTTGGTTTTAATCCAAAAATAATTTTTGAAAACCTTCAAGAAATGGATGATTATATTTATGGTTCTGAAATCTTCCAATTTCATACATATGCACAGTTGACATCAGAGTTGCAAAACATTGCAGATACTTATCCTGAAATAGCTAAACTTTATGATTTAGGTCATAGTATACAAGGTAGGGTTATTTGGGGTTTAAAAATAACTGACAATCCAAATATTGAGGAAAATGAACCTGAAGTAAGAATTTGTGGATGCCATCATGGTAATGAATACATGTCTGTTGAACTACCCCTACTTTTAGCTTGGCATTTAGTACAAAATTATAGTGTAAATCCCAATATAAAAAATCTTGTTGATAACCGGGAGATATGGATTATACCTTTGGTTAACCCTGATGGAAGAGAAATGGGGACAAGGTACAATGCCAATGGTGTTGATTTAAACAGAGATTATGGTTATTTATGGGGTGGAGAAGGTAGCAGTCCTGCACCTTTTTCCCAACCTGAAACACAAATAATCAGGCAGCATGCCTTGGAAAATAATTTTGTTCTTTCATTGTCTTATCATTGCTCAGGTGATATTGTAAATTATGTTTGGAATTACAAAGGTGAACCTGTTGTTGATAATTCTGCTGTAGTGCTTTTATCACAGCAGTATGGTTCACATAACAATTACTGGGTTGTAGAAGGATATGATTGGTATCAAACAAGAGGAGACGCAAATGATTTTAGTTACGGTTGCCGGGGTGATATAGACTGGACCATTGAAGTACAAAGCAGTAATATTCCCCAAGCCTGGAACCTAAATCGTGATGCCATGCTTGAAATCATTAACGCAGCAGATATGGGATTAACAGGTGTTGTAAAAGACGCTCAAACTGGTAAACCTTTAGCAGCAACAGTCTGGGTTCAAGAATTATACTGGCCTTGTTTTACTGACCCTGAACTTGGAGATTATCATAGAATACTTTTACCAGGCAATTATAATGTTTGTTTCAGAGCCAATGGTTATGAGGAGAAAACAATTAATGTTGATGTTGTTGATTCTGATGAACCAACGGTTCTTGATGTTTTTTTAAATCCAGTTAATGATAATTATTATGCTTATCAGGTTACTTTATGTTATTATTACGATCCTTATAATTATCCTAATAACTTCCAAAATAATCCAACTGAAGCAATCTCTGCACTTGGTCCACCAGATGGCGTTTGTGCTTCCCTTGGCAAAGGTGGTTATATAGTTTTGGACATGGGAAAAGAAGGAGTAATTATTGATAATGAAAATAAAACTGATTTTAAAATTTTTGAAGGAGGAGAAACCGAGGATGGATACCATGTGTATGTTTCTTCGAACTGGTCAGGTCCATGGGTTTATATGGGACATGCTGTAGGAACATCTGAGTTTGATTTAGCCAATGTTTCTGTAAAATCTGCACAATTTGTAAAAATAGTGGATGATAATGATGGAAATGCTTATGAACAAAATCCTGGAGTTGACATAGACGCTGTACAACGTTTAGTTTACCAAAGCAATCCACCTAATAATCCACCAAGTTCACCTGAAATAAATGGACCAGTAAATGGAAAGGTTGGTATTCAGCATACATTTGAATTTGTTTCAATTGATCCTGATGAAGATAATGTTTATTATTTCATTTTTTGGGGTGATGGGAACAACAGTGGCTGGCTTGGACCTTACAATTCAAGTGTCAATATGTGCATTAATTACAGTTGGAATAAAAAAGGTACATATACCATTAATGCTAAAGCAAAGGATGTTAACGGTGGGGAAAGTAGCTGGTCTGAATTAAAAATAAAAATATCAAATCCTAGAAATAAAGCACTATCTGATTCTTTGTTTATAAGGATTATTAAACGATTCCCATTTTTTATAAAATTGTTAACCATTAGATAGATTTATAAAACAATTACTTCAGAATTATCAACTGCTTCTTTTACAATTTTTTCAATGTTTAATTTTTTTTCTTCATTTAAAATATCTTCAAGTTTAACTCTTGTTGCTGGTTTATTGGGAACAGAAGTGCAACCAGCAGATGGTAATATGGAAAGTTCATAGGTACCAATTTTTCTAGCAATATTTACAATATCCTCCTTATCAAATCCAATAAGTGGTCTTAAAATAGGTATTTTCACTGCTGAATCAACAATTTTTATATTTTGAATGGTTTGAGAAGCAACCTGACCAAGTGAATCACCCATAATTATTGCATCTGCTTCTTCTTTTTCTGCTATTTTTTCAGCATACCTTACCATCATACGTTTGCAAAAAACACAAGTTAATCTATCCAGGCAATTTTTTTTATAATAATCAAGAGTTAAACCATGTGGAACAATGAAAACTTTAATTTTTGAATGAATAATTTTTTTAAGATGTTTAGTAATAGTAAAAAAATTATTTATTTCTCTATCATCAGTAAATGGTTTATTGTCTGAATGTATAAAAATTATTTCCTTAGCCTTTTTTGAAATTAGATATGTTGCAACAGGTGAATCAATTCCACTTGAAACAAGTGATACAAATTTCATAATGTTTCATTTTCGATATATTCAAGGTATTCTTTAAGACCATCTATTAAAGGTAAAACAATGATATCTGGTAAATCATATGTATGAAGAGATTTTATTTTTTGAATCACTTTCTTTGTGTTATCATCCTTTGTTTTTGCAATAATAACACATTCATTGCTGACTTCAATTCTTCCCTTCCATCTATATATTGAATGAATATTTGGAATAATATTAACACAGGCAACCAATTTTTCTTCAACAAGAGTTTTTGAAATTTTTTTTGCTTGATTAATATCATCAATTGTTGAGTAAACAACAACAACCATATTACACCTTACATTGTTAATAAGTATTTGAGGTTTTTTACAGTTAAAAAATATTTATGGATATATTTTAAAAATAAAATTAATTAAAAATAGATATTTTGAATATAACAAAATATATATATAATAGAATTTGAATTTATTTTTAACAAGAATTGTTTAATTGGGGAGGAAGCTAAAACAATTAGATTATTTCCTCTATTCCCAATTGTGCTATATAAAATAAATGTGATAATAAAGATGTGGATAAAGATGTGGAGGCGAAAAAATGGAAAAAAATAAATTAAAAAAGGTTGTTGCTTCTTTTGTTGTACTGTTTTTTCTTTTAATTAGTTCAGTACAAGCAACCAACACAGCTTTTGTAAATAACAATAAAAAAACAATGGAAAACATGGGTTGGTATTGGAAACCTTCCTATCCGAATTATTCACCACAAGGGCTTCCAGATTTTGATCAAAAACAGAATCGATGGAAAAAAATCAGTCCAGGACCAAATGGAATTATAGACTCAGTGGTGGAAGGAGACGATGTGTATAATGAAGTTGAAAACTGTATTGCTCCTGGTCCTGATTGTTATCTAAATAGCACTGCTATTGAGGATGATATTGAAGAATGGGCTTTTTGCGGCCCAGTTGCTGTTGCAAACTGTCTCTGGTGGTTTGATTCAAAATATGCAGATCCCACAGGAATTCCTGGTGATGGTGAAGACCAATTTGCACTGGTTCAAGATTATGGATCTGGTGATGATCATGCAACTGCTAATGTCCCATTGCTTATTGAAAAACTTGCAAGAGCAATGAATACAACGGAAAAAGGCACAACATATATTGATGATATGCAAGAAGCGATAAATAACTGGTTAATAACCACAAATTTAACTAATAAATTTACCATAGAAACCTATAATCAACCAACCTTTTCTTTTATGGAGGATGAAATAAAAAGAAGTCAGAACGTTATACTTTTACTTGGTTCTTATGATTTCATTGTTGGCCCCTTGGTAATTGATCAATTCCAAAACAATGGACCACTTCCAGAATTATGTAAAACAACAGCATGGACCGATCATCAAGAATTTATTCCAAATGCAGATAGACTTGATGCTATAGAAGTTCTTCTTCAAAGTGTTGGTTCTTCATGTAATGTACAAATAAATGTTTATGATTCACCTCAACCGGCAACTCCTATTGCTACTGCTGTTTTGAACCCTGGTGTTCTTGCAACACCAACATGGGTCGAGTTTACTTTTAGTCCAGGCGTGGAATTAACCCCTGGTTCTATGTACTATTTTGATGTTTTCCAAAATCTTACTGGTTATCATTATGAATGGTTCTATGACAGCGGAGATCCTTATCCATCTGGTAAAGGATGGATGCGTGGATTTCCATACGATCCATATGGTTTACCATTTGATTGGGCTTTTAAAACCAAATACCATGATCCACCACCACACTCAGAAAGACGAGAAGGTCATTATGTTACATGTGCTGGAGTAAATTCTGAAGAATTAATGATTGGATTTAGTGACCCAACAATTGATGTTGCAAACCAATCAAGTTATGATCATAATGATGCAGCATATGTTTCACATGATATCTACAATGTTACTATTGGAACTCCTAAACCTGATATCAACTGTCAATGGTGGATTACTGATTATCCAACAGATTATAATTACACTGTTGTTGAGAAAGCATTTATTATCTGCCCAATACCAGACACAACACCACCTATTGTTCAAATCAAAAAACCAATAAATTATTTGTATTTCATGAATGTAGAGATATTCCCATTATCACCAAATCTCATCATCATTATTGGAAAAATAGACATCAATGTAACAGCAATTGATGATGATTCAGGCATTGATCGTGTTGAATTTATAATAGATGGGCAGCTTAAAAAAACAGTTACAACAGAACCTTATCTCTGGACATGGAGTGAAAGAATGTTTTTTGTTCACAATATTGAAGTTGTTGCATATGATAAAGCTGGAAACTATGCGTCGGCAACAAAAACTGTGCTAAAATTCTTCTAATTCTCTCCTTTCTTTTTTAAAGCATAATGCACCATTTTAAGATTTTTAATAACATTTTTTATTTTTTCATAAGAATTAAAAAATAAATGACTTTTACATTTACAATCACTACAACCAAAACCAGAAATTGAAAAAAGTTGTTTATCAAAAATTTCTGCAATATTACATTCTAATCTAGTTCTACTTTCTTTGTATAAAATTTCTATTACTTTAGCATAATCCAATAAATAATCAATATGCCAGTGTTTTTTTTTATTTTTTCTAAGATGCCTGTTTATCCTTTGCTCAATCCCATTAAGCGCAGAACCAACATAAACATAGAAACCATTTTTAAAAAATATTTCTCCAAGTTTACCAATTTGAATTTTTTTATCTTCTTCAAGTTTAATAATAAGAATATAACTACCTTTCATGGAAATCTAAACAATTTTATTTAAAATTTTTTTCAAATCCTTCATAAAATTTGTTTTAAATAAATTAGTTTTATTACCAATTGATTGCTCAAGATTTTTATCAAAAGAAATAAAACCAAGGTACCTGATTTTCATTTTAGAAACATCATTTTTAATATAATTTGAATTCTCTATTTTCATGTTTTCTATAACACCAATCAATGGTAAACTTAGTTCTTTTAAAATAAAAAGAAGTTTATTAACAGCAGCCATTGAAACTTTTGAAGAAGTTGTAACAATAAGAAACTCATTTTTTTTAACAAGTCTAATGACATCAAGAGTTTCTTCACCAAGACCTGGTGGCATGTCAATAATTAAAAAATCAAGAACACCCCATTGAGTTATAGAAAGAAGCTCAATTATAATATTTGTAATATCAACACCTCTAAAAGGAGCTGGTTTATCCTCAGTAAAAAAAACAATTGACATAAAATTTACGCCATTTACATTAATTGGAATTATTCCTTTATTTTCCTGTGGAAAATCATATCTTTCAAGCCCAAGAATAATATGGGAAGAAGGGCCATAAAAATCAAGGTCCAAAAGCCCTACTTTAAATCCTTTTTCAGATAAAGCTAAGGCTAAGGTTGATGCAACAAGGCTTTTTCCAACACCACCTTTTCCACTTGCAACAGAGATAATACGTTTAATGTTGCCTAGTCTTTTTTCAATTACGCTATTTCTTGGGTCCATATCAATTCAATTTCCTTTTTTAAAAATTTTTTACTATCTTTCACCCTTTATACTGGTAATTATTACACCTCTACCTTTTAAGATCTCAAAATCAAGGCTTTTACAATTTGGGCATCTTGAATGAACAAGAGCAACCTCAGGAATAAAATGTATTGATTCAGATTCATGTTTACTTAGCTTTTTTTTCATATCATAAAAATTCCATGTTTTTTCACAATTTTTACATTTTAAAATACTTTTTTCATTTTTGATTTTAATTTTTTATCTTGATCTTTTATGATTTGATTAAGAGCAAATTTAAAAATATCTTTTTCTATTTGTTGAAGTTCACCTATTGTTATGTTGATTTCAGTAATTTTTTTTAATTTCTTTTTTTCTGCTTCTTCAAGTGCTGCAGTAAGAACTGATTCAGCCAGTGCCCATTCATGCATATAAATACGGGAAACGAACAACTGGTTTAAAGGTTATTGTAGAAAAGTAAAAAAACACTGTCGAAATACCAGAAAATGGAAGTTTGTATGAGATACGATAAAAAAAGTCTGTTGAAAGAAAAAATTAAGCATATAGACATTAAAAAATTCAATAGTGTACCAATTATTGAATCCTTTGATCACATGGCTTTCCAATCTAGGAATCTTGCTAGAGCTTGCAAGATTTATGATGCCATGCTTAAAGATGAAGATTGCACAACTATTTTGTGTCTTGCTGGTTCTTTGGTTAGTGCAGGACTTAAAAACGTTATTATTGATTTAATAAAATATAATATGATTGATGTTGTTGTTTCAACTGGTGCAATTGTTGTTGATCAGGATTTTTTTGAAGGTCTTGGTTTTAATCATTACCGGGGTTTTGTTAATGCTGATGATAATCAATTACGCAAACTTATGATTGATCGAATATATGACACATTCATTGATGAAGAGGAATTGCGTGTTTGTGATATGACTGTTAAAAAAATTGCTGATTCTTTGAAACCAGGAGCATATTCCTCAAGAGAGTTTATTATTGAGATGGGTAAATACCTTTATAAAAACAAAAAAAATGCGCAGTCTTTTGTTTTAGAGGCTTACAAAAAAAATGTACCTATTTTTTGCCCAGCTTTTTCTGATAGTAGTGCTGGTTTTGGGCTAGTTTTTCATCAAGTTGAGAAAAAAGAAAATAATGTTGCTATTGATTGTGTAAAAGATTTTCGAGAGCTTACTGAAATAAAAGTTAAATCAAAGGAAACAGGTCTACTTATGATAGGTGGCGGGGTTCCTAAAAACTTTGTTCAGGATACTGTTGTTGCTGCAGATATACTTGGAGTTAATGCACCTATGCATAAGTACGCAGTGCAACTCACTGTTGCTGATGAACGTGATGGAGCGCTTTCTGGCTCAACCTTAAAAGAGGCTCATTCATGGGGAAAAGTAGATCAAGGTTTTGAACAAATGGTTTTTGGTGAGGCAACCATTACTTTTCCACTGCTTGCAAGTTATGCTTACCATAAAGGTAATTGGAAGCATAGAAAACCAAAAAAACTAAATTTAATATTTTCTAATTAAAAAATAATAACAATTTTCTTTCATGTACTGTCAACCGGCATCGCTAACATTTCATAAATAAAATGATGCCGGTGTTCC
>JBNVCE010000006.1:15011-30655 GCA_050410885.1 Thermoplasmatota archaeon | reverse complement strand
AAAAGTTCTCAAAGAGGAAAAAAAGCACGATGGGACATTATAGCAGATATCTCAAAATGCCCTTATTCAATAAACGAAATTAAACAAAAATTAATGCAATCAGGTTTTGTAGAATCAGTAAATGCTAACAAGATATCTAGAAAATCATGTTAACCAATAAATGATTTTTAGAAAGCTGAGATTGCTTTTACATTTTTTTTATTACAAATTCTTTTTATTTCTTCAAATATTTGTTTAAAATAAAACGTGTTTTTAATTGAATCAATATTATCTGGAAATTTTTTTTCCAGTATTTGAAAAATCCCTGGTTTTAAATTAAATTTATCAACCATGATTTCTTTTGCTCCATTTTCAACAAATGTATCAATTATTTTTTCCAAATCTTCAACTTTAATTGTTGGATAAACAGGCCCAAAAAACACTGTTGTTTTTATTTTTTCATCTGAGAATTTTTTCATAGCATTTAACCTATCGCTAATAGAGGAGGCATTCGGCTCAAGAATTTTTCTTTCATTATCATCCAAGGTTCCAATACTAAACATTATTTCAACATCATATAGTTTGGAAATAATATCAATGTCCCTAAGAATAAGTTTTGATTTTGTTTGAATACAAACCGGAAAATTATATTTTAACAGTTGTTCTAAACAATATCTTGTTAGTTTTAATTTATCTTCTATTGGTTGATAAGGATCTGTTACAGTTGAAATACCAATAGTACCTGGTTTTTTCTTTTTTAGTTCTTTTGAAAGAACTAATGGGATATTTAATCTTGCATCAACAAAACTACCCCATTTATTTCTATCAATTCTCAGGATATTTGGAACATAACAATAAGCACAACTATGTTGACAGCCACGGTAAGGGTTTAATGAATAATTTAGTCCTGGTAATAAAGATTTTGATAATGCTGTTTTACATTTAACCTGTCTAATTTCCATAAAAACTTCCTAAAAATCCTCAATTCTTTTTTGGTATAATTGGTTTTTAATAATAGCGCTTTTTCTAATCCATCTTTTAAGAGGTATATCCATTTTTTTAGAAATATATAATAAAGCTTTATCCAAAGTATCAAACTTTTCAAACTTATTTCTCAACGTTTTTCTAACACTTTCACGTACATTCCAAACGCCAATTGGCATAATATAACCAGGGTGCGCTTCTCTTAATATAACAACACCTGCTTGTCTACGCTCATTATTTAATAACTCATTTACAACCAAGCGACCAGCATAATAACATCCACCAATTTCTGCATACGTTTTTCTCCCATTGTAAAACTCGTAACTATTGAAAATTGTAACATATCGACTATATGGATTCCAAGCAGTATTTGGATACCAGGCTTCAATAAGTTCATATTGCCATTGTGTCGGCATTATTAAAACAACCCATCTATTATCAAACTGGTTATGATAATAAACCCTAAACTCGTTTATTAAAGGATAAGTTTTTGTTTTTTCTATTAAAGTTTCACCAATACTGGAATCAACAGCTGTTATACTCCAACGAGTTGGTACAAATCTTCTGTATTTTCTAATACCAAAAGCACCAACACTAAATGCTTTCTGAATTTTTGAGATATTTACACCATGCTCATATAAATTAAAAATAGCATCTGTTGCTTTTAAATCTGTATCATAGTACGCCTTTTCAATATAAAAATCGTATTTAGGATTTGTTATGTTAAACATTTTAAGTGGTGCAGATGGGCCATGAGGTTGCGCTTCATCATAAAATGCGATTTTACCATTAGGTTTTTTTGTAAAAATTGCTTCTGTAAAAACACTATTTTTTGAAAGTGCTAATTCACGAGTATATTCAACAATCTTACTAGGATTTTCAACATCAAATACGTCTACATAATATTTGCCTCTCACCAGCATTGACCTAAAATCAATTATTTCATCAATGCTTCTATCTAACCATAACTCAGGCGTGTCTAGGATAGAAGTATCACCCATAACAGGTGGAATCAATGGACCTATTGAAACCTTTGGATAACCTGTTCTTCCAATAAAAACACTAGGAGGGGATGAACCACCGATTTTCAAAGAATTAATTAATGGTTTTATTTTCTCACTAAAATAATAATTGATAAGGACTGGACAACGGGATTTACCACAAAGTAATTTTGTTCCACGACATAAAGCACAAGTGGAAATGGATCTTTTTTTTGCAATTGGTAATTCTTCTGTTTTAAATTTTTTTATGTTTATCAATATAACGTGATTAAAAAATTTAGTTTAAATATTTTTTGAGTAGATGATTAAAAGTAATTTTAATTTATTTATGATAATTTAAAAAAATTTATTTACATTAATTTTATTTAATTAATTTGAAAAATTATATATAGTTATTAAATTAAATACAAAAAAGGTAAAGATATATATATTAGAATAAACATAAACAAAAGAATTTAATATAATTAAATTTATAATAAGGGAGGCTGAATTTTAATGCCAAACATTGGGAACAATAAAAAATATAGCAAAAAATTTTTATCAGGAATTGCAATATTTGTAATAGCTATTTTGATATTGTCAAGCATTTATATTTATTTTGAATATTATTCAAAGGAAGAAATCCAGGAAAAAAAAGAGGAACCAAAAATTATTGATGATCGCATAAGTCCATTGGAAAATCAAGCTGTAATCATAGAAGTTTTAAGGATTCGACATAGAGGATTGTATGACAAGTTAAAAACAATTGGTAACTCTTGGAAAGAAAAACCAAGATTTTATTTTGTTGTGAACATGGATGGATTAGAATATTCAAGTAAAAAAGTAGAACAACATGGAAGAGGAACAGAAATCGTATTTAATACTTGGGACACTTGGTTCCAAGAAAACAAGATTATCAAAGATGCAGAGGAGGAACAAGAAACTTCAAAAATAACTCTAACAATTGTTGAACAGGTTAAATATGGACTTTTAAAACGAAAAACAAAAGATGTTGAAAGAGACTCAATTACCGTTACTTATGATTATAAAACTGGTAGATGGTCTGGTGATGATTATTTCAAAGATAAAGATGGATACGGGCATTATTTAGGTAAAACTTTTGAGATATGGTTTAACATTTATCAAACAGATTATGATGATGATAATATTCCATACTGGACTGAAGTAAACATACTAGGTACAGATCCTACAAGGGATGATTCAAAACTTGACCCAGATGGTGATGGTATACCAACTGCTTGGGAATGGAAATGGGGTTATGATCCTTTTACTTGGGATGATCATGAAAAACTTGACCCAGATCTTGATGGGCTGGAAAACATTGAAGAGTATAAAATGTCTAAATGGTTTGCAGATCCATTTATTCAAGATATTTATTATGAAGTTGATATAATGGGTAAAGGGGGATTTCTTGATCCACCACATTATTTCTATGAAGAAAGCCAGCAAGCAATAATAGAAAAGTTTGCTGAACATAATATAAGATTATATTTTGATACAGGCTGGCCAAATGGTCCAAAAAATGGTGGTGGACAGATACTACCACATATTAAAATGGTATCTCAAGATTCAGGTATGGTGTTACAATTTTATAACAATTATTTCCCACCAGAAAGAAGAGGGATATTCAGATATTTAATTATAGGTCATGGAGGAGGTTTTCAACATCCTTCAATTGGAAATGTTTATGATACTACTTTAGTTGCTTATATGTCAGGTAGAAAATACAGACCTGTGCAGGCAATAAAAGAATTTTTCATGTATGGGATTTGGCCTACACCAAGGGGGCAAAGAATATCTTTAGCAGGAACAATAATGCATGAAATGGGCCATAGTATTGGTATTGATGCTTCTATGATTGAAGGTTGTGATAATATTTCGTATTTCAATCCAATTTTTCCAAAGAAGAAATATGTTGAAACATGGGGACAATATGTCAGTGTTATGAATTACTTATATACTCATAATCCTAAGGTACTGGATTATTCTCATGGTCTAAATGGTCCGCCTTATGACCAAAACGACTGGTTAAGAATATTTGCTGGTGAATTTCAATATAATTCAATACTAGTGGAAGAACCGTTTTTTTCACCACCTGTTCCACCTGAAAAACTAGTGGTAAGTGAACAAAAAATAACTGGCTATGTTTATGATGAAAACCTTACAGTAGAATTTACAAAATACATCAAGGATTTTTCACCGGTTGATCCAATTAAGGTTGATTGGAGGGTTTACAAACTAGTGGATAAGGAAAACCATCCAAATTATAGAAACGTAAAGGTACTTGCCCAACCAAGAAATACCTCAGCTGCAAGAGCGAATATTTGGATACATTATTGTGAAGGTGATTTGGAATCAGACGGTAATATGCATTTTTATTCTTTTGATGAAATTTTAAAGGAAAAAACTTCTTAAAACCTTTTTTTATTCAAAATACTTATTTATAAAAAACTGTATTCAAAAGCTTGGTTTATTATGTCACCTGGAAATTTAGAAAGAAAAAGATCAAGACCAGTTACATCAAATAAAAAATTTGATGTACTTAAAAAAAATAAATTAGCATTTGTGATTATTTTCTTAGTTATTTTTATCATTGTTGTTTCTGGCTTGTATATTGTTTTTTTTAACAAGGAAAAAAGCACTAATAATATTTCTAGTAACCCTGTTGCTGTTATAGATACTTCAATGGGAATTATCAAGGTTGAATTGTATAAGGATAAGATTCCAAATACGGTTAATAATTTTATAAACCTAGTTAACATCGGTTTTTACAATGGTTTAGTTTTTCATAGAGTTATTGATGATTTCATGATTCAAGGTGGTGGTTTTTATCCTAATGGAACCCAAAAACAAAGCCCGTTTGGTCCAATTAATTTAGAAATTAATAAAAATGTTCGTCATGTGGATGGTGCTATTGCAATGGCTAGAACACAAGATCCAAATTCTGCAACAAGTCAGTTTTACATTTGTGATGGAGCACAACCGTTTCTTGATGATAATTACGCAGTATTTGGTATTGTGATTGAGGGAATGGATGTTGTTAGGGCAATTGCTTCTGTGGAAACCACAACAAAATTTCAATATTATGAAAACTGGCCTGTTCAAGATATAATTATCAATAGTATAACAATTGAGTAAAAATTAAATGGAAAAGGTGGTGAGTATTTGAAAAAGATTGCTGAATTTAACACCAGCATAGGGAATTTTAAGGTTGAACTTTTTAATGATAAAGCACCACTTACTGTTGGAAATTTTATTAGACTTGTTAATAAGGGCTTTTACAATGGACTAATATTTCATAGGGTTATTGATAATTTCATGATCCAAGGTGGCTGTCCTCGTGGAAATGGTAGGGGAGGACCTGGTTACACTATTAAAGATGAGTTTCATCCTTCTTTAAAACATAATGCACCTGGGATTTTGTCTATGGCTAATGCCGGACCAAATACTGGTGGAAGCCAATTTTTTATAACTGTTGCACCAACACCCTGGCTTGATGGAAAACATACAATTTTTGGAAAGGTTATAGAAGGGATGGATACAGTAATTGCAATTTCAAAAGTTCCTACTGATAGATACGATAAACCATTAAAACAAATCATTATAAATAATATAACAATTAAAGAATTATAAAAAGGTGATGTTTTTATGACTATTCTTTCTGATCTGGATATAAAAAAATTATTAGAAAAAAAAGAACTTAGTATAGAACCATTTGAGGATAAAAATTTAACACCAAATGGTTATGATTTATCAATTAACGAGATTTTTATTAAAAAAACAAACGAGCATGTTAGAAACGGTATTGCTAAAATTCCTCCAATGACATGGTTTGCAATAAGTACAAAAGAATACATAAAGATGGGTTCACAGATTACTTCTCAACTTTGGATTCGCTCTACTTATGCAAGAAAAGGAGTTATTGCAAGTTTTGGAAAGGTTGATGCTGGTTTTCAAGGAACATTAACAATTAGTTGTTTTAATTCAAATGATGAGCCATTGCAAATTCCAATTGGTGATAGATTTTGTCAGATTGTTTTTGAAAATCTATCTTCAACACCTTCTGAGTTGTATGATAAAAAATCTGGTACTTATCAAAATCAACTTGGTATAAAACTAAAATAATTTTTTAATTTTATAAAACCTCTTAACAAAATTATAAATACAAAGTATGTAAAAAAATTATTATAAAAAACTATTCATTCTACCCAAAATTTAAATACAAAAAATTATTATTTAAATAATAATAAAAAATTAAAACAATTATCATGTTTCAAACTAAAAATAAAATAATGATTGGAATTTCATTAATTCTCATTATCTTTTCCTTAACTCCTACAAATGTAAACTCGAATAAAATCAACAACACAAAAGAACCACCACCAGGAATTGTATGGAGTAAAACATACGGGGGAGCCAGTACTGATCAAACCTGGTCTGTTCAACAAACACCTGACAATGGTTTCATTATAGCAGGAAAAAACCTTGTCATTTGGTGCAGGAGGTTATGATGCTTGGTTGGTTAAACTGGGTTATGTTCCTTTTGTGAGTATTGTTAAACCGGTTAATGGTTTATATTTTAAAAATTTTTTAGTCAGGTCTTTTTTGTTTTAAGTTTAGAAACCCTTTGATAATTGGACCTATTTGTGTTGAAACCGTGGTTGTTGATTATAAGTATGATGTTGAAAAGGTTGAGTTTTATGTTAATGATGAACTTGTGTTAACATTAACATCAGAGCCTTATTGTATGTATTGGAGTGAAAAAGGTTTTGGTAAATACAGTGTTAAGGTTGTTGCTTTTAATTCTATTGGTTATACTGGTTTTGATGCAGTTAGTGTTTGGAAGTTTTTCTGAAAATGATTTTTAACCAATCATTATAAAACCTTTCTTGCAAATGTTAAATAACCTGTATGCCCAAGCATGTCAAAACTTGGTCTTGTACCAAACTCAGATACAATCAATTCCCTTTGAATATTCTCAATAGTTTTTACTTCAATAAAATTATGTTTTTTTATTTCTTTAACAGTATTTTCAACTTGTGAAATTAGAGGTGAATAAGTGCATAAATAACCCCCTACTTTTAAAGAGTTGTATGCATGAGAAACAGCTTCCCAAGGATTAGGTATGTCAAGAATAACTGCATCAAGCTCTTTTTCATCAATTCCTTTTGTTACATCTTTTAATTTAGTTTTTACATATTTATCAAGATTTGCCATTTTCAAATTTTTCAGTGCATGATCAATAAAATCAGATCTATTGTCATATGATATCACTTTGCCTTTTGGCGCAACAGCATTTGCAAGGGCAATTGTAAGAGAACCTGAGCCGATTCCTGCTTCAAGAACAACAAAACCTGATTCAATAGAACAATTCATAATAATATGAGCAGAATCCCTCGGAAGGATTATCTGAGCTTTTCTTTTCAATGCTTGAAGTTTATCTTGAATTGAGGGGGAAAGTACCCAAAATAATTTGTTTCCAATTTTTATTTTTTCGCCATATTTTTTACCTATTAAATCAGCTGGGTTAAAAACACCGACTCCTTTGAATTTATCAGTTTGGCTTTTAACATCAATTATAATTTTTTTGTATGATTCATCAATTAAAACAACTTTATCATCTTTCTTTACTTTTTTTACCATTTCTATCTATCCATACATATTTGTAAGTGAACCGAAACCAAGGTTTTCAAAATCTAATTGATCCAACCATTTTTCCCTGCAATTACAATCAAGATTGTTAAAAATATCTGTTTCTTGTTGTTTTAAGGAAAATTCTGAAACTGCTTTTAAAAAATTAAAATCACAGGAACCACAATTATGAGCGCCTCTAGGATTACCACCACCAACTATATCACATTTTATCCTCATGTTATTTACTATTTTTTTACTTTCCTTTAAAATTTCAATTATTGAAAAAAGCCAAGCAGGTCGGTACTGTTTTCTTTTCCATAAATATTCAACAACAGTATTTTTTTGAACATTTGTCGGGTTAAATGAAATACTATCTGTGATTTTTTTTATTTTTTCAACTGTTTTAACTGCATCATCAATTGATTCTTTTTCTGTTAAAAAAGGTGGTTTGATTAAAATGTAGGTTTTAAGATCAATTTTATATTTTTTTAACTTATTTGCTGCTTTTTTATAATCATTGAATGTAAATCCCTTGTTTAAACAATTTTTACGAATAAAATCATTGCCTGTTTCAAGGCCTAGTCCTATCTCAAAATTTTTTAAATTCA
Source organism: Thermoplasmatota archaeon (assembly GCA_050410885.1). Lineage (GTDB taxonomy): Archaea > Thermoplasmatota > E2 > DHVEG-1 > DHVEG-1 > JBNVCE01. Next base: position 22,449 of record JBNVCE010000006.1, on the reverse strand, counting down.
TAATTGATTTTATTTCTTTTAATGTTTTATCATTTATAAACTCAGGTCTTGATTCAACCGATATTTTAGAAGCATTTTCTGATAGTTTATTTAAAATTTGTTTTCTTACTTTTGGTGTTATTTCTTTATCATCCAAAAAACTACCTGATGTAAATATTTTAACAAATTTTTGTTTTGAATAATTCTTCATAGCATTTTCAAACTGTTTTAACAGGTCAATCTCAGAAACATCTTTCCATAAGCTGTCATTGAAATAACCACACATACTGCAACCAGATTCAAAAGCCCATGAACAACCTCTTGTTCTAAAAATTATAACAAAAGTGTCAACTATTTTATCATCAAGTACATCCTTTTCAGACCAGAGTCTAGCTGGTTTTTGCGAATCTAGATTTTTTGGTGAAAAATCTTTTTTAAGATTTTTACAAAGTATTTCTAACTTGTTCATTTCTTTTGTCTTTTTTTCTTATGAAATTTTAGTATTAAAATCACTATAACAAAAGCTATTAGTAAAATGAGTGTTTCAAAACCTGGGGTTAAAACAACTCTTGGATTAGGTCTTGGAATCTCAATTGATTCTTTTTGCCCAATTGCTGATTCATCTGCTACATTAAAATAATAGGTACTTGTATCATTTATGTAATTAACAAACCATCTAGGTTGAGCATTGTTATTACTGTCTAATATCAGATTACCTTGGTCATCTTTTAAAAAATTGTTTTCAAAATTGTATAAAAGCTCAGCTGAAACCTTAATTGAATTATTTTCACCAGGAACCCATCCCTTGTATTCAGCTGATGTTATATAGTAATCTTTTCTATCTGGCTGTTGTGTTGCATTTATTTCTTTACCGTTATTGACTATGTAAAAAACCCTGAAAACATCGGTTTTCACACCAAATTTAATATCGGTTGCAGCATAAACATTATCACCAGTTTTTGGTAAGGCTAAATAAATTGTTTCTTTATCAAAAGAAAAAGAATCTGTTACAGTGTTTACATTACCAAAATGATCTTTTACAGTAATTGTGAAATTATGGGTCTCCACACCTGTTATTTCTACAGGACCAGGGTATTTGTACTCAAAAATATTATCAGAATATTTGTACTCATTCTGGGAAATTAATTCATTGTCTAAAGTAAAAGTAATATCTTTTTTTTCCAAACCTGTATTGTCAGTTATTTTTGCAAGAATAAGAACAACACCCTCTGGTTCCTGCATTTTTGGTAAAACAGCTAGTTCTATTAGTGGTTCTTCTTCATCATAAAATGGGGGGTTAACAAGAATTATTAAAATAATAAACCATGTGAAAAAATATATAGCGTATGAGCCAAACCAATTTTTTTTTCCAAAATCTGTTAAATCAATTTTTAGTTTTAAAAAAATGTATTTCAAAAAAACAGCATTTGCTACACCAACCAATAAAATCAGTTCCCATCTATAACCAAAATCTTTTCCCATTAAAGCCCAAAAACCAAAGCATACAAGGGCCATTAAACACCCAAATAAAAATGAGATGAATGTTGATTTAATGTTTCTTTTTTCTCTTTTTAAAAATGCCTCTTCATCAAACTTTGGTATTTCGAAACCTGTGTCAACTTCTTTTTCTTCTGTTTCTTTTCTTCTTTTTGCCATCGGATTGGGATAGAGTTCTTATTTAAAGTTTTTTCTCTACAAAATTTTTTCCTATTTTTAAAGTCTAAAAAAATTATTTTACAAAAATTCAATTCCTTTTGGTAATTCTTTTAAATACCTTCTAAAACCATCAGGCCATTTATCTGGATCAAGACCTTTTTGAGCTAAAAAAACCGTTGTCCATCGCTCAAGTCCAATACCTGAGCAACCACTCCAAAGCTCACTTTTTTGGGATTTAATATTAAAAGCTTTTATGTATTTATCACCCAAAATACTAAGGTTTTGGAATTCAAGCCACTGGGAATTTTTTCTACCCCCACGGTAAGGCATGTACGCCTCAAAATCAATGGTTCCAGTATCCTGTGTACCAGTTTCAGTTAGTTTTCCAGCCTGCTGCATGTACCAAGGAGTTACCCATGCCATACGCCATTCTAAATCAAAAATATTATTAAAAACATGTTTGTATTTCTCAATTAGTTTTTCACGAAGATCAAGTAACTGCTGCTTTGTTCCAATGTAAACTGGTTCAATCCTATGAAACTCATCAACACGTTCTATACCATGTCTACCGCCTGACTCATATCTGCCAGATATAGCGGTTTTATCATAAACAAGAATAGGAAGTGATTTTTCTGAAACAGTTTTGCCTTTTAAAGACCAGTAAATAACAGGACATTGAGCATAACAAATACCTGAGGTTGGTGTTGAAATATTTTTTTGAAGCTCATCAAAATCTACAGTTTTTGTAATCTTTGTTAAATCAATGAAACGCTCCCATTTCTCAACATCTCTAGTTGCTGGCTCACAAACATAGTAAATCTCACCAGGCATTCCTTCCAGGTGACCTGTTTTAAGCCATATGTCAAAAGGAACTATATGAGATTCAATGACTTCTTGAAAACCAAGTGGTTTTAAAACCTCTTCAACAGCAATTTTTTCCATGGTTTTCATAATAGCTGTTGCTTGAGCATAATAAAACCATTTACCCTTTGTTGGTCCTTGTTTAACCCAATTTAGTTTAATCATTTCTTCAGTTGGGTCTTTAAACCAAATAGATTTTTTTTCACCTGACTCCCAAATTAGTTTCCAAAACTCGCCCTTTCCCTCATAATATTGATTCTCAACCTTTTCTTTTACTAAACTAATCATTCTGTCAATATAGTTTCTTTGTAAAAATTCTTCACTAACATCAGTTAATGAGATTCTTATTTTTTTTTCATTAATTTCAAGATTTGCAAAAGGAATTGTAAACGTTTTTAAAGGTTTTTTATCAAGCTCAAAATCAATAAAATAGTCAATGATTTTAATATGCCTGATACCTACTTTATGTTCTTTACCAAGCTGCCCAGTAAGTACGTTTTTCAATTGTAACAAAGCATTATGTGGTCGAAAAACTCCTTCAGAAAAAATATTTAGTATTAGATAATTTTTTTCTAAATTTTTAACAAAAATTTTTATGCTTTTATCCTTAGCAAGTAAGGAATCATTAAAAAAAGAAACAGTTTTTTCAATTTCATTTTTTATTTTAGAAACATCACTGCTGAATGTAAAATTTGCATCTAAATTAAATCTCATAATAAAACAGGCAATTACATTTAGATTTTTAATCTTTGTCTAATACTTTCATTGCAACAGAAACACAAGATAAATAATCATCAATTGTATGAATAAGTGATGAGATAGAACTGGTTTGAATCTTTGCCTTTAATTTTTTACCATCTGCCTTTGATTTTATAAAACCAAGGTCATCAATTTTAATGGAATTTAAAACCGTTTCTACTTCTTTAGGTTCATCAAAATCAATAACAATCTCACAATTTATTTTCATAAAAATCACTTAAACTGGGAGCCTATTATTTTGTCAACTATTTCTAAAAATTCTTCTTCTTTTTCAGAGTTTATTGTCGCACCAGCTGCAATTTTATGACCACCACCAAAACCCTCTAGTTTATCTGCAGCTTCTTTCATAGCAAAACCTAAATCCAATCCTTTACTAACCAAGTACTGATTAGCCCTACATGAAACATGTATTTCTTTTTCATCTTTAGAAATAGAAAACAATGGTTTTTCTTTATCAAAAACATAGTTTGTTGCAATACCAGAAACCACGCCTCCTAATGATGAATTCTTAATATAAAAATAACGTAAGTTTTTCATTTCTTTAACTCCTTCTTTTTCCAAAATTGTTAACTCATTTAGTATTCTCTGTCTATATTCTTTTTCAAAGTTTAATGCTTCCTCAAAAGCTTTTTTATCACCCATGCAAAAAGTCAAAGCTAAACCACGGTCTCCTCCTTTCCCACATGAATCAAGTAAATCAGCAAAACGTTCCAGTTCGCAACCCAAATCATCTGAATAATACCTGTTTCTAATAACCGTGTCAAGTATGTTTTTTTCACAACCTGCTTTTATTAGTTTGAAAATAAGAAAAGAATTGAGTTTCTTTTTTTGTTCCTCGTTTAAATCCTCTATTTTACTGTTTTTTGTTAATTTCAATTTTTTTAACAGTTCATTTATTTCATCATTGTTTCCAGATAAACCAGGATAATAAGGATCAATTGATAAGTATAATGATTCTTGTAATGTCTCACCATAAAGTTTTATGCTAATGTTTTCTTTTAAAAAACCGTTTTTTAAGGCTTCTTCTAAAATGGTTTTGTTATAACCATTAAAACCACCTATGTATTGTTTATCACCAGTTGCTCCAGCCATTGCCAGTGATATTAAATCAATATTTTTTGGATTTAATGTCTTTACCACTGAATATGTTAATGTTGAGCCACAAGCTTCATAATTGCCATTTAATTCACATAAATTTGCATTTATCTGCAAAACATTTTCAGAAGTTTTTTCTTTTAAAAACTGATGATGATCAATTATAATGGATCTGCAGTCCAGACTTTCAATTGTTTCAATCTGTGCACTTCCCATATCACAAAATATTATCAACTGATTTTGCTCTTTTGATAATCTTTCTAAACCTTTGTTAAAAGGGTTACGCATGATTGATACATGAAAATCATAACCTGATCTATAAAGTGCTTTACAGATAATTGCAGCAGAAGAGATTCCATCAGCATCATAATGAGAAACAACTCTTATTCTAGTTGATCTTGGAAAAGATTGAATAATCTTTGATGATTTTTCACATAGTTTTAATAAATTATCTGTCATAAAGAAAAAAGAGAAAGTAACACACTCTAAAATATGTTACTCTAAATTATGAAATATTATAAGGTTATTGGTTTAGGTATTATTCTAATAATTTTGATAAGACCGGGTATTGTTTTTGTAACATCTGTATTGTGTAAGGATCTGTATTACCAAACTCTCTTTCTATTAATGATAATATTTTTTGTTTTAAAGACATTTGTTGATTGTTATTTTTCAATGTTTCATACTCTTTTAAACTTGATAAAGTTTTGAATTCTTTTATTCCCCCTTTATCATCACAAACACCATTGTCTGCAACAGCCCTTACCCAATATGTTGTTCCTGATTTTAACCCTTCAACATTTATTTCAAATGGTCCAGTTGTGTTAACAATTAAATGTGGTGTTGTTTGATTTAGATTATTGGGGTTAACGTCACCGTATTCAAACCATACCTCACAACTGCTTGGTCCTCCAAGTTTCCATAAAGTTCCTTTAAATAAGCCAGAATTTTTTGTAACATTTACCGGTAAATATGTATCAACAATTGGTTTTCCTGGTGCCACCTCTAAAATCAAGCCCACCCATGTATCAACATCATTTATTGCTATTGCTTGATAATAATAAGTTTTACAACTTGTTAAATCTGTAACTTCTGCATTAAAATCAGCAATGGATGTTAATATTTGATGTGGTGTTTCCATATTTAGGTAATTTTGATTTTCACCATATCTGAAAAACACTTCACAACTGCTTGCACCGCCCATATGGGTTAAACGACCATTAAATTGTACTGATGTTATTTGTATATTGCTTGCATTTATGGTAACAACTCTTGGGCCACCTGGTATAAAAGTTAAATCATCACCAACTCGTATGACATTACCTTGTCCTTGATATTCTCCAACAGCCCTGTAATGATACGTTGTAGGTCTGCTAAGATTGTATATATCAACTGAAAAATAATTAAAATCATGATAACTGTCTGCCTCAACACGATATGCATAGTTTTCCCAATTAGAATGACTTTCTGTGTCATACACAAACCATGCCTTCCAATTTTGGAAATTTTCAGAAATAGTTAAATGGCCCCAAAGTCTGACTGCTGTTCCTTCATCATTAATGTGTTCCCAACCCCATGTGGAAATAGCTCTTGGTCCTACACATCCTGATAAAAAGGTAACAGCTAATAATAACAGCATCAAACTTAAAACAATAGTGGTTTTCTTTTTATTCATTTTTTATACCCCCTAGGTATTTTAATTATAAATAATTATTTTATAAATATTTCTGTATTTTTTAAGACAGATGACGAAAAATATCTTAAAAAGAAGGCTTATTCAAACATTAATTTTGCCTGTTCTAAACTATACTTCCAATCCTTTGGTAATCTGTTAGTATTGTGATAATATTTTGTTAAACGTCTGATTTTTGATTCAGCAAGTTGTAAATCTCTTTTACTTTTGAAGTCTTTTTTATGAACATCAATATGTTTTTTAATTTGTAAAGCTGTGCGAATTAGACTTCTTAAATCTTCCGGGATTTCAGGTTTTAACTTATTTTGTTCTAGGATTTGGGATATTTTTTTACCTGTTGCGATTTTTACATCTGGAACAGCATACTGGTCTCTTAATATCATGCCTATTTCACTGGTGGATTTACCTGATTTTGCTAATTCTATTATTCGTGCTTCAACCTCACGTGGGTTTAATGAGCTCCATTCAGGATGTTTTTTTCTATCAATTGGTTTAGTGGATCCTGATTTACCTTTTCTTCTTGCATGTATTCTTGCCATTATTTTTACTCCAAGATAAGTCTTAAAGTATGTCCTGAATAAGCTTATAATTTATATCCTTTACTCTCTCACCTGCAAGAGGAATTATTTGTTCATCCTTAAATTAATTGTTTAAGAAAAAAATATTTTATATAGTTTCCCATATCTTCTTTAATATTTTATTAGATCATATTTAAAATTAAATGATAAGTATAAAAATTATTTATTAATTATATATTTATATATTATTTTTTTTATGCAACGATTTTTTAATAATTTTATTTAAAAAGTAAATTATATCATAGCAGAAATATTTATTAAACACATCATCATGTTGTTAGTTAAATAATTAATTCGGGGAGTAAAAATGAAACAAGATAATATTCTAACCTTAAATGATAAAACATTAAATGATGCATTTGATATTGCTAAAAAAGGAACCCACTGTGGAATGTGCAGAATCGATTTTCTTGGAACTGGTTTATGTCCTTCTGGTAAAAAATATGGTTTTGTTGCCTATTGGCCTCAAGGACGCATGGAGATTTTTAAATCATTGATGTCAGGAAAAGTAAAACCAACAGAAAAACTGATTGAGATTGCTAATTCATGCACTCTTTGTGGTATTTGTGATAAACAATGTAATTTTGCTACACAACTAAGACCACAGAAGGTTGCAAGAGCATTAAAAGAATATGTAAATAAATTAGATAAAAGTGAATTTCAAAGTGTTGCTGAAGACGACATTCTTAAAGGATTACGTGAAATTTTGGGAATGAATGGGCAACAAACGATCCAATTATCATCTCTTCATATATTCGAACAATAATTCATCCAGATTCAGATTTAAATTTCTATATTGTAATGCCAAAAAATACAG
>JBNVCE010000006.1:0-15001 GCA_050410885.1 Thermoplasmatota archaeon | reverse complement strand
AAGTATTAAAAATTATAAAATTTGCAAATAAAAATAATATTCCTTTTATGCCCCGAAGTGGCGGAACACTTTTATCCTGCGCAACTCCCACAATCTTATCTAAAGCTTTCTGTCTTGAACAAGGTATTATTATAGATCTTTTAAGATTAAAAAAACTTGAGGTTGATGAAAAAAGTTGCACTGCAACAGTAGGAGCGGGAATAACTGCTTTTGAATTACAAAAAGAGGCTTACAAACATAAACTACGGGCAAACCTCGCAGAAGAGGAGCACATGTTTGTGCAAACATAGCATCAACAGGAATTACCAGTACCTGGCAAAACAGATACGGATGGGCAGCAGACAACTACATAGATGTTACCATAGTTGATGATACAGGTACCATAAAAAATAACAGTGACAAAGATATATTAAATCCTTATACAACTGAACGAGGATTTACTGACATAACACTTAGTCCTCCTGGAATAATAACAGAAAGTATTGTAAAACTTCATCCAATTGCTGATGATGAAGACGTTGTATTTGTTCCCTTTGAACATTTAAAAGATGCACTAAGCATGATAATGAAACTTGCACAACGAAATGTTGGTGTATCATTAATAGTTCTTTCACGTAAATATCTTTCAGAGTTTCTCTGCCCAACAAACGATATTGCAAAAGATTTTGAATACATATGTAAAAACTATTTGAAACTAAATTATGTAGTAGATGTTATTGGAAACAAGGATGATAAAAAAATCGTTGAAGAAATGGCTGATTGTACAATTGATAAATCTATGATAAAAACACTCATTTTAGGTGCCCCAAAATTAGCCTCATTAAAAAATAGTGAATTTTTAAAAGTACTTTCAGAAGAAGAAAAGCCCTGTAAAGCAATTTTTTCAGGCCCAATGAGAAAACACCTGGAAAAAGGATTAGAAGCCTCACCAGAACAAATAGCCAAGGTTTTTGATGAGGATCTTCAGGAATTCTTTACAAAAGTTTATTCAAAGCCGGAAATGACAGACATAATATGGCTTCATTCATTTAGAATTCTTCCTTCACGGCTTATGAGACAGCGGTTATTTTTTGCTCAGGCAGGAATGATATGGGCTGCTGACCAGAATAAAATTTTAAAACTGGTGGATATGCTCTCTAAAATATGCGATAAATATAAACTAGAGCACATGCTAGGATTTATCCTTCCAATGGATGATGGGTAATATGCATTTTTTTGAATATGACTATTATTATAATCATAATGACCCTGATGCAGCAGTACGGGTCAGCAAGGCACTTTTAGAAACAACAGAAAAATGTTTACTGATGGGCGATATTATCATGGTTCTTAATTATTTATTCAAGGGTTTATACAGAAAGGAACATGTTCTTTATCCTATTCCACAAAAAATATTAAATGATGATCTGGTATTATTTAGAGAACTACTTCAAAACATTTTAAGGGAGGAATTTAAATGGTAAAATTTCTTTCAGAAGAATGGAACAAGCTTAGCAAAGAGTATATCCTTGAAAAACTAGATCCTGAAAAAGATTTAAAGAATGTAACCACTTCTTTAATAGCAATTATAGAGCATGTTCCTCCAAATGATACAATTATGAGTTTTTATTTATCCCTTTCAAATGGAAAATTAACAGATTTTATTGTAAATACTGGTGATATTTCTAAAAATAAAGAAGCTAGTTTCATGTTAGTGGAAATTATGGGACTTACAAAAGTATACTTAAAGGAGAAATGAGCATGGCAATAGCTTTACTAAGGGGCAGGTTAAAACTTCAAGGTAGTAAAATGAAAGCATTGCAGATTATTAAACCACTTGATGGTGTGATTCTATCTTTAAAAGAAGTAACTGATGAGTTTGAAGAATGATACAAAAAAAGAAAAATATTAAAACCTGTAAATAAAATAGGTTTATTTAATAAAAATTAATGATTAAAATAAGGGGGAACAATTTGCTTTGGTAATGCCAAAAACAATTGCTAAAAATAACTGCCTTGAGAGATTTGTTACTCCTAGAGAATCTTGGAATCCTGTTGAAAAAGCATTGTTTACTCATTCTTTTTTTTCTGATGATTATGAAAATGTGCAAGAATTAATGGTTCCAGCTGTTAAATATAGTTTCAATCATCACTACAACAACAATGTTATTTATCATAAAATATGTGAAATAAATGGCATTACACCTGAATCTATTAAATCAAAAGATGACTTTAACAAAATCCCTTTGCTTCCTGATACTTTTTTTAAGGATTACCCAGAAGATGAAGGTTTTCTAAATTGGTTGAAAACTATTTTCACTGGTTCAATCCCAAATATCGATTTTAAAACTGGTTCACCTTCAATTGATGAGGTGATTAAAAAGTTTAATGAGACAGGTATTTTTATTATGTTTACAAGCGGCACTAGTGGCCGATTTAGTTTTATCCCAAGAGATAATTGTTTCTTGGAATCGCGTGAAATATAGCACCATGAAATCTGTGACAGAGTTAATGGATTATAATCCTGAGGATTCTGCAATTTTACTAATTCCTGATCCTCGTCAAACTAATCTAACAATTGCAAGTCTTTTTGGAATAGCTTATGATTTATACAAACCAAGTAATATACATGTTGCTCTTGACATTAAAATCACTACACAGTTTTTACGTATGCAACGTAATGCAACAATTGGTTTAAAGGAGAAAATAAAAGCAAAAGCAATGTCTAAAATTAGTCCTATTGTTCAAAAAAAATCTGATTATAAAATGATTAATACTTTAAAACGTATGGAAAAAGAAGGAAAAAATATTCATATTGGTGGTCCTCCTTTTTGGCTTGACCGTATTTTAGAAATCATGAAACAAGAGGGTAAATCATGTAATTTAGAAACAAGTCAGGTTTTAACAGGTGGTGGTTGGAAAGCTGATGAGGACAAGCGGACACCTGAAGAAGAATTCAGGAAAAAAGTTGAGGAAATTTTAGGTATTCCTCAGCATAACTTCCATGATGTTTATGCAATGTCTGAGTGTAGTTCTGTTTTTTTAAGTTGTGAAAAACATTATAAACACATTCCTCCTGTGATTATCCCTTTTGTTTTGGATGAGGATCTTAAACCAGTTGGTTTTAATGAGTTTGGACGTTTTGCTTTTATTGATCCATTACCAACTATTTACCCAGGTTTTATCATAACAGGAGATAAGGTTAAAATTTTGGAGCATTGCCCAGGATGTGATAAAGACGGTCCTGTTCTTGATGTTGAGGTTACACGTTTAACCAGGTGTTGAAGGAAGAGGGTGTGCTGCTGTTATGCAGGAGTTAATGAAACAGGAGGAAAAATAAAATGGTGCGTTTTCCTTCAGATGAATGGATAAAAACAAAACCTTTAAAAAAGAGTTGAACAAAAATAAAAACTATGAAGAAGCGGCAAAAAACTGGTAGGGTGATTTTCTTTTTGTTATAACCCCTGATGATGAACTTAAAAAAGAGGTTGTTTTTTATGTTGATCTTTGGCATGGAAAATGCAGGGATGCGTATCTGGTTAAGAATAACAAAAAAGCAGCTTTTGTTTTTAAAGGACCTTATTCAAATTGGAAGAAAGTAATTAATAAAGAGCTTGATCCAATCAGAGGTTTGATAAGGGGTTTGTTTACTGTTGAGGGTGATTCTAAGGTTATTATTGACCAGGTAAAGGCTGCTTCAGAGCTTGTAAATACTGCCAGTAAAATTCCTGTTGATTTTGAGGACTAAAAGTTTATGGGTAAAGTAATTAATTGTTATTATTGGAATCCAAATCTCGGAATTGAAGATGAAATAGATTTTGTTTATGAAACTATTGGCGCAGGTATAGAACTTAAAAAAACCGGTTTTTACAATTGAAGCTCTTGACAGAATAATTGAAGGAATAAAACAAGCAAGACGAGAATACCTTCTTAATATTGATATTCCAACAGTAATTGATGTAATAGGACGGGTAAACAGTCTTTGGATGAATCTAATGTACAAGGGCAGAAAAATCGCAAGGGAGGTTTTACCACTTGTAACTGGTTTTTCTGTTGAAATGGTTGAATCATGGGGTTTTAATCATTTTTTAAACATCATCAAAAAAGAAAACCTTCCTTTGTTTGGTAAACTTCATCCTGGTAATTTTAAGGTTTTCAATAGATTAAACGAAGGGTTGGTAAAAGCATTTGGTGAAATAAAAATCAGCCATTCAAATTATAATCCTGAAATAATTGGACATATTTGTGCTGGTAATATCCTTAGTCTTGCAGCTTTTGAAATGGTTATGGATAAACTTGTTGATGCTGCAACATGGGTTAAGGTTTCTTCAGAAGAACCAGTTTTTGGTGCTCTTTATGCTAAATCAATTGAGGAGGTTAATCCAAAAATTGCTCATACAATAGCGGTTTTACCATTTGATAGTAAGGACGATGCAGTTAAGGAGTTTCTTTTTTCAAAATCTGATATTGTTCGGGTTACAGGTGGGCAGCAGGCGCGGGAAAAAATAATTAAACTTGCAGAAAAATACAAGGTACCTGTTGCAGGTCATTGGCATAAATTTAGTTTTATCACAATAGCAAGGGAATACTTAAATGAACGTGCAAGGGACATAGCAGAACTGGTATCCCTTGATGTTTGCGCATGGGATCAACAGGGTTGTTTTTCACCTCAGGAAATATATGTTGAAGAAGGTGGAAGTGTTTCCCCAAAGGATTTTGCTAGGCTTCTTGCTGAGGAAATGGAGGTAACATCCCGTGCTCTTCCAAAAGGTTCTAAATCTGGTAAAATGCAGATTTTGGATGGGTATTACCAATATTTCAAAAAAGAGGTAATGGGTGAGCCTGTTAAAATTTTTTCTTCACCGTCTAATCAATGGCTTGTGATCTATGATGCAACAAAAACAATTTTTGAACCCTCGCCTTTATTTCGGGTTATTAAAGTAAAACCCATAAAAGATATTATGGAGATACCAAAACTTGTTAAACCAATTGGTGAATTTTTACAAACTGTTGGTGTTTCTATTCCCAACAACCGGCTGATTCCTTTTGCTGATGCAGTTGGTGAAGCTGGTGCTACAAACATTCGTGCCATCAGTAGTATGACCTTGCAGAAGGCATGGGAGCCATGGGATGGTAGATTTCCCCTTCATGAATTATTTGAACATGACAATGTTAGATGGGTTAGTATTAGTACAGCTGATATTGACCAGGAATTAAAAAAGGCTTTAGAAAGGAAAAGAGCAATTGTTAACCAAAAGATAAATTCTTTAAAAAAATGAAATCATTTTATTTTCTGGAATCTTGAACCAAGTTTTTTCATAACCTTTGGTAATGTTGTGTATTCCATATCAGCCATCGGTAATCTATGCGGCTCAAAAGGTCCATGTCTTCTCATGTAATCTGTAATGTGTTGAACATTTTGTCTTGTATAATCATAAGCAGGATCATCAAATAAATCAACAGGTTCAGTAAGAATGCCGTCTTTAAGTTGAAAACCCAAAGCAATCACTCTTGGAGGACCATCAAATCTTGTGCATTGAGCATCTTTAACTGAGACAGGCATAAGAGGACCATTATGAGAACCTCTCATCCAACCTGAAACTAGATGACCAATTGAAAAAGGCTCAAGTGCTTCACCAAGAGCTGGAAGCCCTGATTGACAACGAACAACACCAACTGGATCGTCTTTTCCAACATACTCACCAGCTATTTGATAAAGTTTTTCAGTTGAAATAACAGCAACTGGCTCATCAGAGGGTAACTTTGATTCTTTTTTTGGGAAAACACGTTTTATCACAAAACGTGATTTAGCACCAACAAGTGCTAAAAGATCATACATTTCCTCAGGTGTTTTTAAAAAAACATTATTATGCTCCAGTATATCCCAAACCTCGAAAACAAAACCATCATGAAGTGATGGGTCAATTATTAAACCAGCTGTGTTAAATGGGTCAGCAAAGATTTTAAAAATTGGAAGGTTAAAAGCACCAGGCTCGGTTTTATCCATCATAAAAGCAATAATAGGCTCAGCCTTTCGCTCAGTAAACTCCATTTCAGCAACACCAGGACCCATACCTTTGATATTACCTGAAAAAGCATCACAAAGTAAATCCTGACCAGCACCATAAAGACCAAGGTCACGTGATTTTTCTGTTGCAGCACAAAAAGTATCCCAAGCAAGACCATGAATCTCTTTACTATCAACTCCTTTTTTATGGGTCATAATAAGTTCTAAATCATCACCACAATGTGTAACATGAAAATCAATAATTAACTTACTGCGTTTTGCCTCTGTTAATTTTTTTCTGGCTATTTCCTCAAGGTCTTTATGAACCTTAGCATGCCCTGGCCATCCACCCACATCCGCTTTGATAATGCTAAAGGTTGTTTTCATAATAATTCTCCCGTTTACTGGGTATACAAACTATATTTATAAAGGATTTGGAGATATCAAAGTAAAGTATTTATTTTTCTTAAAATTTTGGAAAAAATACTTGAGGATGAAAATGTCATTAAAAATATACAACAGCCTTTCAAGAAAATTAGAAGAATTTGAGCCTATTGAGAAACAAAAAGTGAAAATGTATGTATGCGGTATGACTGTTTATAGTGATGCTCATATTGGTCATGCTCGAACTTATTTTGCTTTTGATTTAATAAGAAGATACCTTGAGTATAAAAATTATAAGGTCACTTACGTTCAAAATATTACAGATGTTGATGACAAGATAATTGAAGCGGCAAATAAGCAAGGTATTGACCCACTTGAGTATTCTAAACGTTTTACAGATAGATGTTTAAATGACTTAGATAGGTTAGGGATTAGAAGAGCAGATTTTTATCCAAAAGCCTCAGAAACAATACCTGATATGATTGAAATGATTAAAGTTATTTTACAAAAAGGATTTGCTTATGTTTCTGATGGTGATGTTTATTTTTCTGTTGAAAAATTCAAGGATTATGGGAAACTATCTGGTCAGAGGCTTGATGACATGAAGGTTGGAGCAAGGATTGAACCTGGCGAAAAAAAACATAGTCCTTTGGATTTTGCTTTATGGAAATCTTCTAAACCTGGTGAACCGTCTTGGGACAGCCCATGGGGTAAAGGTAGACCTGGTTGGCATATTGAATGCTCAACAATGAGCAGCAAGTATTTGGGAGTACCATTTGACATACATGGTGGTGGAATGGATCTTCGTTTTCCGCATCATGAAAATGAGATTGCCCAAGCAGAGGCTGCAACTGGTAAGGATTTTGCAAAATACTGGGTACATGTTGGTCTTTTAACAGTTAATGGTGAAAAAATGTCAAAATCCCTTGGAAACATTGTTAACATTAAGGATTTACTGAACTTCTGGGATCCTGAAGTAATTAGATTCTTTTTTGCACAAACACATTATAGAAGCCCACCTGATTTTAATGAGAAAGCATTGATAAATGCAAAAAAAGCTTTAGATAGGATACATAGGTTAAAAGAAAAACTAGAAAACATTTCAGTTGGCATTGAAATAAAAAAAATAAATGAAAAAGATTTAAATGAAAATGATAAAAAATTTTTGAAAAACATTAATGATTTTGTAGATAAATTTGAGCAATCTATGAATGATGATTTTAATACACCTTTGGCCTTATCCACTATTTTTGATTTTGTTAATAAAAGTAACAAGTATTTTGAAGAAAACCCTAATCCTAATAAATTTTTATGTGCTTTTGCATTATCTAAACTGATGCAGCTTGGGCAGATTTTAACATTGTTTCAACCAAGCCTTGTTGAAAAAAAGGAAATCATTGATAAAGAAATTTATGAAAAACTTGTGAGTATTGTTAAAAAATATGATGAAAAAGTAAAAAGTAAAAACATTGAGGACTTATTAGAAAAAATCTTGGATTTAAGGGAAAAAGCACGCGTTAAAAAAGATTTTAAAACATCTGATAATATTAGAAAAGATTTACAAGAGCTGGGTTTTGAAATTCAGGATACAATACATGGTCCTGTTTGGAGAAAAAGATGAAAAAAATATTAGTTGGTTTTGACGGGTCTTTTGGTTCCAAGCAAGCTCTTAACAGGGCAATGACTCTCATTGAAGAAGATGGGGAGCTTATTCTTCTGTCTGTTATCCCTGGTCGGTTGAACAAGATTTTTGTTGATGAAAACATTCATCATGATTTAAAGCAAAAAGCCGAACTTATGCTTTCTGATGTGATTAACAGTATTGGGCAACATAAATACAATGTAAAACCGTTGGTTGAGGAAGGTGATCCTGCTTCTGTTATCATTGATGTTGCTAACAAGCTGAATGTTGATTTAATTGTTCTTGGTAGTAAAGGCACAAGCGCCATTGGTCAGTATCTTCTTGGTAGTGTTGCAAACAAAGTTGTTCAGTACGCTTATAAGCCTGTGATGGTTGTTAGATAAAAAAATTTTAGGTTTTTTTTCTTCTTTTACGATTTGCTTTTACACTTGGTCTTAATTTTTCTGCACCTTTACCCTTGTGTCTTAAGCCTCTACCTTTTTTACCAGCACTTGTTTTTCCTCTTAAAACCCTTCTTTTTGTGGAAACATTAGTAATCCAGTTTATTTTTGGATCGTTTACAATGGATGGGCGAAAAGGATCAACTAGAATAACTTCGTAGTAATGGTATTTCCCATCATCTCCTATCCAGTAAGAGTTTAAAACCTCCATATTTGGGAAACGTTTTGCTGTGCGTTCTTCTGCTATTCTCTGCGTACTTTTTTTAGCAGTTATCTTGTTTATACCACGGGCTGATGGTTTTCTACCGCCTCTTATATCTGGTTTTCTTAGTCCTCCTCTTCTTACCCTTGCTCTTACAATTATGTAACCCTGTTTTGCCTTGTATCCAAGGGCTCTGGCTCTATCAATTCTTAATGGTTTTTCAACTTTTAAAAAATTTTCTTGTTGTCTCCATTGAATAAGACGTTGTTGTTGTGGAGATTTAAATGAAACATCAGGTTTTTTCCATTGATCCCCAACATAGTCATATACACTTTTTACCATGAGTATCACATCAATTCTAATAAATTGGTAGGAGCATAGGAAGTAAATTCTTTATATAAAACTTTTGTTAAACAATGAATTGATAAACCATTACTTAAAAAACCCGCCAAACTATTATAAAAGATGTTTGTATTTCATTGCGCTTGGGGAAATTTTATGGATTACATGTTTAACCCTAAAATTGAAAAAATGTCAAAAACTAAAATCAGGGAATTGCAACTTAAAAGATTGAAAAAAATTGTTCATTTGGTTTATGAAAAAGTTCCATTTTATAATAAAAAATTTAAAGAGTTAAAAATAAAACCTGAGGATATCAAAACATTGGATGATATTTCTAAACTTCCTTTTACAACAAAAGATGATTTAAGAATCAATGCACCATTTGGTTTACTTGCTACTTCATTGGACAACTGCATAGAACTTCATGCCTCATCCGGTACAACTGGGATTCCGGTTACAGTTTGTTACACACGAGGTGATATTGAGGTCTGGGCCGAGGTTATGGCTCGTTGTCTTTCAATGTCTGGTTTAACAAAGAAAGATATTTTTCAAAATCCTATTCCTTATGGAACCTTTACTGGTGCTTTTGGTTTCCATTATGGTGCTCAAAAAGTTGGTGCTCTTGTTATTCCTTCTGGAATGGGTCAGTCTGAAAGGCAAATAAAATTAATGGAGTATTATGGTACTACTTTTATTTCAGGTGTTGCTTCTTATATTTTGCATCTTGGAAATGTTGCAAGTGAAATGGGGGTTGACCCAAAAAAATTGAAGGTTCGTAATGGCTTGTTTGGTGCTGAAATGTTTACAAAGGGTTTGAAACAGCGTATAATGGAAACATGGGATATAGATGTGCATGATGTTTACGGGTTAACAGAAATGTGCGGTCCTGGTGTTTCAACTGATTGTGATCAGCATGATGGTCTTCATTTATGGGAGGATCATTTTCTTTTGGAATGCATAGACCCTGTTACAAAGGAACAAATTGGACCTGAAGAAGAAGGAGAAATAGTTTTAACAACTCTTACAAAGGAAGGTATTCCTCTTTTAAGGTACAGAACCAGGGATATTGCCAAAATTTATGATCAAAAAACTTGTGAATGTGGTAGAACCCATGTTAAACATTCGCCAATAAAAGGTCGTAGTGATGATATGGTTATCATCCGTGGAACAAATATTTACCCTGGGCAAATTGAATCTGTTTTAATGAAACATTCTGAGGTTGGTAATAATTGGAGGATGATTATTTCAACAGAAGACGATGTTGATGTTCTTATTGTGGAGGTTGAAAGTAAATCCCAGTTAAGTCAGGTTGAGTCAATGGAATTAGAAGAGAAACTTAAAAATGAGATTCGCTCTGTTATTGTTTTTACTCCAAAAGTAGTTGTTATACCGCCTAATAGTATTGTTCAGCAGGGTTTAAAAGCAAAACGTGTTTTTGATGAAAGAAAAAAGGTTTGAGCTATGAATGTAGATGTTAAAAAATTTTTAAATGTTCATGGGCAGCTTGCTGAAAACGAGGTAAAGGATTTATTGAAAGCATTTAACATTAAAACAACTGTTTATGAGTTGGTAAAAAATCCTATTGATTTAAAAAATATTAAGTTGAAATACCCTGTTGCTTTGAAGGTTTGTTCTAGAAAAATTTTGCATAAAACCGATGTTGGCGGTGTTACACTGGATATAAAAAATTTTGATGAACTTGAAAAAACTTTTACTGTTTTTAAAAAGAAATTCCCAGAAGAAATTTTTTTAGTTGAGCAGATGCAAGAAAAAGGTGTTGAAATTATTATAGGTCTTGTTAACGATCCAACTTTTGGTCTTTCTATTATGTTTGGTGTTGGTGGTATTTTTACAGAACTTTACAAGGATGTTTCATTTCGTGTTGTTCCTATTGACGAGTATGATGCTAAGCAGATGATTGAAGAAATTAAGGGAAAAAAACTTTTTGAAGGTTTTAGGGGGTTTAAAGCAAACAAGGATATTGTTGTTGAGCTTCTTTTAAAGGTTTCAAGATTTGGTGAAAGTTTGATGGATAGAATTGATCAGATGGATTTAAATCCAGTTTTTGTATATGAAAATAGTTACTGTGTTGTTGATGCTAAGCTTATTTTAAAATAATTGGAGAGAAAATTTATGGTGGAAAAAACAAAAAACTATGCTGTTAAAAATTTGGCGCTTGCTGGTGAAGGAAAAAACCTTATTCATTGGGCTGAGGATCATATGCCTGTTTTGATGAGTATTAAAAAGGATTTTGAGAAAACTAAGCCTTTGAAGAATTTAACCTTGGGTTGTTGTCTTCATGTTACAAAGGAAACCGCTGTTTTGGTTAGAACACTGGTTTCTGGTGGTGCACGTGTTGCTTTGTGTGGTTCTAATCCTTTAAGTACTAATGATGCTGTTGCAGCAGCTTTAGCCAAGGAAGGTGTTTTTGTTTATGCATGGCGTGGTGTAACAAATGACGAGTATTACTGGTGTTTAAATTCTGTTTTGGATCATAAGCCTAATATTACCATGGATGATGGTGGTGATTTGGTTACACAGCTGCATACTAAAAGAAAAAAAGACCTTGCTTTTGTTTTTGCTGGAACAGAGGAAACAACAACAGGTGTGAACCGCCAGCGTATCATGGCTGAAAAAAAAGAGTTAAGTTATCCTATTATTGCCGTTAATGATGCTTTGACTAAACATTTTTTTGATAACCGTTATGGAACTGGTCAGTCCACCATTGATGGCATTCTTAGATCTACTTCTGTTTTGATTTCTGGTAAATGTTTTGTTGTCTGCGGCTATGGCTGGTGTGGTAAGGGTGTTTCAATGCGTGCCAGGGGCATGGGTGCCAATGTTATTGTTACTGAGGTTAACCCTTTGCGCGCACTGGAAGCTGTGATGGATGGTTTTACTGTTATGCCTATCAAAAAGGCTGCTAGAATTGGTGATATTTTTGTTACTGTTACTGGTAATAAACATGTTATTGATGCACAAGCTATTGATTTTCTTAAAAATGGTGCAATTGTTGCAAACTCTGGTCATTTTGATAATGAAATTGATGTGAAATACCTTGATAAAATCTCTAATGATTTTGTTGATATTAGACCTAATGTGCGTGAGTATCATTTAAAAGACGGTCGTACTATTTATCTACTAGCTGAAGGACGTCTCGTGAATCTTTCTGCTGCTGAAGGTCATCCTAGTGAGGTTATGGATATGAGTTTTGCTAACCAGGCTTTATCTGTTTTGTGGTTGTCTAAAAAGGATAATGTAAAAAAATTGGGGAAACAGGTTTATCCTGTTCCTAAGGAAATTGATGATGAGATCGCCTTTTTGAAGTTAAAGACGATGAACATCCAGATCGATAGACTATCCAAGACTCAGGTTGATTACATGAGCGACTGGAAGGAAGGAACTTAATTACTTGTTTTTGGTTTGTATTTTTTTATTCTTCCTGCTTGGGTTTCGATTTTTATCCACATCTCGGATAGTTCGCTTAGTTTGTAATCATCTATTACTTTTCCCATGATTATTATTGTGCAATTAATATTATATAAATATGTCGATTTATTTTACGACAATAAACGATAATTGCCGAAAAACAATAAAATAGTTAAAAAAGATGTGCTTTCCAGAAAAAAATATGATAATATTAATAGGAACAGGGCATGTTTTTAATCTCTCCCAGCAACTTCTGGAAATATTCAACAAGGAAAAACCTGAGATTATCTGCGTGGAACTTGACAAACAAAGATATGATGCATTGATATTAAAACAGACAGATTCACAAAAATACAAAAAACAAGAAAAAAACATTCCCATTTTATACAAACTTTTATCAAAATTCCAGGAATCAATGGCAAAACAATATGGTGTTACAGCAGGCTCAGAAATGATAACAGCAATTAACTATGCACAAACAAACCAGATACCTGTTGCATTTATTGATCTAAATGCGCAGAATATGTTTACACACATGTTGAAAAAAATGAGTTTAAAAGAAAAATTCAGCCTTGTTTTATCAGGCATTGGTGGGATTTTTGTAGGCAAAAAACGTGTTGAAGAGGAACTAAAAAATTTTGAGAAAAAATTTGACTTGTACATTGAAGAAATCGGTAAAAAATATCCAACCATCAAAAAAATATTAATAGACGAAAGAAACAATTACATGACAGAAGAACTATTAAAGGCAAATATGCAGTACAAAAAAATAATTGCAGTTGTTGGTGATGGGCATATACCTGGTTTATCAATCCTGCTTTCTGAAAAAAAAATTGATTTTAAAACAATCAGATTAAGCCAAATAAAAGATAAAAAAACATTAAATCAGGATTCATCCACTGCAACTTTTTCTGTGGAATACAAACAACCTTAGTAGATGAACAAAAAAGTTGAAATTTTTAATTTAAGTAAAAAAATTGTTAAACAAAATGAAGATGTTACAAACAAAAATAAGTTAATAATAAAACAAGAAAGGATTTGATAACCAAAATGTATAGAAAATTTTATTAAAACCTAATTGTTTTAATCCCCATAACTAAACCTGGGTGGGATGATGAGACAAACCAGTGTACTGAAAAAATTTTTTACTTTTGAAAAAGAAAAAAAGATGAAAAAACATGAAAGACTCATAGAAGAAAAACATAAACTTGTAGATGAATTTTTACTTAAAAGAAATGGTTTAACTGAAAAAAAAACAAAAAAAAGCAAAAAGGCAAATAACAAAAAAAGTAAAAATGAAAACATAACAGAACGTTACTTGGAATCCTTAAAAAAAATAGAAGAACTAACAGAAAAAATGAACAATGAGAAAACATCTTTTAATTTTTCTTTTAAAACTTTGTTTAAAAAAAATGACGAGGTTGAAAAACAAGGACCAGATTTTAAGACTTTTTCCCCTTTTACTTTTGGAAAAAACATGGGCTTTTTTGAAAATTCTGGCTCACCAAAAAATATAAACCTTAAAGTTTTTGAAAATGATGATGTTGGAAATGATTTTAATACAAACATTCCAGAACAGGATCTTGATGAAAACACTTTAAAAGGAAGTTATTCTGAAGACGAGGCAAAAGAAGAAATTCTTTATCCTTTAACAACCAAAATAAAAACAATAAATGATAAAAAATTATTTGAAAAACAAGAAACAACAGAAATAAAATGGATGAAAACAGGAATACCAGGTTTTGATAGTCTAATGGAAAAAGGCATACCCATTGGATCCAATATTATTGTATCAGGAGGACCTGGTACTGGGAAGACGATTTTTTGTTTACAGGTTATATACAATAAAGCATTAGAGGGAAAAGATTGTGTTTTTCTATCAATGGAGGAAAGACCTGAAAGACTAAAAGAGCACATGCTAGAATTTGGTTTCAAGGTTAAAGAAATAAAAAGTAGTAAGGACCAGATAATACTTAGTGCTGATGGTAAAGGTAGAATCGCTCTTAAAAGGTTGCAACCAATAAAACTAGCTAGATCAATTGAGGCTTTACTGGAAAAAGCAAGTGGTACTTTACCTGTGGACATAAATCTTGTACTTGATTTTTCCCCTGATGATTTCAATGTTTTTTCACTTGTAATTGATTCAATTTCTGCTATTGAAACTGCTTTTTCAGGGACAAAAAGGCAGTACAGGATACAGATCGAGCAACTGTTTAGATATTTTGAAGACATGAACATAACAACGTTTATGATAACCGAATCAACAGAAACACCGCAGAGATTTTCAAATACAGGCGTGGAAGAATTCCTTTCAGATGGTATTATTGTTTTTTATAATTTCCAGGGTGTTAAAAAAAGAGCAAGGGGTGCAGAGATTTATAAGCTTCGTGGTGCCTCGCATTCCCAGAAAATTGTTTCCATGAATATTACAAACAAGGGTATTGAAATTTTCCCTGATATAATTTGTATATAATTAATTTAAAAAAAATTATCTTTTTAATCTTTTTTTGGATGTTTTTTCCCAAGTTCAGCAAGACGCTTGGAAAAATCTCTTTGAAGCATATCATAAGTTTCCCT
>JBNVCE010000068.1:0-8542 GCA_050410885.1 Thermoplasmatota archaeon | reverse complement strand
CCCAGTTAATGGTTGGAGCCATTAACTGGGATTATTCATATGGTACATGGAGGGCAATAATTCAGGGTTGCACTTTGTTTAGTGATCCTGCTTTGACTATAAAAACACCACATCCAAGTATTCCACCAGAAAAACCTGCAACACCCTCTGGTAAAGCACGTGTACTTTGGTTCCAAGAATATTCATATGTTAGCTCAACAACAGATCCAGAGAACGAGCAGATTTATTATTTATTTGACTGGGATGATGGAAATACTAGTGGATGGCTTGGACCTTATGACTCAGGTGAAACTGTTACAGCAAAGCATACTTGGACAAAGCTTGGTACTTATGAAGTAAAAGTTAGAGCAAAAGATATTTGGGGCGCAGGTAGTCTTTGGTCTGATCCTTTAACTGTTACAGTAACAGATAATACACCACCAAATATACCTTCAATTGATGGTCCAGTGAAGGTTTTACCATTTATTACATATACTTATACTATTTCAACAACTGATGAAGAACAAGATCAGGTTCGTTTTTACGTGGACTGGGGAGATGGAAGTAGTCAATGGTTTGGACCTTATGAATCAGGCGAGGTAGTATCAGTGGAACATAAATGGACAATTGGTACCCATACAATTAAATTAAAAGCAAGAGATTCTTATGGTGATGAAAGCGAATGGGCTTATTTAAATGTAAGTGCTCCTAGAAACAAAGCAGTATTAACTAACTGGTTATTACAAAGGTTCTTAGAAAGATTCCAAAACAAGTTTCCAATTTTTAAAATATTATTTTTTTAATTAAAAATAATAAAATTAAATAATTGGAAAAACATGCAATAGTATAAAATATGCATCAAAAGGTAGGGTTACTTGGATTACCTTACCTTGTTGTTATTTTTTTTAAAAAACCTTTAAAAAAAGTCCTAGTGTTTGAAATACCTTTGACCTGAAAATACCATAGAGATCCCATGCTCATCTGCAGCTTTTATAACCTCTTCATCCCTTATACTTCCCCCTGGTTGGATAATTGCTTTTACACCAGCTTTTGCAGCAACATCAACACCATCTCTAAATGGGAAAAAAGCATCACTAGCCAAAATTGAACCTTTAATATTATCCTTGCCTTTATTTGTTGCAATCCAAACAGCATCTACTCTTGACGTTTGACCACCACCAATGGCAACAGTTCTAGTATCTTTTACAAAAACAACAGAGTTTGATTTAACATGTTTTACACATTTAACAGCAAACTCCATTGATAAAAGTTCCTGTTCTGTCGGCTTTTTTTTTGTAACAATCCTCCATTGTTTTTTTGTGTTTAACTTAACATCTCTTTCCTGTAAAAGAATCCCACCAACTACGCTTCTAAACGTTAAACCTTTTCTAACTGTTTTATCATCAAGTCCTTTAATTTTTAAAATCCTTAGATTTTTCTTTTTGCTTAATACATCAAGTGATTCTTTGGAATAATCAGGTGCAATGACTACTTCTAAAAACAATTTTGATAATTCTTCCGCTAGTTCTTTATTCAATGTTCTATTAAATGCTACAATTCCTCCAAAAGGTGAATATGTATCAGTTGCATAAGCATCCTTATAGGCTTGTAAAATGTTATCTGAGCTAGCTATCCCACAAGGAGTTGCATGCTTGATAATCACACATGTTGGATCAGTAAACTCTTTGAGGCATTCAATCGCACAATCACTATCTAGTATATTGTTGTATGATAATTCTTTACCCTGGATTTTTTCAGCGTTTATAATACAAGGCTCAGAAATTTCTGGTAAAACTTTGTAAAAAGCACCCATTTGATGAGGATTTTCCCCGTATCTTAAACTCTGAATTTTACTGGATGCAATAATGTAATCATCTGGTAAAATTTTATCAGTCCATCTATTTCTAAAATAATTTGAAATTATTGAATCGTATCTTGCGGTGTAGGTAAATGCTTCAACTGCTAATTTTTCTCTTTCTTTCAAAGATAAATCTCCTTTTTCCTCAAGAGCTTTTAAAACATTATTATATTGTTTTTTATTTGTTACAATTATTACATCTTCATAATTTTTTGCAGCAGCTCTTATTAAAGTTGGTCCACCAATATCAATATTTTCAATTATTTCTTTAATATTAACATTAGGTTTTTTTATTGTTTCTTCAAATGGATAAAGGTTACACACAACTAAATCAATATTTTTAATACCATGTTTTTTCAGTGTTTCTGCATGCTTTTTTTCTTTTCTTTTTGCAAGAATTCCTCCATGTATGAAAGGATGTAAGGTTTTTACTCTACCATCTAAGATTTCAGGAAAACCTGTAATATCTGAAACATCAACTATTTTTAATCCTTCTTTTTTGAGTGTTTTTGCAGTTCCACCTGTGGATAGAATCTCTATATTTAGTTTAATTAATTTTTTCGAAAAATCAGTAATACCTTCCTTATCAGAAACACTAATAAGAGCTCTTTTTATTTTCATTACTCTTACCCAAAGAGTATAAGTAAGAGACTCATAAACATTTAGGTTTTTTCTGGTTCTTCTCAAGTTCAACTGCTTCTTTTAAACTAAGTTCGCCTTTTAAAACTCTTAAAGCAGTTTTTTCAGAAATAGAAAATTCTCCCTCCGCAAGTTTTCTACTTCTTTCCTGAATATTTTTTATTTCCCCTTTTGTAGGCTCAAGAGGCAATTTTTTATTAACCTTGCCACCACGCAGTAAAGCTATTGCTGCTGCAGCTTCTCCGTCTTTTTCAAGTCTTTTTGTCTGTTGTGAAGATGTTGTTTTTGTTTCATTAACAATTTCTATTGGTATTCCCAGAGAAATCAAAGAATTAATAATCCTATTTCTATTAGTTATTGAACCATGACCAATACGTATAATTGTTTCAATTGATGGATATTCTCTATAAAATCTTTTAACAATACTTACAACCTCTTCAGGTGTTTCAACATTTATCTTATTCAGTAGTATATCATCCCCAACAACAGCAACACCAGGTTTATCACCAGGATCAATGCCGATAAAAACTTTTGAATAAGCATCCTTACCAATCAACATATGCAATGCTAAATCTATAGCATGATCAATGGTATCATAAACATCAACGGCAATTACATTTGGTGATTTCATATCATGCAATTCTCTATGTGATGTTAATATCACACCAACCTTACTAGGTATATTATCTGGTGAATCAAGTGAAACATATGCAATGTTTCTTTTTTTTAAAACCCTTAGAAGATCATAATAAAGTGAAAAATCTTTTGTAAAAACTCCTATTGTTTTCATTTTATCTTTCCCATGGCATTTTATTGTCTAAATATTCTGTCCAAAACATCCTAAGATCATCATTAATTAAACCATGTGTTTCTAAAATTGTGTAATTTTGTTTTATAACATGATCTAATTGTTTACCCAAACTAAGATTTTTTATTTCATTTTCCAATAAATCCTTAACATCTGTGTAACTACGTTTTACCTCAACAAAAAATCTGCCATTTTTTTCATAAGGTTTCTTAATAACTTTTGGATTATTATCCCATTTTTTGATAAAATCATCAACGTTTTCTTTTAAACTAGCTGGTGGACCTACATGCTTTTTAGTATTTGGAAGTTTATCAATTTCTGTTTTAATAATAATATAAATCTTATTATTTATATGATATCTTGTATCAAGTATTTTAAAATCATATTTTTCACACAGTTTTTTTATTGATTTAACTGCTTTTCTAACTTGTGGGTAAAGGTTTTCAGAAATTATTTTTGGTTTTAAAAATTTTAAACCAACATATTTACATTTTTGTTTATCAATCTCTTCTTTTATTTTTTTTAATGACCATGGTTCTGTTTTCCTTGGAAAAAAGAAATTTATACTAGGTTTTTTTACATATTCCTTACATGCTTTTATAAATAAATCAAATTTTTCTTTTGATACTGCTGATGCTACATTTCTTTTTGGATCAACTGGATCAATAAATATTAAGGGTGTTTCAAAAAATGAAAAATTATCGTGTGTTAAAGTCAATGTTTCTCCATTTTTCCATTTTTGTACATTTTCTATTACTTTTTCAAAAGAGCCATATTTTAGAATAATAATCTCAGTTAAATATCCTGAAAATCCTTCTATTTCTGCTTCAGCACCATAACAACCAATTCCTTTTAAAAATTGTTTAAGTAAGCGTACCTGTGATTTCTGTGGATTCTTTAAATATTTTTTTATAAACCTTGTATGTAAAGGAGTTCGATCAACAGCTGATAATTTTTGTGAAGACTTTTCTATTTTATAGCATGGCACTATTTCCACTTTATATTTTTTGTAATAACCTCTAATATAAGGATGCTCAGCATATGATTCTTCAGTGTTTTTTAATATTTTTCTTCCTATGGATAAGGCTTTTTTACCTATCTCTTCTTTTGAGTATTTTCTTGGAAATTTAATAAAAAAATCTATGTCTAAATCATTTTTTAAATAAGTATCTTTTGCTATAGATCCAACCAGTTCAACTGTTACTGGTAATCTTCTTTTTTTTATCTCAGCATTCAGTTTTTCATTTATTTCTTTGATTATTTTTTTTATATTTTTTTTATATTTCAATGTAGGAGTGATTTTTTTAAGAACCTGTTTTTCTATTTTATTCATTTTTAAATTCCTTTATCGTTTTTTTAAGTATAATAATTACTCCAAAGGATAATACAATTCCTGTTATCACATCTGTAATCCA
The DNA here is from genome assembly GCA_050410885.1 of Thermoplasmatota archaeon. GTDB lineage: Archaea > Thermoplasmatota > E2 > DHVEG-1 > DHVEG-1 > JBNVCE01. Next base: position 3,843 of record JBNVCE010000068.1, on the reverse strand, counting down.
GTGTATTGATAAATAAATAACTGAGATTATTACCGTTATTGCTATAAAATATGTAAAGTATGAGATTTTTTTATTACCTGTTAAACTTGTTGAATAAGCAATTAAAATTGTTAAAGCTGTGTGAAGTGAAGGTAGGCAATTATTCCGTGTAGTTGTTGAGTAAAAAAAATTTTCAACAGAAAGTATAACAATTTCTAAAGGTGATTGGATATTGTAATATGTAAAAACGTTTGTAACAGGTATGAATAAATAAAATGGTAAAGTAACAATGTAAATTAATATTAAACCATATGAAAATGTTTTCATTGCTTTTTTATTTCCAGTTATTAGAAAATAAAATGGTGAAAACCATAGCGTAAATGGATAAATACCAATGTAGATTATTACAAAAAAATATAAAAGTGGTGCAGTCCAGTATTGTGAAAAACTAAAAACTATTTCTCCTTCAAAATCTCTTATAATACTTGTGTAATCATTTAATGGTAAATGTGGTTCTATAAAGTTAACCTCTATTAAATGAAGTATTAAAACCCCAATAATTAATAAAATATAAAATATTTGATTTTTAAAAATTCTTAACAAATCTGATTTTTTTATTTTAAGTTTTTCACCAGGTATAAAAATTGTTACACCTATAATAAACAATATTAAATTAATTAATCCTAAAATAATAAACCAGTTTAATATTAAACTTCACCACCTAAAAAAATCATAATTTTATTTCCCTTAAAGTTGTATAAATTGGGCCTTTTTGTGTTAAATCACTTTTTTTAAGTTTAACTGAGTTAACATTGATAACTGCAAATTCAACATCTTGATATTTTTCTAATATTTGTAATAGTTTTTCTTTGTTTTTTGATGATTTAACCCTTGCTATTGTTAAATGTGCTGCAAAATCTCTTTTTTCTGCTTTAAATCCTAAGTTTTCCAGTTGTTTATCTAATTTTTTTGCTATTTCTTGTAATTTTTTTGCATTTTCAAGTCCAACCCAGATAACTTTCATATAGTTTTTATTTGGAAAAACACCTGATCCCTTAAGTTTTATATCAAAAGCATTGATATCTTTTACTGAATTTTTTATTATTTCTTGAATCTCGTCTATTTTTTCTTCATCTGTATCTCCAAGAAATTTTAATGTTACATGTATGTTTTCTGGCTCAACGAGTTTAAGATCTGCTTGAGTATTTTTTATCTCGTTTTCCATATCTAATAGTTTTTTGTTTAATGGTACATCAACTGCTATAAATCCTCTAAATTTCACCATATTAATCATCCATATATTTTTTCTTAATATTTTTACCTCTATTTAATTTGTTTTAATAAAAAAATTTTGTCTTGTTTTTTGGTTAATTGGTAATACTTGTCAAATAATCTTTATAATATAAAAAGAACACAAAGAAAAATATTGATTTGGAGAGTTAAAAAATGTTAAATTTAGTAAAAAATAAACACATAAAAGGTTATATTGATTTAGTCAGACCATTTACATTGATTGCTCCAATTTTTGTTTCTTCATGTATAATGATTGCTAGTTACTTTCAAAATAGTATTTCTCTTGATTTGTTTCATGTCTTCTTAGTAACAGTAATTCCTGCTAGTTTTTCATTAGCTATATTAAATGCTGCTTCTAATGCATTAAACCAAGCAACAGATGTTGAGGTTGATAAAATCTCTAAACCCTACAGACCTATTGTCCGTGGAGATGTTAGTTTAAAACAGGCAAAAATTATTTCTTTTATTTTATACATAACTGCTTTTTTGCTTTCCATGACCATAAATTTTACTTTTACTTTCATGGTTTTTCTTATTACAATGTTTACAATTTCTTATTCTCTTCCACCTAGAGTAAAAGATAAGCTTTTTTTAAATCAGATTTGGATAGCAATACCAAGAGGATTTTTTGGAATTTTGGCATCATGGAGTGTTTTTGGTAACCCACTTGAAAAAATACCTTTAACAATAAGTTTTATTGTTATGACTTTTTTAATCGGGGGGTCAATTACAAAGGACATTATAGATTGTGAAGCAGATAAAAAAACCGGGACTAAAACACTTATTAACACATATGGATTAAAAAAAGCAGCTATTATGGTGTTACCATTAATGATTTTACCATTTGCTTATATACCTATTTTAATAAATATTGGCTTACTTGATTCATATTTATGGGTGCTTTCATTTTTAGCAATTCCTGCTTATTTTGTTTTTCATTTTATGTTGAAAGATAAAAAAACAAGTAGAATATTTGAAAACACGCCATCATGGATTTTGATGTATTGTACTTATCTACTTTTTGCACTTGGTTTTTCATTATTAACAGTTATTAATTCTATTTATTAATAAAAAAATTTAAAAAAAATTAATAAGATTTATTTTATTTTCTTTTTCATGTATGATTATTTAATTTTAATTAGTTTTTTTGCAGTTATACCATCTATTACATTACTTTTTATTCTAAAGGATAGAATTAATCTAAAAAACCTGGTAATTTCTTTGATTGTTTTGTTTATAATTGGATTAATATGGGATCAAATATCTGTTAGATTAGGAATATGGAGTTTTTCAGATGAAAAAATTATTGGAAACCTTTTTGGTATTCCTGTTGAAGAATACATTTTTTTTATTTTTGTTCCATTACTTGTAATAACAGTATATTTATTTATTAATAAAATCAATGAAAAAAAGTAATTTTATCCACCACTAATCATATGAATAACAGCGATTTTTGATTTATCAGGTATTATTGTTGTTCCAAAATCTTTTCTTGGTATTACTTTTTCATTTACTTTTACAACCACAAGTGGAAAAGTATATTTCATTCTTTTAAGAAGTTGTTCAACTGTTTCATTTTGCACCCATTGTATGTTTTTACCATTTACTTCAATGCTCATTTATCTTCACCTAGTATAATTTCTAAAGCTACATTTGCTTCCCAGTTAGCCATTAAAATAACACGTGGAGCCATTAGTACATCATCATCAGATGATTTAGCATGTTCATCGTAACACATATATAGACAGCCTAATTTTTTTGTTTTTATCCTGTCTGAATGACCATAACCTGCAACTCCTGATGCAGCGACAATCGGTTTTCTTGGTAATTTTGTTAATATCTCTTCTATAAAAACTGTTTTTGTTTCAGCATTATCAAGTGCTTCTATTACCACATCAACTTCTTTAAAAGGTTTTTCCATTGAGCCTTTTATTAATTTCATATTATATGTTTCAACTGTTGTTTCTGGATTGATTTTTTTTATGTTTTCTTTTAATGCATCAACCTTGTATTTACCAACTTGATCTAAAAAATAATATTGTCTATTTAAATTATTTTTTTCAACTATATCAAAATCAACTAGTACTAGTTTCCCCACACCAGCACGGGCAAGGGAAACAGCTGCATTTGAACCAAGTCCGCCTAAGCCAGCAATACCAATTATTGATTTTTTCAATTTTCCTTTTATTTTTTCAAATTTTTCTTTATCCATTTATTACCATTTTCCCCAATATCTTGGTTGAATAGTAGGTGGTTTTTCACCTTTTATGTATTTTCCTCTCCAAACATTTAAACCAGCTTTTTCATCTTCATCTATTTTTTCCTGCAGCATTTTTAACATCCTTGGGTCATCCATACCTAATTGCCTCATTTTTTGAGGAGTTGGTACACCATTTGGTGTCCATCCTCTTCTATAGTAAACTGCATCAGTTAGTTTTTCATATTGATCTCTTCTGTATTCATACAATATGTTTATTTTCTCTTTCACACTCATTTTATCTATCTGTTCTTTGTTAAACCCTTGTTTCTCAATTAACTGTTTATCATATCTATCTTTTCTTGAAATGTATT
>JBNVCE010000067.1:0-8753 GCA_050410885.1 Thermoplasmatota archaeon | reverse complement strand
ACAGGAGCAAAAAAGCTCGTATATAATAAACTATGCATCCAGGTGAATATTAAATAATTATTTAAAATTACGCTATTAATTTAAAAGAGATATTTTATTATCTTAGATCATGAAAGTTCTTGTAACTGGGGGAACAGGTTTTATCGGAAGTCATCTTGTTGATGAATTACTGGATAATAATTATAATGTTCGCGTACTAAAAAGAAGAACAAGTAAGGATATTTTTCTAAAAGGGAAAAAAGTTACTTTTTCTTTTGGTGATCTTGGAAATCCAAAATCTTTAGAAAAAGCCTGTTTAGGGGTAGATATCGTTTTTCATATTGCCGCAATTCCTAGAGACTGGGGGTCTAAAAAAGATTTTTATGAGGTTAATTTAAAAGGAACAAAAAATTTACTTGATGCTTGTGTTAAAAATAGAATTCCTAAATTTGTTTATATGAGCTCAGCAGCAGTTTATGGTTTTCCAAAAACAAATCAACCAATAACAGAAGATTATCCAAAAAAACCAGCTGCAAAATATGGTAAGACCAAATATAAAGCTGAGCAACTACTGTGGAAGTATGGTTTAGAAAATGGTATCTTTGTTTCTGCAATTCGTTCACCATTGGTAACTGGTCCAAGAGATAGGATGATTGCTCCTTTTCTTATTAACGCTTTAAAATCAGGTAGATTTTTTTATATAGGTAGTGGAGAACAAAAAATTTCTATCTCAGATGCTCGAGATATAGCTTATCTTCTTAGAATTATTGGTGAAACAAGACAGGCAAATGCTCAGGTGTATAACGTTAAAAGCTTTGATTGCACACCAAGACAAATTATAGAAAAACTTTCAGAAAAAATAAATACTCCTTTACCAAAAAAATATATGTCGTATAAAAAAGCATACTTTATTGCTTTTTTTATAGAAGGCTTATGGACTATTTTAAGACGTGAAAATCCCCTTTTAACAAAACATAAAGTGAAAGTCCTTGGTCATAATAGAATTATAAATATAAGCAAAGCTGAAAATGAATTAGGTTATAAACCAAAATATGATTTAAATACAACTATTGATGATACTGTGATGTGGTATAACAGCATGAGTATATAAAGATTTTATTTTATGATAAATATTGATATGATGAAAATTGTAACGACAATATTATTCAATAACAAAATAATAAACATTGTCTTTCCAAATTTTTGTTCTTTTGGTAAATATTTTTGATTTGCCCATAATGCAGCCCAGCCAAAAAGCCACATACCTATTACCCCTGTTAAAAAAAGATAAATGCTTGAAAGAATTATTGGTTGTTTTATAAACATTAAAGGAACACTTACAAATAATAAATATAAAACAATAAAACCTTGAAATTTTTTAAAACTCCATTTTTGAACACGTTTACTAATAGGATCAGCCCATGCTTTAATCATTCGAGGAACAGCATCCATACCAGCATAAATCGTTCCGCCAATTACAACTAAAATAGCAAGAGGATAAATATAGTTTCCAACAAAAGAATTAATTGTTGAATAAATACTTCTTTGTGATTCTATTAATTCAACACCATTAGGTACACTTTGCCGCTGACCAAGAATAACAGTTCCTGAAGCCATAAAAGCAATAGTAAAAATAGCAACTATGGCTAATGATAAAAACAAATCAAGTTTCATTCCAGAAAATGTTTCAGAATTTAGTTCTATCTTTTTTTCATCTGTTTTTTTTCTCCACCATGAAATATAAGCAGTAAAATCAGAATAAACACCATTCATAGTTCCATAAACTGCAGCCAGTTGCAGTAATACTGGTAAAGCAAGAATATCAGAATCACTTGGCACCCATGCTGCAACCTTTGGAACTTGTACAACAAACATGTTTGTAAAAATTGATAACCAGTCAGGATTTACAACAAGCACAGCTATTATAGCACCAAGGGCTAAAAAAAATGCAAAAACAAGTTGAACACTTTGCAGGATTTTATAACTTCCAAAAAAACCAAAAAAAGCAATCAAAAGTCCAATACCAATACCCCAAATTAAATAATTTCCAGTATTAGTAAATGATGTCATAACATTGCCAAGAATAATCAAGAAAGTAGAAATCATAAAAGGTAGTAAGCAAAAACCAATAATTATAGAAACAATGTTTATCCATCCACGTGGTCGGAAACGGGCAAAAAGCGTCATAATATGTTCTCCAGAAAGCAAGGAGTATCTAGTTGCCGTGTAAGCTGTTAAACCCTTTGTAACAAGTGCAAAGGTTACAATCCAAAGTGCAGAATAAGCAGGTAATGCCCATGCACCAACTCTAGGTGCTAAAACAATGTTACCAGCACCAATTGTCATTGAAGCAAGAATCGCACCAGGTCCAAAATATCTCAAATAATTTAAAATATTTTTTTTCATTAATTGTTCCTCAAAATTATTCCTCAAAAATGATTTTATCAGATTTTTTTAATAAAGAAGCCATAGGGATGCTTTTTGCACGTTTTTCTCTTGCAAGTGTATCATAAGCTTTTTCACCACCTGCTTCTTTTATGATTTTTTTACCTTGCTCAATTTGTTCTAAAATACCATTATTTAAACCAGCAACAGAATTAGGTACTAAACGCTTCATAAGGATTTCAGATGGTAGTTTTAAACCTAAAGGAATTGATTCTCTACGAATAATTGTTCCAGGAACTGGGAATAACCATAACCCAATCGAGTCTTCACCAAGTTTTGTAACTGGTAACCCTGCTGAGGCTTGACGTTCAGGTTCTGCACCAACATCTCCAGGAATCCATTTACCATCAATAAAAACCTCACCTTCGCCATGTAGTAAAAAAAATCCCATCACATCATACCATTGTTTCATCAAAGGAGCATTATTTAATGCTGGTTGCATCCATTCATCAAGCATTGTTAATGCAAAAAATTTATAACGAGCTTTTATACCGGCTGCTCTACAAAGTGCAATAAAAACAGAAATTTTATGAAGACAGGTGCCTGTTCCTCTTTGTAAAGTCTGCTCAACACCATCTAATGGTACAAATTCTAGTATTATTTTTCTTTTAGCAAACTCAAAAGCAGATTGCGCAAATTCATAATCTGATTTTTTATAAGCCCCAAGCTTATTAGCAAGTGCTATGATTTCTGGTGCATGACTGTTACAATACAAAGTAGGTCTAAGATATTTTTCATCTAGGTTACAAAATTTCATTTCTTTTTCATATTTAGGAATAACATACGTTGGTTTAGGTCTAACATAAATATTTTTTTTCTCTTGATTTTTAACTGCTTTTATTGTTCCAAGATTCATTAGTAATATTTTTATTAAAGAAAAAGTTCCTAAAAGATTCATTTTCATCATTAACATTGGAGGTAAATATTCCTTTTTTTTAATCTCCCAAGGTGTAAGCATATTGATTTTTCACCTACCAAACTCAGTTGCAAGCATTTTCCGCATTTCCTCAGCACATCCTCTTGTTTCTTCACCTGATGCTCTTTTAATTTCAGGTTCAAGAACAGGACCTGGTCTATCACAAACAGGACAATGCTCAAGTAGTTTTACTCTATCACCACTAATAATAAAACCTGGATAACTATAAGTGGATCCATCAAGAAAACCAAATCTTCCAAATTCACCATAACCAACAGGTTTTAATTCTTCATCAAAAACCATAGGATGATAATACGAATGCGGAACATGCAGGTAATGACCTTCAGGACAATGAGTCATCCAGCCGTTACCCTCGACCATGCCATATAAATCAAGACAATGCTCAGGTTTTATACCAAGAATTGTTTCAACCTTTTTTCTAAAATCAGCAACTGATACACGAACATGTTCATGTATTTTCCATCCACCACCGGTTAATACTGCACCTTTACCTGAGAAATCAAATGTTTTACCATCATGCCCCAGTTTTTTCATAACAGAGTACAGTATGAAAGGAGCACCAGCAAAAGCTATTTTGTTTCCTTGTTTTTCATTTTGTTCTAACCATTTGATGATATTATTAACAATTTTTTTATACATTCTTTTAATAGCAATTGCTGCTATTGTTGTTTTTATACCTTTTCCCCCTAACATACTGAGTCTGATTGTTTCAGTATTTATTTCTCTGTCTATTGCCACTTTTACATCTTTTATTACATCAAAATAAATAGTACAGACTTTGCCTGCAAAAACATTTGTTTTAAATGGATTGGGCATTAATAAATAACCATTCATACTGGAATCCCAAATAGGATAAGCCATCGTTATTACAACCTTTGCTCCTAGATACTCAGCCATATTAAATGTTCTTAAATCCCTTGGAATAAAAGTATGTCTTCCACTTGTTCCGCTACTGTATGCAACAACCATGCCTGATGCATTAAAAGCATTAATCACATCGTCAAAAGAAGGATTTTTCCCAGATATTTTAACAGTTGGGATTTCACCAGTAAAAATATTACTTAACCAAATTGCAAAATCTTTACCCACTGGATAATCCTTGTAGAATTTATCTGGAATTAAAGGTATTTTTTCTAAATCATCATAATTTTTAATTTTATGAACTGTAAAATTTTGAGTTTTACAAAATTTATGATAAATGTTGTTATTCTCGTAATGTCTTTTAAATTGATATTTTATTGCTTCAAAACAAAGCTCTTTTGCTTTTTTATCTGGCACCCTATAAATATCCCTGGGACCATATGTTGCATAATCAGAAGGGGTCCATTGCTGTTTTGGAGGAATATATTTTATAACCAAACTTTCAAATTTTTTTATGTATGTGTCAAAATCCACTGTCAATTTTTTGCACTCCATATTTTTATATTATTTAATTTATAATATATTTTGTTTATTTAAATTTGATGTTCTATTTAAGATTAAAGCATTATACCTTTAAAATTGTTACTATTTATATCTCTAAAAAACCAAAAAAATGATTTAAAAAAACACAGGTTTTTTAACAGCCCTGAGCAGATTTGAACTGCTGACGCTGGCTCCAAAGGCCAGAATGTTGCCACTACACCACAGGGCTAATAATTATTTTTAATTCTTGTGATTACAATGTAATTATATAATTTTTTGGATTTGTTAATTAAACAATTAATAAAGATTTACAATTATTTTTAAAATATTTATAAGAAAAAAAACAAAAATAGCCCCGAGTGGATTCGAACCACTGTCGCCGGCTCCAAAGGCCAGCATGATTGACCACTACAACACGGGGCTAAGAAGATTTAAAATTAATAAATTACCATTTTTAAATAATATTGATAATTATCACAATTTAATTTTTTAATTTTTGTTTAACTTTTTCCCAAGTATCACGAAGTGTAACAGTTCTATTAATTATCAAATGATCCTGTTTAGAATCTTTATCAATACAGAAATAACCAAGACGTTCAAACTGGAATCTATCAAATGGTTTTAGATTTTTTACAGCAGATTCTACTTTACAATTTTTTAAAATTTCAAGAGAGTTTGGATTAATAAACTCTTTAAAATCAACACCCTTATGACCAGTTGGATCTTCAACAGTAAAAAGTCTATCATACAATCGGACTTCTGCATCTACACAATGACTGGCTGAAACCCAATGAATAGTAGATTTAACCTTTCTTTTATCAGGTGCAAAACCACCTTTTGTCTCAGGATCAATTGAGCATATTAACTCAACTACCTCCCCATTCTTTTTTATAACCTCATTACATGTTACCAAATATGAATATCTAAATCTAACCTCTTTCCCTGGCGAGAGTCTATAAAATTTTTCAGGAGGGTTTTCCATAAAATCATCTTTTTCAATAAATAAATGTTTTGAAAAAGGAATTTTTCTAGTACTGGCAGATGGATCTTCTGGATTATTAACTGCATCAAACTCTTCAATTTTATCCTCTGGGAAATTTTCAATTACAACTTTAAGTGGATGTAAAACACCCATAAACCTCAAAGCAGTTTTATTTAAATCCTCCCTAACACAATGCTCAAGAAATGAAAAATCAACCATGCTATTAACTTTTGCAACACCAATTTTTTTACAAAAATTCTTTATTGATTCAGGTGAATAACCACGTCTTCGCATACCACTGATGGTTGGCAATCTTGGATCATCCCAGCCATTTACATATTTACCATCCACAAGTTCTTTAAGCATCCTTTTACTCATAACAGTATAAGTCAAATTTAACCTAGCAAATTCAATCTGTCTAGGATGATATAAACCAAGCTCATCAAGAAACCAATCATATAATGGACGGTGGTTTTCAAATTCTAATGTACAAATAGAATGAGTGATACCTTCAATAGAATCCTCAAGCCCATGAGCCCAGTCGTACATTGGATATATACACCATTTATCCTTTTGACGATGATGAGATTCATGTAAAATTCTATACATAACAGGATCGCGCATATTCAGATTAGGATGAGCCATGTCTATCTTAGCTCTTAGAACCTTTTCCCCGTCAGCAAACTCACCATTTTTCATTCTTTCAAAAAGTTCAAGGTTTTCTTCAACAGAGCGATTCCTGTAAAAACTTTCTATACCAGGTTTGGTTAAAGTTCCTCGAAAACTACTTATTTCCTCAGCTGATAAATCATCAACATATGCTTTTCCTTTTTTTATTAATTCAACAGCATACTCATACATTTTATCAAAATAATCAGAAGCAAAAAATAATCGATCTTCCCAGTCAAACCCAAGCCATTTTACGTCTTCTATTATTGATTTAACATATTCTTCTTCTTCTTTTGCAGGGTTGGTATCATCAAATCTTAGATTACATTTACCATTATATTCCTCTGCTATTCCAAAATTAAGACAAATAGATTTAGCATGACCAATATGTAGATAACCATTAGGTTCAGGTGGAAATCTGGTATGCACACGTCCATTAAATCTATTATTTTTTATATCTTCATCAATAATTTCTCGAATAAAATCCTTTTTTTCATTAGATTTATTCTCCATAATTTTACTCCTTACTTAACACAGCCCCGCCCAGATTCGAACTGGGGTCCAGAGATCCAGAGTCTCTTATGTTAACCACTACACTACGGGGCTAATTATAATTTTTAAATGGTTTTTTAAAGTGGATATCAATAAACCTATTTAATCTTTGATATAATCATGAAAATCATTTAAATAGTTATGAAATTATTTAAGTTAACAAAATGAGGTGTAATCAAGCTTGATAGATGATAAACTTTTAAAAAAAGTTGCTGATTGTTTAAAACAAAAAAAAATTACTATTGCGACTGCTGAGTCTTGTACAGGAGGATTAATAGCCCATAGCTTAACTAATATTTCTGGTAGTTCACATTATTTTGATAGAGGAATTGTTTCATATAGCAATAAAGCAAAAACAGAGCTTTTAGATGTTCCTGAACATATTTTAAAAAAATATGGGGCAGTAAGTAAACAAGTTGCAAAAATAATGGCTGAAAATATAAGAATAAAATCAAATGTTGACTTAGGTTTATCAACAACAGGAATAGCTGGACCAACTGGTGGAACTCAGAAAAAACTCGTTGGACTTGTTTTTATTGCTATTTCAAGTGCAAAAGGTACAGATGTTAAAAAGTATCAATTTAAAGGTAATCGTATTGAAAATAAGCATTATACTTGTAACGCAGCACTTAAAATGATTTTTGATTACTTAAAAAAATGATGGTGATAATCATTGTTAACTATTGATGGAGCTTATGGTGAGGGTGGTGGACAGATTCTTAGAACATCTGTTGCGCTTTCTACACTAAAAAAAGAATCAATTAAAATAATAAATATTAGGGCAAATAGACCTGATCCAGGGATAAAAGCACAACATTATATTGCAATAAAAAGTGTAAAAGAATTATGTAATGCTGAAACAACTGGTTTAGATGTTGGTTCATCAACATTAACCTTTATTCCAGGTGATTTAAAAGGTGGGAAATATAAATTTGACATTGGCACTGCAGGTAGTATAATCTTAGTTTTTCAAACATGCATACTTGCTTCTTTAAAATCCAAAGAACCAGTAACAATTAAACTAACTGGTGGAACAGATGTTAAATGGGCTCCAACTTGGGATTATTTTAAAAATGTTTTTATATCATTGTTGAAAAATTTAGGTTTATTAGTTGATATTAATTTAATAAAACGTGGTTATTACCCAAAGGGAGGAGGTGAGGCTGAAATAACAATTTATCCAGTTTCAGATTTTAAACAATTAACACCGGAAAAAGAGCAAAAATTTTCTGAAGTTCATGGTGTTATTCATATTTCGAATTTACCAGATCACATTAGTACAAGAATTAAACACTCCGCAATAAAAGAGTTACTTAAATATAATTTAAAAGAAGATATAATAATTGAAAAAACAAATTCTTTTTCACCAGGAACAGGTATAGTTTTATGGGTTAAATCAAATGATACGGTTATTGGATCAACAGTTCTGGGTGAAAAAAACTTAACAGCTGAAGAAGTTGGTAAAAAAGTAGTTAAAAACCTGTTAGCTGAGATTGAATCTGGTGCTAATTTTGATGTTCATGCTTTTGATCAGATTTTACCGTATTTGGTGATTTCTAATAAAAATGAAAGTCCAACATATTTTATTAGAGAGTTAAGTAGTCATGCCCGTACAAATATATGGGTTTTAAAACACTTTTTTGATGTTGATTTTGAGATTAAACAAAACGAAAAAAATGTTTCAATAAAAATAAAAAATAAATAAAAACTATAATCATTTTAGACAAAAAATATAAACAGATTTTGTTTACAACCTTTCATGAAAATAGCACACATATCTGATAT